>CBFGMY010000024.1:0-28871 GCA_965650055.1 uncultured Devosia sp.
CACAGATGGTGGGCCGGGTGACCGCGCTGGTCGGCGCCCTGGCCTGGGCGCTGATGCCGTTTGGCGGGCTCTATGCGGGCCTGCTGGTCGACCACTGGGGCGTCGTCACCGCGCTCGGCCTGACGGCGGCGCTCTACCTTTGCGCAGCCCTGGCGCCGCTGATCCTGCCAAGCTTCCGCCAGATGCAGCGGCGAGCCGTGCCCCAGGGGTGATCTCCACAGCTTCCCCCGGCTGGTCCTGGCACCCCCACCATGCCAGGACCGTCGGGCCATGCCTAAGCCTGCCAGACTGCCGCCGTCGCCTCGGCAAAGTCACGAAAGCTCCTGGCTTTGCGGCCGGTCAGGTCCGGCACGGCAGACGAAACAATCGTCGCCGCACCGTTGCTGATCGCCCTCTGGTCGCGGACCATGATGGCCATGGCCTCAGGCGGCACGTTGGCGCTTGCCAGAATGCCGGCGAACTGCGCTTCCGAAAGCGCGTGGTAGGCAATCGACCGGCCGGCCGCCTGGGCGATCACGGCCGTTGCTTCGGCAAAGGTCAGTGTCTCCGGTCCGGTCAGGTTGTAGTACTGGCCATCATGCCCACCTTCGGTCAGTGCTATCCCTGCAACTGCGGCAATGTCCTCGGCATCCACGAAGGCGACCGGCCCGCTGCCGGTCGCCGTGGCAACCATCCCGGCCTGCAATATCCCTGGCAGCAGGAAGCTCTCGGAAAAATTCTGGTTGAAGCCGCTCGGGCGCAGGATGGTCCAGTCCATGCCGCTTTCGGCGATCAACTGCTCGAGCCGCCGGCGTGGCGAATCGCCGGGCTCACCGGGAAACGTTACGCCCAGCGACGATACCGCCACGATCTTGCCCACACCGGCCAGCCGCGCCTCCTCGAGAAACGGCAGCAGGGTAGCATCCGGTTCGGCGCCGGGATCTGCGACCACCAGATAGACGGCGCCAACGCCCGCAAGCGCCGGGCGATAGGTTGCCTTGTCTGTCCAATCAAAACGGCCGGCGCCGGTAGCGCTACGGCTGGCGCGACGGACGTCAAGGCCGCGGCGTTCCAGCAGAGGCGCCAGCCGCCTGCCGATCATGCCGTTGGAACCCAGGATGAGTGCCGCTTGCTTCATTTTCCATTCCTTTCGCATCCGGCCCCTTCCTTTGGTGCCGGTAGCGACTATCTCGATGCTGTCGGGGCGCCAAACAACGCACCGCGAGGTAAGCAAAGGCGTGCCCCACATGCTGCATGAACCCGACCATCAACCGGCTTTCACACGCGTCCAGGCGGGCATGCCGCCACAGGATTGCCCGCTCGACGCGGCCATCACGGCGCTTGCCGGCAAATGGAAGCTGAGCCTGCTGCGCACGCTGTTCCTGGCCGGCCCGCGCCGCTACAACCAGCTGCTCAAAGCCGTTCCGGGCATCAATCCGAAGGAATTGACCCGCAATCTGCGTGAGCTCGAATATGCCGGTCTCGTGCTGCGGGTATCGTCCGATGCGTCGGCGGCCTATGGCCTGACGGAACTGGGCCTCACCCTGCGACCGGCCTTCCAGGCGCTCGGGGAGTTCGGCTCGCGTTATCGTCAGTCGCGGCAGCCGCCGGCCAAGGCAGGCTGATCGCGCCTCTCCACAGCTTCCCCCGGCGAAAATTAGCAATTTCCCCCGAAATCACCTAGATAAAGAGCAGTTCGAACAACCAAGAATCACCCCAGTGACCGATACGCCTCAGAACGGAACTGGCGCGCTGCCGCCCTCCGACATTTCGATCATCGCCATCACCGACGAGATGCGGAAGTCCTATCTCGATTATGCGATGAGCGTGATCGTGAGCCGCGCACTGCCCGACGTGCGCGACGGCCTCAAGCCGGTGCACAGGCGCATCCTGTTCTCGATGAACGAGAATGGCTACGAGTACAACAAGCCCTATCGCAAGTCGGCGCGCGTCGTCGGCGACGTGATCGGTAAGTACCACCCCCACTCCGACCAGGCCGTCTACATGGCCTTGGTGCGCATGGCGCAGGATTTCTCCATGGGAGAGCTCCTTGTCGAAGGCCAGGGCAATTTCGGCTCGGTCGACGGCGATATGCCGGCGGCCATGCGCTACACCGAAGTGCGCATGCAGAAGATCACCAACGCCCTGCTCGATGACCTCGACAAGGACACGGTGGACTTCAAGGACAACTATGACGGCTCCGAGCATGAGCCCACCGTGCTGCCGGCGCGCTTTCCGAACATGCTGGTCAATGGCGGTAGCGGTATCGCGGTCGGCATGGCGACCAACGTGCCGACGCACAACCTCGCCGAAACCATCGACGCGGCGCTCAAGGTGCTGGACAATCCGCTGGTGACCACCGAAGAGCTGATGGAAGTGCTGCCCGGCCCGGATTTCCCGACCGGCGGCATTATCCTCGGTCGTGCCGGCATTCGTTCCGCCTATGAGACCGGCCGCGGCTCCATCCTGGTGCGCGGTCGCGTGGCCGTCGAAGAGATCCGCAAGGAACGCGAAGCCCTTATCATCACCGAGCTGCCCTACCAGGTGAACAAGGCGACGCTGGTCGAGAAGATCGCCGAGCTGGTGCGCGACAAGCGTATCGAGGGCATTGCCGACATGCGCGACGAGAGCTCGCGCGAAGGCATGCGCGTGGTCATCGAAATCAAGCGCGATGCGCTGGCCGATGTGGTGCTGAACCAGCTCTACCGTTTTACCGCAGTGCAATCGTCCTTCGGCTGCAACTTCGTGGCGCTCAATGGCGGCAAGCCGCAATTGATGAATCTGCGCGAAATGCTGGAAGCCTTCATCGATTTCCGTCACCAGGTGGTTACGCGTCGTGCCCGGTTCCTGCTCAACAAGGCCCGCGACCGCGCTCATATCCTGGTCGGCCTTGCCGTGGCCGTGGCCAATATCGACGAGATCATTGCCCTGATCCGCACCGCGCCCGATCCGGCGACGGCGCGCGAGCAGTTGATGACCCGCCGCTGGCCGGCAAAGGACGTGGCCCCGTTGATCGCGCTGATCGACGACCCGCGCCACCGCATCAACGAGGACGGCACCTTCAACCTGTCCGAGGAACAGGCCCGCGCCATCCTCGAACTCCGTCTCGCCCGCCTGACGGCGCTCGGCCGCGACGAAATCGGCGACGAGCTCAATGGCCTGGGTGCCGAGATCGAGGACTATCTCGAAATCCTGCGCTCGCGCGAGCGGGTGGTCGAGATCATTCGGACCGAACTCACCGACATCAAGGACCAGTTCGCCAGCCCGCGCCGCACCGAGATTTCCGACGTGGTCGGCGATTTCGATGACGAGGACCTGATCGCCCGCGAGGACATGGTCGTGACCGTGTCGCATGAGGGCTACATCAAGCGCGTGCCGCTCTCGACCTATCGGGCGCAGAACCGCGGCGGCAAGGGCCGCTCGGGCATGGCGACGCGCGAGGAAGACTTCGTGTCCCGCCTCTTCGTCGCCAATACCCATACGCCGGTGCTGTTCTTCACCGACCGCGGCATCGCCTACAAGCTCAAGGTGTGGCGCCTGCCGCTGGCCCAGGCCAATGCGCGCGGCAAGGCGCTGATCAACATCCTGCCGCTCGAGCAGGGTGAACGGCTGACCACCATCATGCCGTTGCCGGAAGACGAGACGAGCTGGGGCAATCTCGACATCATGTTCGCCACGACGCGCGGCACTGTGCGCCGCAACTCGCTGGCCGACTTCGTCGAGGTGCGCCAGAACGGCAAGATCGCCATGAAGCTCGACGAGGGCGACCAGATCGTCGGCGTCGAGACGGCAACGGCAAACAATGACGTGCTGCTGACCACGGCCATGGGCCAGGCCATCCGCTTCCCCGTCGACGATGTTCGCGTGTTCAAGGGCCGCGACTCGATGGGCGTGCGTGGCATCGCGTTGGCCGAACGCGACGTGGTCATCTCCATGGCCGTGATCAACCACTCGGACGCTTCGGCCGAAGAGCGCGCCGCCTATCTCAAGATGAGCCGCGCGGTGCGCGGCGAGGGCGCCGAAGACGATAGTGGGTCGGACGAGGGCGATGTCGTCGCCGGCGACCTGCCGCAGGAACGCTATGCCCAGATGAGCGCCACCGAGCAGTTCATCCTGACCATTTCGGAAAACGGCTATGGCAAGCGGACCTCGAGCCACGAATACCGGATCACCGGGCGTGGCGGCAAAGGCATCGTCGCCATGGCCGTCAACAAGCGCAACGGCAACCTGGTCTCGAGCTTCCCGGTGGAAGACACCGACCAGATCATGCTGATCAGCGATGGCGGCCAGACCATCCGCCTGCCTGTCGGTGGTGACAAGCCGATCCGCATCGTCAGTCGCGGCAGCCAGGGCGTGATCGTGTTCGATACGGCCGAAGGCGAGAAGGTGATGTCGGTGGAACATATCAGCGAGCCGGAAGGCGACGAGGATATCGCCCCGCCCGAGGCACCTGACGCGCCGGACGCGCCGGCGGCAGAATAAGAAAAAGGGGCGCTTCGGCGCCCCTTGGCTTTTGGTGATTAGATGAAGCGCTCGGGCGCGCCGAGCCCGTCATAGCCCGGCGCGGGAGGGCGCGTCGCTCCGCTGCCCATGCGCACCGCCCGTGGAATGGTCGTCTCAGGCTGCCGTGGTTGTCTTCCACCGCGTGGCTCGTAGGTAGTGGGGCTTGGGCCGTCGTAGATATTGGTGCCGGGTTCAGAGGCGCAGCATGCCCAGAAAAACAGGACCACGCCGCCAAACGGGACGAAATTAAGCAGGTACCAGGCGCCTGATTTGCCGATGTCATGCAGGCGGCGGATGCTCACGGTGATGGCGGGGATGACATGCACGAAGATCACGAACAGGGTCAGGGGTGCCTGCGGGTTCCTGGGCTGTTTGAGACCGCCGAGCTGAAAATCCGCGACGACGGCCAGCACCAGCAGGACGAACTGGATAAGAAAGAACATCCAGTACTGCATGCGCGTGCTTCGCCCGGAGATCTCGAAGTAGCGCAGCATGCCATCGAAGTAGGAGCCCATCCATGTCCCCCGGATGTGTCATTGCCCTTCGTCCTAGCCTGTCCCACCTAATTTTTTGATGGGCGAACTGGTTAAGGTTTTATCGGTCCTGCAGCGCATGACGGCACTTGCCAATATCTGGCGCCGATGGCTTGCTCTGCTTTCCAGGAGTCTCCGCCATGATCGATGCCGCCATCATCCTGCCTTACGTGCTCGCCTGCCTGCTCTTTGCCGTCATTCCCGGGCCGTCGGTGTCCATCGTCATCGCCAACTCGCTGGCGGGCGGAACGCGGGCAGGGCTCTTCACCATCCTCGGTACCGCGCTGAGCATGATCAGCATGGTGTTCATCGTCGCGGTGGGCCTTGAGGCGGTGATGACGCTGGTGTCCGGCGCTTTCGAGATCATCAAGCTGGCCGGCGCGGCGTACCTGGTCTGGATCGGCTGGAAGATGTTCCGGTCCAATGGCCAGCTCGCCATGGCCGATGGCGATCGCCTGCCCGTCGGACGCTATATCTGGCAGGGTGCGCTGACCAACTGGTCCAACCCAAAGACGCTGCTGTTCCTGAGCGCCTTCCTGCCGCAGTTTGTCGATCTGACGCGCCCGGCCTTTGGCCAGATCATGACGCTGGGCCTGATCTGCCTGGCTGTGGCCGCCATGAGCGACAGCGTCTATGCGCTCGCGGCCGGCCGGGCCCGTCACCTGCTCTCCGTCGCCCGCGTCCGCATGCTCAACCGCGTTTCCGGGGTGATCCTGATGGTCGGCGGGGTGTGGCTGGCGCTGCAGAAGCGGGCGTGATCGCGGGGTTGAGCTCCCTTACCATTGCAAGCCTGAGACAGCACCCGGAGCTCCGGCCCATCGTTGCCGATCGCATCTGGCGTGCCTTCTGGGAGCCATACGGGTCGCCGCTGGACGTTCTGGAGGCGGCCCTTGACGACGTTCTGGCCGCCACTGACTTCCCGTTCACGCTTGTCGCGCTGGACGACAATGGCTTCGTCGGGACAGTAACGGCCATTCAGTCCGACATTGCCGCTCGTTCGGAGCTCGGCCCATGTGTCGCTGCGCTCTGGGTCGAACCGAAGGCGCGAGGGCAGGGCATAGGCCGCGCACTGGTGAGTTCCACCCTGTCGTGCCTTGCTGCCCAGGGTTGCGATCGCTGCTACCTCCCAGCCAAGCCCCACCTGCACGACTATTATGCGAAGGGCGGCTGGAGCCTGGTGGAACGTGGCGTCGGCGATGACATGCTCGACGTCTTCGTCCGCGCCTTGCCATGACTTCCGCCCCATGACAAAACCCTCGCAACAACAACGGGGAGAAGCGTCATGGGCAGGCTGGTTGGGTTCTATCCCGGCTCATTCGATCCGTTGACCAACGGACATCTCGACGTCATCGAGCGCGCCTGCAAGCTGGTGGATACGCTGGTGGTTGCCGTGGGGATCAGCGCGACCAAGAAAAGTCCGCTCTTTGCCCATGAGGACCGCATCGCCATCCTCGAACAGGTGCTGGGCCCGGTCGGCAAGCGAACCGATACCGAATTCAGGATCGTCGACTTCTCCGGCCTCATGGTCAACGCTGCCCGCGAGCATGGCGCCAAGCTGATCATCCGCGGCCTACGCGACACCACCGACTACAATTACGAGATGCAGATGGTGGGCATGAACGCGCAGATGGCGCCGGACCTGCAGACCGTCTTTCTGCCATCGAGCCCGCCCGTGCGGCATATCTCGGCCACATTGGTGCGCCAGATCGCTGAAATGGGCGGCGATATCTCCGCCTTTGTCCCACAAATCGTTCTCAAGGCCCTGAAAAGCAAATGACCGCCTTCACCCGTCGCCTGTTCGGCGCCCTCGTCATCGGCGCGGCAGCGCTGTCCGCCATGCCCGCCATCGCCCAGACCGGCACTCCGCATCTGATCCTGACGCTCGAAGACGGCACCGTCGATATCGAGCTGCTGCCGGCAATCGCACCGCTGCATGTCGAGCGCATCATTACGCTGACCGAGCAGGGCGCCTATGACGGCGTGGTGTTCCATCGCGTTATCGACGGCTTCATGGCGCAGACTGGCGACGTCAAGTTCGGCAAGAGCGGCGGTTCGGAATTCGATCTGTCCATGGCCGGCATGGGCGGCTCGGACCTGCCCGACGTCAAGGCCGAGTTCAACGCGGAGAGCTTCCAGCGCGGTGTGGTCGGCGCGGCACGGTCGCAGGAGGAAGATTCGTTCAACTCGCAGTTCTTCATCACCACGGCCGATGCGAGCTTTCTCGACCATCAATACACCGCGTTCGGCAAGGTCGTGAGCGGCATGGAAGTGGTGGACGGGCTCGAGAAGGGTCCGCAATCGCAGAATGGCGCCGTGGCCAACCCGGACAAGATCGTCACCGCCAAGATCGAATACAAGTAACGTTCTACCGGCCAGACGCCCTGCGGACCCTGCGCGGCTCCTCCCCCCTTGATGGGGGAGGCTGGGAGGGGGTGGGAGCCCCGATATCGCGGCCAAATCACCCCCACCCTTGATCCCTCCCCACAAGGGGGAGGGTGTCGACTGCGAATTCAGGTGACTAGTTTTGCCTCTTGCGGTGGTTGCACCGCCAGCCCAATGGCCTTACATGCGGGCCACAATTTCCCAACCGAAAGTCAGATCCATGGCCGATTACGCCGATCCCGAAAACACCCTCGTCATCGAAACCACCAAGGGCAACGTCGTCATCGCCATGCGGCCTGACCTGGCGCCCAATCACGTCGCGCATATCAAGAAGCTGGCGCGCGAAGGCTTTTATGACGGCATCGTGTTCCACCGCGTGATCGACGGCTTCATGGCCCAGACCGGCTGCCCGCAGGGCCGTGGCACCGGCGGCTCCAAGTACCCCGACCTGAAGCAGGAATTCAACGCCGAGCCCCACGTTCGCGGCACCGCCTCGATGGCCCGCGCGCAGAACCCGGATTCGGCCAATTCGCAGTTCTTCATCTGCTTCGGCGACGCCCCTTTCCTCAACAAGCAGTACACCGTCTGGGGCAAGGTTATCGAAGGCATGGAACACGTCGACCAGATCAAGCGCGGTGAGCCGGTCATCAACCCGGACAAGATGCTTTCGGTCAAAGTCGCGGCTGATATCGCCGCCTAATTCTGGCGCATCATGCGCATTTTGGAGCGGCCCACTGTCCAGTGGGCCGCTCCTTTTTGTTCGTTCACGGGCCATTCATCCAGATTCTGCTTCAAGCCACCTCAGAAACGAACAAGGCTTGGTGGGGGAGAATGAGATGAAGTCCAAATCACGTAGCGTGGCGACAATGGCCGCCGTATTGGCATTGGCAACGAGCGTGCAGGCCAGCGAAGGCCTGATGTGCCGCGGCGAGGGCGCCACCGTGGATGTGGCGCTGGGCCGTCTCGTGGTCGTCGGCGTGCTGGGAGCCTATGTCGAGATTGGCGAAACCGCCTGGTCGACCGGTCCGGAACGCGGCGAGGGCACCCCGATCGCGACCGGCCAGGCCTTTGGCGATGACGACGGCATCAAGATCGATTTCGTCGATCCCAACTTCGAGGAAATCCTGATCAAGCTCCGCCTGACCTATACGGGCAACGAGGACGAGCCCCTGGCCGGCACGGTCACCGCGGGCGAAGCCACCACTGACATTTCCTGCATGGCGGGCTGAGATGAACAGATCAGCAATCCCTAGCCTCGTCCTGGCGCTCGCCCTGTGCGCATCGACCACCACCGCGCAGGCGACCGAGTGGATGTATTGCGGCGATCAGGAGGGGACCGTCGAGCTGGGTTTCCTGCTCGGATCGGTAGATGCCTTCATGCCATCAGGCGCCATCATGCGCCACGACACCCAGCACTGGACGACGAGCGAGGCCTATGGCGAGGGCGCCATCATGACGGTCGGGCAGGGCTTCAGCGACAAGGAGGTGCTGATCGTCGATCTCTACGACGAAGCAGTCAGCGCCGCGATCGCCGAACTGCGTATCTGGAAGTCCGAAGAAGGTGACATGACCGTGGCGGCCGGCACGCTGCGGATCCCTGGCCTGGGCGCCTGGGCTGTTGCCTGCGACGCAACCTGAGAGCCGGCACCAGGCACTTTGCGCGGAGACCGGAATCGGTTTCTAGTTTCGGTCTCCGCCAGCCGGACCCGCCGTTTCCGGCGGGCCGGCCCAGATCAGGTTGTTTGATGAAAATGGATACAGTGCTGTGGGCGCTGATGGGCATCGTCGCTGGCGCCTGCATTGCCACGCAGGCGCCGATCAATGCCCAGCTTGGTCGAAACCTGGGCGTGCCGATCGCGGCGGCAGGCGTGTCGTTTGTCGCCGGCGCAGTTCTGCTGTGGGTCCTGGCCTTCGGCCATAGCTTCCTAAGTTCGACCCCGATCAACTTCAGCGCGCCGGCGCCCTGGACCTTCGTTGCCGGTGGCGTGCTCGGCGCATTCTACGTGTTCTCCAACATTACCCTGACGCCGATGATCGGCGCGGCAGCCGTCATGGCGCTTTCGGTCGCCGGGCAGCTGATCGGGGGCATGCTGCTGGACAAGGTCGGCTTCATGGGCATGGCAGTGCGCGAAATTTCGGTGGGCCGCCTGGCCGGGGCTGGCCTGATCGTTGTCGGTGCACTGATGGTCCGGATGCTCTAGGAGATCGCTTTGCGCTTGGCGCCTTTACTAGCGCATTCGTGCAACACTGCGGTTTTCCTATGCGGCCTGCGCAACGCGCGGAGCGTGCGGTGGATTTCGCTGGCGGATTGCCAATGCTAGGGACGCTCCATGCGTGTCTCCGATTTTGACTTCGACCTGCCCGAAAAGCTCATAGCCCTGCATCCAGTGGAGCCACGCGACAGCGCGCGCCTGCTGGTCGTCGACCCCCTGATCGGCCTCTCTGACCGACACGTGCCCGATCTGCTGTGGCTGCTGAAGGCCGGCGATGTGCTCGTCGTCAACGATACGCGCGTCCTGCCGGCCGAGCTGCGTGGCACCCGTGTGCGCGGCGAAAACCGGGCCAATGTCTCGTTCAACCTGCACAAGCGCGTTGACGCCCACACCTGGCGCGCCTTTGCCCGGCCAGCCAAGAAGCTGGCTTTGCTCGATCGGCTGGAACTGGGCAACGGCCAGGCCGACGCCCTGGTGGCGCGGGTCGCCGGTAAGGGTGACACGGGCGAAGTGACTCTCGAATTCGAACTCGGCGGCGCCCAGCTCGACGAGGCGATCAAGTCACACGGCGCCATGCCGCTGCCGCCCTATATCGGGGCCAAGCGCGATGTCGAAGACCGTGACCTGGTCGATTACCAGACCGTCTATGCCGCCGAGGACGGCGCCGTGGCTGCGCCGACCGCGGGGCTGCATTTCACCGAAAACCTGCTGCAGCAGCTGATGGACAAGGGCGTTACTATCGAGCGCGTGACGCTGCATGTTGGGGCGGGGACTTTTCTGCCCATGAAGGTGGACGATACCGACGACCACGTCATGCATTCCGAATGGGGCGAGATCGACGCCGCCACCGTCGAGCGCATCCGGGTCAAGAAGGCCTTGGGCGGCCGTGTCGTGGCCGTTGGCACGACGAGCCTGCGCCTGCTGGAGACGGCGTCACGCGCGACCGGCAACCTTCAGCCCTTCATGGGCGATACCGATATCTTCATCACGCCGGGCTTCCGCTTCGCCACGGTGGATGCGCTGATGACCAATTTCCACCTGCCCAAGTCGACTTTGTTCATGCTGGTCAGCGCCTTCGCCGGCTTCGAGGTGATGAAGGCGGCCTATGCTCACGCGATCGCGGAGGGGTACCGGTTCTACTCCTACGGCGACTCATCGCTCTTGCTGCGGGCCGCGCAGCAAGAGCCGGAGGATGACGGGCTCTAGTGCACATCAATGCACCACCTCTGACCCAAAATTCGCTTTGACACCTCGAAGTCAACCACAAGGAGCTGAAGGGCAGTCTCATAGCTGTCAGCGCCAGAGACCAACCACCGCAGATAGGCGTACTTGCACGCTTGGGTTGCTTCGATGGGAGCGTCGCTCTCGTCTATCAAAGTTAGCAACTGATCCAGAAATTCCGTCACTCGATTGATCTGCAAAGTCATAGCCAATCTCCTAGCTCACTCGGCGATCATGTGGTCGGCGGCGTAGGGTCAACCGGCCTCAAGGTAGGAACGCAAAATTATTCTACGGTGGCCATGCAGTTGTCTGCGTCCCTTCGACCCGCTAGAACGCGCCGCATGAAACTCGTCACCTTCACCCTTTCCGCCACCGATGGCATGGCGCGGCGCGGCCGCATCGACACGCCGCGCGGTGATATCCAGACGCCCGCCTTCATGCCCGTCGGCACCGCCGGCACGGTCAAGGCCATGTATCCCGACCAGGTGCGCGAGACCGGCGCCGATATCCTCCTCGGCAATACCTACCACCTCATGCTGCGCCCCGGCGCCGAGCGTGTTGCGTCGCAGGGTGGCCTCCACGACTTCATGGATTGGCAGCGTCCGATCCTGACCGATAGCGGCGGTTTCCAGGTCATGTCGCTGGCCCAGCTGCGCAAGCTGACCGAGAAGGGCGTGACCTTTCGCAGCCATATCGACGGCTCGAGCCATGAGCTGACGCCGGAACGCTCGATCGAGATCCAGACGCTGCTTGATAGCGATATCATCATGCAGCTCGACGAATGCCTGAAGCTGCCGGCCGAATACAAAGAGATGGAGCGCGCCATGGAGCTGTCGCTCCGCTGGGCCGACCGCTCCAAGACCGCCTTCAACAACCAGCGAAACCGGGCTCTGTTCGGCATCGTGCAGGGTGGCGACAATGCAGAGTTGCGGGCCCGCTCCGCCCAGGGGCTCAAGTCCATCGGCTTTGACGGCTATGCCGTGGGCGGCCTCGCCGTGGGCGAGCCGCAGGAGGTCATGTTCAAGGTGATCGAAGAGATCACGCCCGAGCTGCCCACCGACCGCCCGCGCTACCTGATGGGCGTCGGCAAGCCGGACGACATCCTTGGCGCCATCGGCCGCGGCATCGACATGTTCGATTGCGTGCATCCGACCCGCGCCGGCCGACACGGCCATGTCTATACCCGCTTCGGCGTCATCAACCTGAAAAACGCCCGGCATAGGGATGATAACAGGCC
Source organism: uncultured Devosia sp. (assembly GCA_965650055.1). GTDB lineage: Bacteria > Pseudomonadota > Alphaproteobacteria > Rhizobiales > Devosiaceae > Devosia. The sequence goes on from CBFGMY010000024.1 coordinate 12,069, forward strand.
CATCGACGAGGCCTCGCCCAACCCCAACTGCCGCCGCTGGAGCCGGGCTTACTTGCATCACCTCGTTAAGACAGAAGAGATTTTGGGTGCGATGATCCTTTCCCAGATCAACCTCGCCTATTATCAAGAGCTGGTGCAGGGCTGCCGGGGTGCAATCGAGGGCGGCCGTTTCAACGATTTTGCGGCAGAGACGCGCGCGGCATGGGCCGCGGGTGATCTGCCGGTCCTTTGAGGAAAGACTCATGGCCAAAGGTTCGCGCGGCGCTGCTCTCAATCCGCTGATGAAACACAGGAAGCGCCTGGACGAGGTGACGATGCGCGAGCAGTTCGCCATCGATCCCAACCGCTTCCAGCGCTATTCGGCCACGGGCGCCGGCATCCTGCTCGATTATTCCAAGAACCGCATCGACGGCGACGTCATGGCCGCCCTGTTTGATCTGGCCCGCGCGGCTGGCGTCGAGGAGCGTCGCGACCAGATGTGCGAAGGCGAGCACATCAACATCACCGAAGATCGTGCCGTGATGCACATGGCCCTGCGCTACCAGGGCGACAAGCCGGTGCCGGTCGACGGCAAGGATGTGATGCCCGATGTGCGCGCCGTGCTGGCCGCAATCGAAACCTACACGAATGCCGTCCGCAGCGGCGAAATCCGCGGCCATGGCGGCGAGCAGTTCACCGACGTGGTCAATATCGGCATTGGCGGCTCCGATCTTGGCCCGGCAATGGTGACCTTGGCGCTCGAGCCCTATACCCGCGCCGACCTGCGCGCGCATTACGTGTCCAACGTCGACGGGGCCCATATCCACGACGTGCTCAAGCGCCTCGATCCGAAGCGCACGCTGTTCATCGTCGCCTCCAAGACCTTCACCACCGACGAAACCATGACCAACGCCAATTCGGCGCGCGACTGGATCGCCGATACGCTGGGCGAAGAAGCGGTGCCCAACCATTTCGCCGCCGTCTCCACCAACATCCCGGCCTGCGCCAAGTTCGGCATCCGCGAAGACCGCATCTTCGGCTTCTGGGACTGGGTCGGCGGTCGCTATTCGGTCTGGTCGGCCATCGGCCTGCCGATCGCGCTGGCCGTCGGCTACGACAATTTCCTCGGATTCCTGAGGGGTGCCGACGCCATGGACCGGCACTTCCTGTCGGCGCCGCTCGAAGACAACCTGCCCGTCATCATGGCTGTGCTCGGCGTGTGGTACCGCAACGCCTGGGGTTTCTCGACCCATGCCGTGCTGCCCTATGACCAGCGGCTTTCCCGCTTTGCCGCCTACCTGCAGCAGCAGGATATGGAATCGAACGGCAAGTCGGTGACCCTGTCGGGCAAGCCGGTCGGCTGGTCCACCGGCCCCATCGTCTGGGGCGAGCCCGGCACCAATGGCCAGCACGCCTTCTACCAGTTGATCCACCAGGGCACCGACGTCATCCCCTGCGACTTCCTGATCGCCGCCAAGCCGCATGAGAGCCTGCCGCCGCATCACGACAAGCTAGTTGCCAACGTGCTGGCGCAGTCCGAAGCGCTGATGCTGGGCAAGACCAAGGTCGAGGTGGTCGAGGAGCTCAAGGCGCAGGGGCTCGACAAGGCCAAGATCAAGGAACTGACCCCGCACAAGATGTTCCCGGGCAACCGCCCGTCCAACACGCTGTTCTACGAGAAGCTGACGCCCGAGACGCTGGGCTCGCTGGTCGCACTCTACGAGCACAAGGTGTTCACCCAGGGCGTGATCTGGAACGTCAATTCCTACGACCAGTGGGGCGTGGAATTGGGCAAGCAATTGGCCAAGGCCCTGCTGCCCAAGGTCGAAGGCAAGCAGAGCGGGGAAGGGCACGACAGCTCCACCCAGGGGCTGCTGGCCTATTATCTGGCCAACAAGGGCTGATCACCACCGCATAACTCGGAGCAACAGTGACCATCACCACCGAAGAGCAGCTCGAAAAGCTCAAGGCCATTGGCCGCATCTGCGCCATCACCCGCGACGCCATGGCTTCGGCCATGCGTCCGGGCATGACCACCGCGGAGCTCGACGAGATCGGTGCCAAGCTGCTCGCCGAGCATGGCGCGCTGTCGGCGCCCATGGTGACCTACAACTTCCCGGGCGCGACCTGTATTTCGGTAAATGAGGAAATTGCCCATGGCATCCCCGGCGAGCGCGTGCTGCGTGAGGGTGACCTGGTCAATATCGACGTCTCTGCGGAGAAGGACGGCGTCTTCGCCGACTGTGGCTCGTCCTTCGTGCTCGGCGAGGGCGACAGGCGGCTGGCCGCGCTATGTCGCGATGGCAAGAAGGCGATGTGGGCGGGCATCGGTGCTGTGAAGGCTGGCGCGCCGCTGGCCGATATCGGCGACGCCATTGGCAAGTTCGCCAAGAAGGGCGGCTATACGCTGATCCGTAACCTCGCCAGCCATGGCGTCGGCGACAGCCTCCACGACGAGCCCGGCGAAATCGCCACCTGGCCCGACAAGTCGGAACGCCGCCGCATGACCAACGGCCTGGTCTTCACCATCGAGCCGTTTCTGTCGTTGGGCGGCAAGATGGCCGACCAGAAGGCCGATGACGACGAATGGACGCTGGTGGCGCGGCCGAGTGCGCCGACGGTTCAGTATGAGCACACGGTAGTGGCGACGCCCCGCGGGGCTGTGGTGGTTACGCTGGCGGCTTGAGCCTCTTCACCTCCCCAAAGGGAGAGGTGAAGAAGCCTACAGCCACACCAGCAGCATAGGGCCCATAACCACCATGCCCGCTGCCACCACGAAGCGCAGGTTGCCCAACTGGCGCAGGCTGTGCACGCTGAGCACCGATGAGAGCACGAGAAACACCGCCAGGGCGATGAAGACCGGGGTGAGCGGCGCCAGCGCGAAGCGCGTGCCCTCGGTCAGTTGCAGATAGATCATGTGCCCGCCCACAAAGCCGAGCAGGGCGGATATCACCACCGCCACGGCCTTGGAGGTGATCAGCAGCGCCATGTCGACGGTGTTGCTGGCAATCAGCAGCGCCAACCCCGCGGCGGTCACATGCGCGGCGGCCAGGGTCGTGAACAGCTGGTTTTCGGCCAGCATCGGCACCATTTCGGGTGGCGCGCTGAGCGGCAGCGACCCCACCATGGGCAGGTTGGCGCCATACTGGGCCAAGAGGTAGATGACATAGAGCATGGCCAGCGTGCCGGCGGCAAAAACCAGCGCCGCCGTTGCCAGCACCTTGAGCAGATCAGTGAAATCCTGGGACAAAGCAGCGAGCCCGTTCAGAAGTTGGGAATGGTATGCCGGGAGGGGGTCGAACCCTCGACCATTCGATTAAAAGTCGAATGCTCTACCACTGAGCTACCGGCACGCACCAAAATCTGACGCTGCTGGCGTCGCGGCGGAACATAGCCACGTTGCCTCCGCTGTCAACCGCAATCGCTGCATGGCCCAGGACTGTTCCCAACAGTGCTAATAGGCCAGTGGCGTTCCGGTAAACGGCATGGGCAGGCACGATACCGACAGGCGTTCGAGCCTGGCGCAGAGGGCGGTGGCCTCCGAGAGCTGGTTGATAGGACCGACAATGAGGCGCTTGTTGTCGCTATTGGCCTCTTCGACCAGCATAGGCGCCAGGCCAAACAGGAGCGGACCAAGCTTCATGGTCAGGTCGCGCCATGCCTCGGGCGCCTGTTCAAATGCGATCGACGGCCCCAGGGCCACCCCGAAGGCGGCTTCATTCGGCACCGGGATCGAAGCGACTTCGGCCACCGGCGCGGGCAGCGGCTGCTCGCCCGCGGGCACCGGCTGTGCCTCGGCCATAGGCTGCTGGCGCACGACGACCGAACCGCCATCGGCTTCATAGACCAGCGCCGGATCCTTGCCGATGGCTGCCGTGAGGTTGCTGCGATCGATATTGGCGCCGTTTGGCAGGGATTCGAGCAGCACCGGCAGGCTGACTTCGAGGGCACCGACGCGCCGCGTGATCTCGTTGCCTCTTTGCTCGTCAAGGGCGAAGCGCGCTGTGAGCACGCCGTTCTCGCGCCGGAGCCGGATCTGCTCCTCGCGCAGCTCGCTCACCTGCACGCGCAACTGCTCGATCGAGGCCCCTTCGATCCGCGTCTTGTGCAAGCCCGCCAGCACGCCCTGGGGCATGAGAGCGGAAACATTGGCCCCCATCACGGCAATACCCGACAGCACCAGGGCAACGATGCCCCAGGTCGTGACGTCCGATTGCCGGAATTGTTCCGATGCTTTAGCCAATGCAATTATCCTGGCGGCGCAATCGAATCATATCTTGCGCCTAGATCAACCATGCGGCGGCAGTTATGTGTTCGCCAACGGTTGCGTGCCATAATCTTGTGAAAATGCGTGCGCAAAACGCACGGGCCGGAGAAAGCTCCATGACTGAACTGCTGTCGATCATTCTTGCTGCGGGCGAGGGCACGCGCATGCGATCGGCGACACCCAAGGTTTTGCACCCGGTGGGCGGTATGCCCATGGTCGGCCATGTCATGCGCACGGCACTGCGTTCAGGGGCGACTGACATTTGCGTCGTGGTCGGGCCCAACCATGAGGCCGTAGAGGCCGAGGTGACCCGCCACAGCACCAAGACAAGGATATTCAGCCAGCTCGAGCGGCTCGGCACCGGCCACGCCGTGCGCCAGGCTCGCGAGGCTTTCGAGGGCGCATCCGGCAATGTCGTCGTGCTCTATGCCGACAATCCGCTGGTTTCGAGCGATACCGTGGCGACCATTGCCAGCCGGCTCGACGATGGCGCCGATATCGTCGTCGTCGGCTATCGGCCGGCGGACCCCACCAATCTCGGCCGCTTGCTGACCCAGGACGGACGGTTGCTGGCCATTCGCGAGCATCGTGACGCGACCGAGGAAGAGCGCAAGATCGGTCTCGCCAATTCCGGCATTATCGGCTTCCGCGCCGAGGCGCTGCGCAGCATCATCGACCGGATCGGCAACAAGAATGCCAAGGGCGAGTACTACCTGACCGACGCGGTCGAGCTGGCCAATAGCGACGGCCGCCGCGTCGAGTTCATCGAGGCCGATGCCGGCGAAGTCATGGGCGTAGACGACCGGACGCGCCTTGCCGCGGCCGAGGCGCAGTTCCAGCACCTCCGGCGGGCCGATTTCATGACTGCCGGCGTGACGCTCAAGGACCCGGGCAGCGTGTGGTTCTCCTACGACACCGAGATTGCGCGCGACGTGACCATCGAACCCAACGTGGTGTTCGGACCCGGCGTGGTGATAGAGGAGGGCGCGGTTATCCACGCCTTCAGCCACATCGAGGGCGCCCATATCGGCCGCAACGCTTCGGTCGGGCCGTTTGCGCGGCTGCGTCCCGAGGCCAAGCTGGGCGAGGGCGCCAAGGTGGGCAATTTCGTCGAGATCAAGAAGGCCGACATCGGCAAGGGCGCCAAGGTCAGCCACCTGACCTATATCGGCGACGCCTCGATCGGCGCCGACGTCAATATCGGTGCGGGGGTCATCACCGTGAACTATGATGGCTACAACAAGCACCGCACCGTGGTGGGCGATGGCGCGTTTATCGGCTCCAACGCTGCGCTGGTGGCGCCGGTCACCGTGGGCGCCGGGGCGCTGGTCGCCAGCGGCAGCGTCATCACCGAGGACGTCGAGGCCGACGCACTGGCTCTGGGTCGGGCCCGCCAGGTGGTCAAGCCCGGTCGGGCCAAGGAAATTTTTGCGGCTGCCAAAGCCAAGAAGCAAGCGAAGAAGGGCAACTGACATGTGTGGCATCGTCGGCATAGTAGGCAGCGAACCGGTTGCAACTCGCCTCGTGGACGCCCTCAAGCGCCTCGAATATCGCGGTTACGACAGCGCCGGCGTGGCGACGCTGGAAGATGGCGGCATTTCCCGCCGCCGTGCCGAGGGTAAGCTGGGCAACCTGGCGCAGAAGCTGAACTTCGAGCCGCTGGCCGGCCGCATCGGCATCGGCCACACCCGCTGGGCCACCCATGGTGCACCGACCGAGCAGAATGCCCACCCGCATGCGACCGACCGCGTGGCCGTGGTCCACAATGGCATCATCGAGAACTACCGCGAGATGCTGGACGACCTGGCCAAGGACGGCTACCTGCCCAAGACGCAGACCGATACCGAGGCTGTCGCGCTATGGGTGACGCGCGAACTGACCAACGGCGCCGATCCCGAGCTGGCCGTGGCGCGCACGCTCAAGAAGCTGCGGGGTGCGTTCGCGCTGGCCTTCCTGTTCAAGGGCGAGGAGGGGCTGCTGATCGCCGCCCGTCACGGCGCCCCGCTGGCCATCGGCTATGGCACGACCGAAATGTATCTGGGCTCGGATGCCATGGCGTTGGCGCCCTTCACCTCGCGCCTGACCTACCTGGAAGACGGCGACTGGGCGGTCATCACCCATAAGGGCGTGACCATCCGCGATGGAAAAGACGCCATCGTCCAGCGTGAACTGATGATTTCGCAGGCTTCGGCCGTGATGGTGGACAAGGGTAACCATCGCCACTTCATGGCCAAGGAAATCTACGAGCAGCCCGAAACCATCTCGCACACGCTGAGCCACTATGTGGATATGGGCGCCGAGAAGGTCGCCATTCGCGAAACACTGCCCTTCAACTTCGCCGATCTTAGCCGCCTGACCATCAGCGCTTGCGGCACCGCCTATCTCGCGGGCGCCGTCGGCAAGTACTGGTTCGAGCGCTACGCTCGGCTGCCTGTTGATATCGACGTGGCCTCCGAGTTCCGCTACCGCGAGCCGCCGCTCGAAAAAGGCGGTTTGTCCCTGTTCATCTCGCAATCCGGCGAAACCGCCGACACGCTGGCGGCCCTGCGCTACTGCGCTGGCCAGGGCCAGCATGTGGCTTCGCTGGTCAATACCCTGGAATCGACCATCGCGCGGGAATCCTCCGTGGTCTTCCCGATCCTGTGCGGACCCGAGATCGGTGTCGCTTCGACCAAGGCACTGACGGCGCAACTGACGGCTCTTGCCAGCCTCGCCATTGCCGCTGGACGCGCGCGCGGCGTGCTCGATGCAGGCAAAGAGCAGGAATTCGTGCGGGCACTGACAGGCTTGCCTGCGGCAGTCTCGCAGGCGCTGGCGACCGAAACCCAGATCATCGACATTGCCAAGCGGCTCAGCAAGGCCAAGGACGTGCTCTATCTGGGCCGTGGTCCCATGTTCCCGATCGCCATGGAAGGCGCGCTGAAGCTCAAGGAAATCAGCTACATCCATGCCGAAGGTTATGCAGCAGGTGAGCTAAAGCACGGCCCCATCGCGCTAGTCGACGAGGATATGCCCGTCATCGTGGTCGCGCCGTCCGATGAGTTGGTCGACAAGACCCTCAGCAACATGCAGGAAGTCGCCGCGCGCGGCGGCAAGATCATCCTGATCACCGATGCCGAGGGCGCGCGAACCGTCGGTCACGGCGTGGCCGATATCATCGTCATTCCACACGTTTCGAGCTTCGTCGCGCCGATCCTGGCGACTATTCCTGTGCAATTGCTGGCCTACCACACGGCCGTGTTCATGGGCACGGACGTCGATCAGCCGCGCAACCTGGCCAAGTCGGTGACGGTGGAATAGCCGTTACTCGTCGGGGATCAGCCGCTTGCCATAGCAGGCGGAGGTTTCCAGCGAATAGCCGAGCCCATTGTAGAAGTCGGCGACCGGGTTGCCGGCTCGGACCATGAGATTGATCTTGGGGCATCCCACGGCCAGCAGCAGGGTTTCAAGCTGCGCCAGCAGGGTAGCGCCATAGCGCTTGCCCTGATGGGCAGGGCTGACAGCCATATAGTAGACGGAGCCACGATGCCCGTCATAGCCGCCCATGGCCGTGGCGATGACGGCGCCATCAAGCTCGCCGACCAGAAACAGCTCGGGCTGCACCTTCCCCTTGCGAGCAATGTCCTTATGCGGATCGTTCCAGGGTCGGACGAGCCCGCAGGCTTGCCACAGGGCGACGACGGCTTCGGTATCGGCGGCTGCGAAGGCTCTGATCTGCATCGTCTTATCCAGCCCGGATGAGTGGGATCGCCAGGTCTTTCCTGAACAAATACAACAGCGTACGCGCCGCTTCGCCTTCGGGCCCGGCGAGGCCGGGGTTGCGTTTCAGCAAATCCTTGGCCTCGTCATGGGCATAGTCGAGCAGGTGCCTGTGCACATCGGGCACGGCCAGGCGATAGCCAGGCATGCCGGACTGGCGGGTGCCGAGGACATCGCCCTGACCGCGGAGCTCGAGGTCCTTTTCGGCGATTTCGAAGCCGTCTTCGGTGGATTTGATGGTTTCCAGACGCGCCTTGGCGGTTTCGCTGAGCGGGTCCTTGTAGAGCAACAGGCAGGCCGAGCGCTGTGAGCCACGTCCGACCCGGCCGCGCAACTGGTGCAACTGGGCGAGACCGAACCGCTCCGCATGCTCGATGATCATGATCGAGGCATTGGGGACGTCGACGCCCACCTCGATGACGGTTGTGGCGACCAGCAGCTTGAGTTCATTGGCTGAAAACCGCTGCATGACCTCCTGTTTGGCTGCGGCGCTCATGCGGCCGTGGACCAGCGCCACCTGGTCCCCGAACACCTGCTGCAGCTCGGCAAAGCGATCCTCAGCCGCGACCACCTCGAGATGCTCGCTTTCTTCGACCAGCGGGCACACCCAAAACGCCTGGGCACCTTCGGCGAGCCGGGATTGCAGGCGGGAGATGACCCGGGGATAGTCCCCGATGGAAAGGACCGCCGTATCAATGGGCTGGCGACCGCGCGGCTTCTCGCGCAGCACGCTGACGGCCATGTCGCCGAAATGGGTGAGCACCAGAGTGCGCGGGATGGGCGTTGCCGTCATGACCAGCAAGTCGGTGTGCTTGCCCTTGTCGGAGAGGGCAAGGCGCTGATGGACGCCGAAGCGGTGCTGCTCGTCGACCACGGTCAGGCCCAGATTGTGGAATTCGACGCCAGACTGGAACAAGGCATGCGTACCGACAACGACGGTGGTTTCGCCGCTGGCAATGCCAGCCAGCTTGGCGCGGCGCTCGGCGGCGGGCATCTTGCCGGTCAGCAGTTCGCAGCCAAGTCCGGCCTGATCGCAGAGCGGCTTGAGCGTCTTGAAATGCTGCGCCGCGAGCAGCTCGGTCGGCGCCATCATGGCGGACTGTGCGCCACTTTCGGCCATGGCTGCCATCGCCATCAGCGCCACGACGGTCTTCCCTGCGCCCACATCGCCCTGCAGCAGGCGCGACATGCGGTCAGGCGAGGCGAGGTCGGCGCGGATTTCATCGACGGCCTGCTGCTGTCCCTCGGTCAGCGAAAAGGGCAACGCCTGCGTTACCCTGTTTGTCACCTCACCAGTGAATATGCGGGAAATGCCGCGGGCCGCCACCATGGTGGAGCGGATCAGTTGCAGGGTGATCTGGCCGGCGAGATATTCGTCATAAGCCAGGCGCATGCGGGCAGGGGACCACAGCTGGGCTTCGTCGGGATTATCAGGCAGATGCACCGCCCGCATCGCTTCGGCAAAGCTCGGCCATTTGCGCTGCGCCATGGTGTCGACAGCGGTCCATTCCGGCAGCTCGGGCAGGCCGTCGACCACCTGCCGCACCAGTTTGGCCAGCGCCTTTGAGCTCAGGCCCTGGGTGAGGGGATAGACCGGCTCGACCAGGGGCAGGGTGGCGAACTTATCGGGCTCGACGACATAGTCTGGGTGGGTGATCTGTTTTTCGCCGTTGAAGAAGTCGACCTTGCCCGAGACAAAGCGCTCTTCGCCCACAGGCAGCAGCTTTTCCACCCATCCGCCCTGGCTGCCGAAATACACAAGGCTGACGTCGCCTGTCTCGTCATGGGCAAACACCCGGTGCGGCACCTGCGGCCGTCCGCGCGGTGGCGGCTGGTGGCGGTCGATGTGGAGCTTCAGCGTGACGATCTGGTTGAGATAGGCCTCGGCGATTCCTACCTGCCGGCGCCGGTCGACGACGCCTGAAGGCATGTGCATGAGGATGTCGAGGGCAATGGCTTCCTGGCCCTCGGGCGCCCCGAAATAGCGGGTCAGCAGCGCAGCCAGCTTGTCGCCGACACCCTTGATGGAGTGCAGCGAACGGAACAGCGGCGACAGGGTTTCCGGGCGGCTCACGGGCGATGATTCTCCTACGCGGCAGGGTAGGTTTCCACCATCTTCGCCACAACCGCTGCGTTCCCTCGGGCTAGACCCGAGGGCCGACCGCAACATGGTTCAAGCGTCGAATGGCCCTCGGGTCAAGCCCGAGGGAACGCGGTGTGTGTTTGGGCATTGAGGGCCGACGCTCTATCGCGTAAGAGGAGTGTCCAAATCGGGAACAAACCCAGGATCATGGTGCGTCGAATGACTGCCGGTGAAGACATTGCCATGCGCCGCAAGCGGCTGCGCTACCGGGCCTGGCACCGGGGAACCAAGGAGATGGACCTGATCCTGGGGCCCTATGCCGACGCCCATACCGAGGCCATGGATGAACGGAGCCTGGACAGGCTGGAAGCGCTCATGAACGAGGAAGACCCGCCTCTGCTCAAATGGGTTATGGGTCAGGAGGAGCCGCCCGAAAATGTCGATCGGGCATTCCTCGCCGAAGTGATCGCCGATCATCAGGCGCGGCTGGCCAAATGAACGAAGTCGTGTCCCAGCGCCCGACGCGCACCATCGCCAACGTGCCCGATGGCATGCAGCCCATGGTGCTGGCACGCCTGGTGCAGCAGCGCATCGAGGCGGCGCCCGATGACGCGGCGAGCCTGGTCTTCGTGGCGCGCGACGGCCGCCGGCTGCAGCGCATGGCGGATATTCTCACCGCCATGCTGCCGGGACACACTGTCCTGACGCTGCCGGCTTGGGACTGCCTGCCCTATGACCGGGTGTCGCCCAACAACGTGACCATCGCGGCCCGCATGAATACGCTGGCGGCGCTGACCTCGGGCGCCAAGGGCGCCGTGGTGCTGACGGCGGTCAATGCCCTGATCCAGAAACTGCCGCCGCGCGACGTGGTCGAAACCATGTCGTTTTCGGCCGCGACGGGCCGCATCGTCGATAGCGACAAGCTGATCGCCTGGGCGGCGAACAACGGCTATCTCCGTGTGCCGACGGTGCGCGAGAGCGGCGAGTATGCGGTGCGCGGCGGGCTGATCGACCTGTTTCCCGCCAGCGCCGAGGCGCCGTTGCGCTTCGACTTCTTCGGCAGCCAGCTTGAATCGATCCGGACCTTCGATCCGGACAGCCAGCGCACGACAGGAACGCTGAAGCGCGTCGACCTGACGCCCATGAGCGAAGTGGTGCTGACGGAAGAAACCATCCGCCGCTTCCGCCAGAACTACACGGCGACCTTTGGCGGCAATACCGTCGACGATACGCTCTATGCCTCGGTCAGCGGCGGCTCGCGCTATTCGGGCACCGAGCATTGGCTGCCCTTCTTCTACGAGCATCTCGACACTTTGGCCGATTATGTCGGCGACGCGCCGTTCGTCTTCGACGAGCAGGCGGCTGAGGCCTATGCCGATCGCAAGACGCAGGTGCAGGACTATTACGACGCCCGCGAGGCGGCGCGCCTGCTGCCTGTGGTGGCCGGCTCCGGCGCGCCCTACAAGCCGATCAAGCCCGAATTGCTCTACGCCGTCGACCAGCACCCATACGGCCTGGCGGGGGCCTCGGTGATCCAGCTCAGCCAGTTCCTGGCGCCGGGCACCAAGGCTGCGGATGATGCGGGCGGACATATTGCCCCCAGCTTTGCCGCCGAGCGACAGGCCACCGACACCAACCTGTTCCAGTCCGTGGTCGATCGGCTGCTGGCCGAGCGGCGCGAGGGCAGGCGGGCTGTCATCGCCTGCTGGAGCACGGGCACCCGCGACCGCATGGTGCAGGTGCTCAAGGACCACGGGCTGACCAATCCGCGTCTTGCCGAGAACTGGCGGGACGCCGAGACGACGAGCGCCGCAACCACCTCGCTGGTGGTGCTGCCGCTCGAAACCGGCTTTGAGACCAAGGACCTGCTGGTCCTGTCCGAGCAGGATATCCTCGGCGAGCGTATCCTGCGGCCGCAGCGCAAGAAGAAGGCGAGCGACGCCCTCACCGAGGCGGCTAGCCTCAATGCCGGCGACCTGGTGGTGCATGTCGATCATGGTATCGGCCGCTTCATCGGGCTCAAGGTGATCGAGGCCGGCGGCGCGCCGCATGAATGCGTCGAGCTGGAATATGGTGGCGACACCAAGCTCTACCTGCCGGTCGAGAATATCGAGCTGCTGACGCGCTACGGCAGCGATGATGGCCATGTGACGCTGGACAAGCTGGGCGGCGTGGCCTGGCAGGCCAAGAAGGGCAAGCTCAAGAAGCGCATCCGCGAAATGGCGGAGCAGCTCATCAAGATCGCGGCGGCGCGTTTGCTTACGCGGGCCGACGTGGTCGAGATCAACCCGGGCGCCTATGACGAATTCGCGGCGCGGTTCCCCTACGAGGAAACCGAGGACCAGATGGCCGCCATCGAGGCGGTCTTCGACGACGTCACCTCGGGCCGCGTCATGGATCGCCTCGTCTGCGGCGATGTGGGCTTCGGCAAGACGGAAGTGGCGTTGCGCGCGGCCTTTGCTGTTGCACTGAGCGGCAAGCAGGTGGCGGTCGTGGTGCCGACGACGCTGCTGTCCCGGCAGCACTTCAAGACCTTCAGCGAGCGCTTCAAGGGCCTGCCGGTGCGCGTGCGCCATGCTTCGCGCATGGTCAGCGCCAACGAACTCAAGGCGACCAAGGAAGGGCTGGCCGATGGCCAGGTCGATATCGTGGTCGGCACCCATGCGCTCTTGAGCAAGACGATCAAGTTCAAGGACCTGGGCCTGCTCATCATCGACGAAGAGCAGCATTTCGGCGTGGGCCACAAGGAGCGCCTCAAGGAGCTCAAGGCCAATGTGCACGTGCTGACGCTGACGGCGACGCCGATTCCGCGCACGCTGCAACTGGCGCTGACTGGGGTGCGCGACCTCAGCTTGCTGGCAACTCCGCCGGTCGACCGGCTGGCCATCCGTACCTTCATCTCGCCCTTCGACGCGCTGTCGATCCGCGAGGCGCTGCTGCGCGAGAAATACCGTGGCGGCCAGAGCTTCTACGTCGTGCCCCGCATCAAGGACCAGCACGAGATTGCCGACTTCCTCAAGGCGCAGGTGCCAGAGGTCAGCTTCGTGGTCGCCAACGGGCAGATGGCGCCGGGCGAGCTCGACGACATCATGAATGCCTTCTACGACAACAAGTTCGACGTGCTGGTGGCGACGACGATCGTGGAATCGGGTCTCGACATCCCCAATGCCAATACGCTGATCGTGCATCGCGCCGACCATTTCGGGCTGGCGCAGCTCTACCAGATCCGCGGCCGCATCGGCCGGGCCAAGGCGCGCGCCTATGCCCTGTTCACCGTGCCACCTGATCGCAAGCTCACCGACACGGCCGAGCGGCGCCTGGGCGTGCTGCAATCACTGGAATCGCTGGGTGCCGGCTTCCAGCTCGCCAGCCACGACCTCGATATCCGCGGGGCAGGGAACCTGCTGGGTGACGAGCAGTCCGGCCATATCCGCGAGGTAGGCTACGAACTCTACCAGGCGATGCTGGAAGAGGCGGTGGCCAACCTCAAGAGCGGCGACGAGGAATACGAGGATCGCAACGAGTGGAGCCCGCAGATCTCGCTGGGCATGCCGGTGATGATCCCCGAGCACTATGTGCCCGACCTGCAGCTGCGCATGCAGCTCTATCGCCGCCTGGGCGATCTGACCGATATCCGCGATATCGACGCCGCCGGCGCCGAGCTGATCGACCGCTTCGGACCGCTGCCCGAGGAAGTCGAGGCCTTGCTCAAGGTGATCCTGGTCAAGGCGCTCTGCCGCCAGGCCAATGTCGAAAAGGTCGATGCCGGTCCCAAGGGGGCCGTCATCAGTCTGCGCAACAACGAATTCCCCAATCCGACGGCCCTGGTGCGCCTGGTGAGCGACCCGGCCAACCAGGTTCGCATCAAGCCCGATCAGAAACTCGTGTTCGCGCGCAACTGGCCGACGCCGAATGACCGGCTCAAGGGCGCAGCAGCAATACTGTCGCGGCTGGCAAAACTGGCCGAAAATGCGTCCTGAGCGGGGCGTATCAACCCTGTCCTGCCATAATGCTTTGGCAAGCAGTATCGGTCATGTTATTGCCCGAATTCAGCACTTGAAGGGCAGTTCAATTCTCAAGGTGGCACAAGGTCACCGGGACCGCCAAAGAAGCCAAGGAAATTCTATGAACCTCAGGAAACCCCTCGTCGCCGGTTTTGCGGTGGCCGCGCTCATGCTGTCCCCCTTGTCGGCTTACGCACAGGAGGCCACTCCTGCCGAGGCGCCTGCTGCCGAAGCGCCAGCCGCTGAGGCACCTGCCGCGACCGACGCGGCCGCTGCCCCGGCCGCCGACGCCGCTGCTGGCGCCAGTTCAAACTGGCTCAAGGTCTGTGACCCGCTGCCCGATGGCCAGCAGGCGTGCATCATGCGCCAGGTGGTCTTGGCCAATGGCCAGTTCCTCGGCTCGTTCCTGCTGCGCGATGATCCGGGCCAGGAAAGCCGGCTGCTTGCCGTTGCTGCGGTTCCCCTCGGCGTGCTGCTGCCGTTCGGCCTGACCTGGCAGATCGACGGCGCCAAGCCGATCCGCGTGCCCTACATGCTGTGCGACCCGACCTCCTGCGCCACCCAGCTCGTGATCAACGAGCAGTATGTGAACTCGCTCAAGAAGGGCGGCGTGCTCAAGCTCACCGCCAAGAACCGCCAGAACCAGGACCTGACCATCGAAATCACCCTGGCCGGTTTCACCGCCGCCTATGACGGCGAGGCTGCGCTGACCTTCGACGAATTCCGCCAGGAAACCTCGGGCGAGAATGCGCTGGAGCAGGTGCTGCAGGATCGCGCCGAAGAACTGCGCCGCCAGCTCGACGGTGGCGCTGCGGCTCCTGCCGATGGCGCCGCCCCGGCTCCCGTCGCTCCCGCGGCTCCGGCCCAGTAAAGCTGAACATCAGAATGAAAAAAGGGCGCCGGTGACGGCGCCCTTTTTGTTTCTTAGCTCTCCCCCGAAGGGAGAGGTCAGGAGCGACTGCCCATGCCCACCGCAAAGGCCTGCTTGCGCAAAGCCGGAGCAAGCTTGAGGGCCCAAAGTCCCCCGGCGCGCAGCGCCTGGGCCGGCAGCATGTCGGCAAGCAGCGAGCGGAACAGGGTATCGACCATGCCGCCGGTGCGCGACAGATCGCCGGCGCGCCGCGCCGCATAGTCGCGGCTGACGGCAATGGCCCAATCGGGCGCGGTGCGATCAACCGCGGCCAGTGACGCCGCCAGGTCGGCCACGTCGCGCAGGCCCAGATTGAGTCCCTGCGCTCCAATGGGCGGAAAGGCATGTGCCGCTTCGCCCACCAGCACGACGCCATCGGCTCCGGCGCTGTTGACGCTGAGTGTGCTGAGCGGGAAGATAAAGGCAGGGCTCGCTAGCGTGATCGCGCCAAACAGGCGTTGGGACTTCTCGGCGAAGGCCGCTAGCAGCGCCGACTCGCCGCCCGCCTTGGCGGCCTCGAGCACAGCGTGGTCGTCGATCCATACCAGGTTCGCGCGGTTGGCGCCGGCGGGAACTAGGGTGAAGGGCCCCCGCGGGTAGTGAAACTCGATGGACGTACCACCAATGGGGCGTCCGAGATCGAGATCGCAGACCAGCGCCGCCTGCTCGAAGCTGGCCTCACGCGCCTTCAGGCCCGCCGCAGCCCGCACCAGGGACTTCTTTCCGTCGGCGCCGACAATCAAGGGCGCCGACAGGCCGGCACCATCGGTGAGCTTGACCGTCGTGCCGCCAAGTTCGGTCACGCCGACATCCCGGGTTTGTAGATTGGACAAGGATGCGGCCGCCTGGTGGAAGCGCTCCATGAGGCGGATATTGGCGAAGTTCCAGCCGAAGGCGTCCATACCGGCTTCCGCTGCATCGAACAGCGTTTCAGGCGCCCGGATCAGCCGGTTGGTCGCGTCGATGATGCGGATCTGCGTCAGGGCATGTCCAAGTGCGGCCGGTTCATCGATGAGGCCGGCGCCACGGAGATAGTCGACACTGGGCATCATCAGGGCGGACGTCCGGCGATCGGGTGGGCCCGACGGTGCCAGATGGATGGTCGTGAGCCCGGCTTTCGCCACGGCGATGGCGGCGGCGACACCGGCCAGGCCGCCACCGACCACAATAGCGTCGGCGTCGTACCCGCTCATTTCGCGTCCGCCAGTCGGCGCGAATGCCCGCTGGGGATGACGACACTGCCGGCGAAGGAGCCGACGAACATCGCCACCAGGAATATCCAGAGATTGTCCGGCAGGAACGCGATGAGCGAGATGGCGGGACCCGGGCAGATGCCGGCCATACCCCAGCCGATGCCGAACAGTGCCGCACCGCCGACGAGGCGCCGGTCGACCTTCTTGTATTCGGGCTCGTGGAAGGTGCTGTCGAAAAGCGGCGCTGAGCGGGTCTTGCCGATCCGGACGGCCACAAACATCACGATGAGTGCCGCACCCATCACAAAAGCCAGGCTCGGGTCCCAGCCACCAGTGGGTATCGCCCCGAAATCAAGGAAGCGCAGCACCTTGAAGGGGTCGACCATCTGCGACACGTAAAGCCCGGCCCCGAACAGCGCGCCGCTCAGAGCCGCAGTGGCGAGATAGGGGAGCTTGAGATTGGCCATCACACCACCCCCGTGATGGCCACGGTAATGACCGCGACGCCAAAGAACACAAGCGTCGCCACCAGCGACCGGACCGACAGCCGCGCCAGGCCGCAGACGCCGTGCCCCGAGGTGCAGCCATTGCCGATCTTGGTACCAAGC
>CBFGMY010000025.1:0-28112 GCA_965650055.1 uncultured Devosia sp.
GCCGCTATGAATCGCTGCACGAGGATGCCGAGGCCTATGCCTTCGTGCTGCCGCCTGTTGTCGGCTCGGTTCTCGACGGTTCGCCGGCCAAGGCCGCCGGTATCGAGGCGGGCGATGTCATGGTCTCGGTCGACGGCCAGCGGATCGAGGATTTCCAAGGCTTTCAGCGCCTGGTGGTCGACAAGCCTGGCCAGTTGGTAACGATCGCGCTGGAGAGGTCGGGCCAGCTCAAGACGGTCGTGCTCGTGCCCGAAGCCACTGAGGTGGAGACCCGCACCGGCGGCACCGAGACCATTGGCCGAGTCGGTATCGGTTCGGCTGCACCGGACGCCGTCGAGCGCACCGTCTACCGGCCTGGGCCCTTCGAGGCGCTCGGAATGACGGTGGAAGAGATCCGCTTCATTATTCAGCGGACAGCGGCGTTTCTTGGCGATTTCTTCGTTGGCCGCGGTGATGTCGAGCAGTTGGGCGGGCCGGTCAAGGTCGCCAGGGTGTCGGGCGAAGTAGCCACACTGGGCATAGTAGCGCTGGTCAACCTCACCGCCTTGCTCTCGCTAAATATCGGTATTTTCAACCTTTTACCCGTTCCGATGCTCGACGGCGGGCATCTAATGTACTATCTGATTGAAGCTGTCAGGGGACGTCCGCTGAGCATGCGAGTACAGGAAATGGGCTTCCGCTTCGGATTTGCCCTGGTTCTGGCACTCATGGTGTTCACGCTGTTCAACGACACGCTGTTCGCCTATTTCGGAATCCTGCGTTAGCCCTTGGTTAACCTTGGTTTGTAAGGTGTTGCAGGAATACAAGTGCACCAAGCTTTTGCTAAGCACGACGAGGCTTGCGCCTTGTCCTTGGTTAAAAAGACGGTAAAACGGTGCAATGGAGTTAGCTTGGGGGAGCGCTGTGCATGGCGATTCTCCGGGCCTGGTCGCAGAAGGCAATAATAATATGATCCATCCCACCAAGCTGATGCGCGGCGCCCTCCTGGCGCTTGCGATTCTGGGTGCCGCTCCGCTAGCCGGGCCCAGCATCCCGCTTCTTGGCGCTGTGACTGCTCAGGCTCAGGAACAACTGGTCGGCTCGGTGCTCTTCGAGGGTAACCGTCGCTTCTCCGACAGCCAGCTTCTCGCCATGGTCGACGTGTCGGCCTCCGGCATATTCACCCAGCAGCGGCTGGCCGCGGATATCGAGAGTATCCGCCAGGCCTATGATCGCGACGGGTTCCTGTCCGTCTCCGTGACGGCGCGTACCGAACCGACCGATGACGGTCGCGTTCGCGTCATCTTCAATGTCAACGAAGGCAATCGCGCGGGCATCGCTGCGATCAACTTCACCGGCAATAACAGCTTCGGGGCCAACAGCCTCAAGAGCAACATGCTCACCAAGGAGACCGGCATCCTGAGCTGGCTCTTCAAGGATGACGGCTATGACGAGCAGAAGCTCGCCGTCGACCGCGAGCGTATCCGGCTCTTCTACGCCAATCGTGGATATCCGGACGCCCAGGTGACCTCGGTGGGCGAGTATGATGCCACCAAGAATGCCTACTTCATCAACTTCACCATCAATGAAGGGCAGAAGTACGAATTCTCCAACGTTGGTATCGAAACCAGCATTTCCGGCCTCGACACCAATGCCCTCAAGGGCACGGTACAGACCGGGCAGGGCGCTTCCTATTCGGCCAGCGACCTGCAGCAGTCCATCGAAGACATGGCCTACGAGGCCACTGTCCAGGGCTACTCCTTTGTCGACGTCCGCGCTCGTCTTGACCGCGATGTCGCCAACGGCACCTTCAACGTTACCTATCTGGTGGATGAGGGCGCGCGTCTCTATGTCGAGCGCATCAACATCACCGGCAATACCAAGACCCGTGACTTCGTGATCCGTCGCGAGCTGGAGTTCGCTGAAGGCGACCCCTTCAATCGTGCACTGGTGGTTCGTGGTCGCGAGAACATTGATGGGCTGGGTTTCTTCTCGGCTGTCGACGTGACGACCGGCCCGGGCTCGGCGCCTGACAAGGTTGTCGTCAATATTGCGGTGACCGAAACCTCCACGGGTGAATATGGCGCGACGGCGGGTTACTCGACCGTTGACGGTATCCTGGGCGAAGTGTCGCTGAGCGAGCGGAATTTCCTTGGTCGCGGCCAGTATCTGCGTGCCGCCCTTGGTGCGTCGCAGTCGGGTCGTACCTTTGACTTCTCGTTCACCGAACCGCGCTTCATGGGCCTCAAGGTCTCGGCCGGCGTCGACGTCTATCACCGCATCAGCGATGAATCGGCAGCGAGCTTCTACGGCTCGGAGTCGACCGGTGGGCAGTTCCGCGTGGGCATCCCGCTGACGTCGGACCTGTCGGGCACGGTGTTTGCTGGCATGGAACGCAAGGTCATTGTCGACAAGAACCCCGACAATTCCCTGCTCGTTGCCAATGGCCAGGAGTTCTACAAGGGCTTCGTCGGTTACACGCTGACCTACAACACGCTCGACGATAGCAAGCACCCGACCGAAGGCATGCTGGCGACGTTTACCCAGCAGTATATCGGCTGGAACCACAGCTTGGTTCGCTCCGAGGCCCGTGCGCGCTACTTCGTGCCCGTCGTCGAGGATAGCGGGATCGTTGCGAGCCTGCGTGGCCAGGCCGGTATCATCAACGACCTGAGCGGCAATGGCGTCCACTCCGTGGAATCCTTCACCGCCGGTTCGCAGCTGATCCGTGGCTTCGAGGGTCGTGGTCTTGGGCCGCGCATCCAGAATGGCGAGTATCTTGGTGCGGTTGCCTATGCCGGCGTCTCGGCTGAGGTGCAGTTCCCGATCCCCGGCGTGCCGGAAAGCTACGGCCTGAGCGGTGCCGTCTGGGCCGATGCGGCCTGGATCGACGGCGTGAACGTGCCGCGTCTGGATGGCAACACCGTGGACCCGAACAGCATTGATGTGCCGTGGCGGACGTCGATTGGTGCCTCGCTGATCTGGGAAAGCCCGTTTGGCCCGCTGCGTGGCGACTTTGCCCACGTGATCAACAAGTCGACTGCGGATCGTACCCAGGTCTTCCAGCTGACGATGTCCAGCTTGTTCTAGCCGTTGTGGCATGAAACAGTTCATTGAGCCGCGGGCGGCAAGCACCGCGGCTCAATTCTTTTAAGTGACACCTGATGGTCGACACCCGTTTTCATCGTTTCGCCGGTCCGCATGCGATCGGCACCATTCTGACTGCGCTTGAACGCGCGGACATGGTGGCCGGCCTCGCCGATGCCAACCTGTCGATTTTGGGCGTGACCGAACTCGACCTGGCCGGCCCCAACGATTTGGCTCTGGCTGCCCATACCAGCTACATCGAAGAGTTGCGCGGGACCTCGGCTGGCGCCGTGGTGGTGCTGCCCGCGCTGCGGGACATTGTTCCATCGCATACGCTGGCCGTGGTTGCGGACAAGCCGCACCAGCTCTTTGCCGATATTCTCGATCATCTCTATCCATCCAGCACCCGTGCCGTAATCGCCTCGGGCCGGGACGACCTGGGCGCTCCGGTCTTCGAGCGCGACGTGTCGATCGGTTCAAACGTGGTGGTCGGTCCTGGGGTCGAGATTGGTCGCGGCACAATTATCGGCGCCAATACCGTCATCGGCGCCGGTGTCACCATTGGTCGCAATTGCATCATTGCCGCCAACTGCACCATCGATTGCGCGCATATCGGCAATGACGTGGTGATTCACTCCGGGGTGCGCATCGGTACCGAGGGTTTCGGTTGGCTCGATTTCGGGCAGTCCAACCGCAAGGTGCCCCAGCTGGGCCGAGTGCTGATCCAGGACCGGGTGGAGGTTGGCGCCAACTCGACCATCGATCGCGGCGCCCTGGGCGACACGATGATCGGTGAAGGCACCAAGATCGATAACCTTGTGCAGATCGGCCACAACTGCAAGATCGGTCGCTCGTGTCTCATCGCCGCCATGAGCGGGCTGTCCGGCTCGACCATCGTCGAAGACGGCGTGCTGATGGGCGGGGGAGTGGGTACGTCCGGTCACCTGACCATCGGGGCGGGTTCGGTGGTGCATGGTCGCGCTGCGGTGACCAAGAACTGGGCGCCGGGCAGTAAACTTGCCGGGGCGCCGGCGCAGGATATAAGAGATTTCTGGCGAGAGATCGCCGCCATGCGAAAACTTTCCAAGGGGGACAAGCGGGGATGACCGACAGCGCACCAGCGAGCACGGAACTCGGGGCAATGCACATTGCCGAGATTCTGAAGAGCCTGCCGCATCGTTACCCGTTTCTGATGATCGATCGGATTGTCCGCATCGACGGTGATGAGACCGCCGTCGGCATCAAGAACGTCACGTTCAACGAGCCGATCTTCCAGGGCCACTTCCCTGAAAACCCGATCTTTCCGGGCGTTCTGATCATCGAAGGCATGGCGCAGACGGCTGGTGCCATCGTCATCAAGCATGACTCGGGCACGGGCAAGAAGAACATCGTGCTGATGCTGGGTGTGGACAAGGCAAAGTTCCGCAAGCCGGCTGGGCCGGGGGACACCATCGAGTTCCACATTGCCAAGATTCAGCGCCGTCGCAATGTCGGTCGCTACAAGGCCGAAGCCAAGGTGGATGGTGTGGTCATCGCGGAAGCCGAGATCACCGCCATGATTGTCGAGGCCAATTCGTGAGCGACGCGGTCGTTCATCCGACGGCCATTGTCGGGCCCGGGGCCAGGCTCGGCAAAGGTGTGCGAATTGGCCCCTTCTGCATCATCGGCGACAACGTCGTGCTGCATGACAATGTGGAACTGGTTTCCCATGTCTCGCTCGATGGCCATACCGAGATCGGTGCGGACTCCAGGATATTCCCATTCGCCTCGATTGGGCACGTGCCGCAGGATCTCAAGTATCACGGCGAGGCGTCGCGGTTGGTCATCGGCGAGCGCTGCATCATCCGTGAATCGGTCACCATCAATCCGGGAACGGAAGGTGGCGGCATGCTGACCAAGATCGGCAATGATTGCCTGATCATGGCCAGCGCGCATGTGGCGCATGACGCCATCATCGGCAACAACGTCATCATGGCCAACTATGTCGGCATAGCGGGCCACTGCCACATCGGCGACAACGTGATCTTTGGCGGCACCTGCGTGGTCCACCAGTTCACCCGCATCGGTGCGCATGCCTTTATCGGGGCGGCCTCGATGGTGGATGGCGATGTCATTCCCTATGGCATGGCGGTGGGCAATCGCGCGGCGCTGACCGGGCTCAACCTGGTTGGCCTCAAGCGCCGGAAGTTCGACCGCGAGGCCATTCATCGCCTGCGCGCGGCCTATCGGCTGATCTTTGCCAGCGAGGGCACCCTGCGCGAGCGCGTCGAGGATGCCACCGAGCTGTTCAAGAACGACCCACTGGTGCAGGATGTGGTGAGCTTCATCGCGGCCGCATCGGATCGGCCGATCCTGATGCCGCGCAACGGCCATGATGCCGACTAGATGAGCGCGTCGGCGCCTGTCACCGGCGACCAGCGCCTCAAGCTGTTCATTCTGGCTGGTGAGCCCTCCGGGGATCGCATCGCGGGCGATCTCGTTGCCCGCCTCAAGCAGCGCGTACACTTGGCCCTGACGGGCGTCGGTGGCCATGAGCTGCAGGCCCAGGGCCTCCACTCGCTGTTCCCCATGAGCGATCTGGCGGTCATGGGCATCAGCGACGTGGTGCGGCGCCTGCCGCTGCTGCTGTGGCGCATCGAGCAGACGGCCCGCGCCATCCGCGCCGCCAAGCCCGATATCGTGGTGCTCGTCGATTCCCAGGATTTCTCCAAGCTCCTGGCGCGCCGGCTGAAGCGGCTCGGCTACGCGGGCAAGGTCATCCTCTATGTGGCGCCCTCGGTCTGGGCGCGAGCGCCGCAGCGTGCTGCCAAGCTCCGGCCGCTCTTTGAGGAGGTGCTGGCTGTGCTGCCGTTCGAGCCGGCGGTGATGCAGCGTCTCGAGGGGCCCCCAACGAGCTATGTCGGCCATCCCGCGTTGGGCGAACGCCTGATGCGCGACGTGGTCGAACGGGGGCCACTGGTATTGCTGCCGGGGAGCCGCGACGGCGAACTACGCCGACATCTGGCGCTGTTCCGCCAGGTTGCCGCACAGCTTGGCAGCCACCCCACGCTGGACGGGGTCGTCATTCCAACTCTGCCGTCGCTGCACGAGCGATTGTCGCGCGAGGTCGCCGATTGGCCGGTGCCGGTACAGATCGTGTCCGATCGGGCCGCGCGGAGCGATATCTACAGCAAGGCGGCGATGGCGCTGGCCGTGTCCGGCACGGTGACACTGGAGCTGGCCCTGGCTCGGGTGCCGATGGTGGTCACCTATGTGCTCGATCCGCATCAGGCGCGGATCTATGCCAAGCATGGCCGGCCGCCGGTATCGCTGCCCAACATCATCCTGCACCGCGCGGCCGTGCCGGAACTGGTGCAGGAAACGCCCGACGCGGTAGCAATGGAATCGGCAGTCCGCACTTTGCTCGACAACAAAAAAGCCCGCCACGACCAGATCGAGGCCTTTGGCGAGCTTTCAATGATGATGGAAACCGGCGAGCCCGATTTCCCGCGGCAGGACCCGGCAGACCGGGTCCTGGCTCACTGGCCTCAGCGAGCGTTTGGCGCCGAATAGTCGCGCGCCGGGGATCCGTCATAAAGCTGGCGCGGGCGGCCGATCTTCTTCTGCGGGTCGGCAATCATTTCCTTCCACTGGCTGATCCAGCCAACGGTGCGGGCGACCGAGAACAGCACGGTGAACATCGAGGTCGGGAAGCCGATCGCTTCGAGGATAATGCCCGAATAGAAGTCGACGTTGGGATAGAGCTTGCGGTCGATGAAATAGGGATCCTCGAGCGCGATCTTCTCGAGTTCCTGG
Organism: uncultured Devosia sp.; assembly: GCA_965650055.1. Classification (GTDB taxonomy): domain Bacteria; phylum Pseudomonadota; class Alphaproteobacteria; order Rhizobiales; family Devosiaceae; genus Devosia. Next base: position 6,862 of record CBFGMY010000025.1, read on the forward strand.
GCCACCTGCAGCGTCGGGTTGTTATGCACGCCGAGCAGGTCGAGCACTTCCTTGGCCGTCTTCTGCATCACGGTCGCGCGCGGGTCGAAGTTCTTGTAGACGCGGTGACCGAAGCCCATCAGCTTGAAGTTGTCGGACTTGTCCTTGGCGCGGGCAATGAACTCGGGAATACGGTCGACGGTGCCGATTTCCTTGAGCATGTTCAGCGCCGCTTCGTTGGCGCCGCCGTGGGCGGGGCCCCAGAGGCAGGCAACGCCGGCTGCGATACAGGCAAACGGATTGGCATCGGACGAGCCGGCCAGACGAACCGTCGAGGTCGAGGCGTTCTGCTCGTGATCGGCATGCAGCGTGAAGATCAGGTCCATCGCCTTGGCAATGGTGGGGTTGATCACAAACGGCTCTGCCGGCACCGAGAAGCACATGTGCAGGAAATTGCTGGCATAATCGAGGTCGTTGCGCGGATAGACGAAGGGCTGGCCGACCGAATATTTGTACGCCATGGCCGCAATGGTCGGCATCTTGGCGATCATGCGGATCGAGGCGATCTCGCGCTGCCGCGGATCGGAGATATCGGTTGAGTCGTGATAGAAGGCGGCCATGGCGCCGACCACGCCGGTCATGATGGCCATCGGATGCGCGTCGCGGCGGAAGCCGCGATAGAAGTAGTGCATCTGCTCGTGCACCATGGTGTGGCGCGTGACCAGCTCGCTGAACTCGTCGAGCTGCGCCTTGCTGGGCAGTTCGCCGTACAGCAGCAGGTAGCAGACTTCGATATAGCTGCTCTTTTCGGAAAGCTGCTCGATGGGATAGCCGCGGTAGAGCAACTGCCCCTTGTCGCCGTCGATATAGGTGATGGCGCTGTCGCACGCCGCCGTCGAGGTAAAGCCCGGATCGTAGGTGAACATGCCGGTCTTGGCATAGAGCGATCGGATGTCGATCACATCCGGACCCACCGAGCCGGACAAGACCGGGAATTCGTGGGTCTGGTCCCCGATGACGAGTTTGGCGACTTTGTCGGTCATTGAGCTCTCCTCGAAGGCCTCCGCGTCCGCAAACATTCCGGTCGCTCGAAGCCGTAAACTGGGCAGTCGTGGCTGCTTTGCAGGGGTATCAGTTTTTCCCTGTCGGACGCAACCAACGGGTAAGCAAGGCTTACCCTCCGAATAGCACTAGACAGCGCCGACCTGGTCCTCGAGACGGGCCATGCTCTCCTCGCGACCGATGAGGACCATGACCTCGAAAATCCCTGGCGAAACCGTGCGTCCGGTTAGCGCGGCACGCAGCGGCTGGGCCAGCTTGCCCAGCTTGAGGCCCTTGGCTTCTGCCAGGGCTCGCATCGCGGCGTCGATCGCCGGCACCGACCACTCGTTGAGGCCGCGCAACGTCTCGGCCATGTCCTTGAGCACCGCCCGGGTATCCGGCGTGAGCAAGGCCGAGGCTGCCGCGTCGATAGCAAGCGGACGTGACGCGTAGATGAACTGCGCCAGGTCGATCAGCTCGAGCACCGTCTTGGCGCGCGGCTGCAGCTCGGGCAGGGCGGCCAGCACCGTGTCCTTGTTGGACGAGAGACCGTCCACATCGACCTGCCGGCCGACCTCGGCCGCGGTGGCGAGCATGACGCCGTAGAGGTAATCGGGCTTGGCTTCGCGGATATAGTGGCCGTTGATATTCTCGAGCTTGACGAAGTCGAAGCGCGCGGCGCCCTTGTTGAGGCCTTCCAGGCTAAACCACTCGACCATCTGCTGGGTCGAGAAGATTTCGTCGTCACCATGACTCCAGCCCAGGCGGGCCAGGTAATTGCGCAGGGCCTCGGGCAGGTAGCCCATCTGGCGGTAGGCCTCGACGCCCAGCGCGCCATGGCGCTTGCTGAGCTTGGCGCCATCGGGGCCGTGGATCAGCGGGATATGCGCCATCTCCGGCACGGTCCAGCCCATGGCGTTGTAGATGACGATCTGGCGGGCGGCATTGGTCAGGTGGTCGTCGCCGCGGATGATATGGGTCACGCCCATATCGTGGTCGTCGACCACCACGGCATGCATATAAGTCGGCGTTCCATCGGAGCGCAGGATGATGAAGTCATCGAGGTTCTCGGTCTTGAACACGACCTTGCCCTGCACGTGGTCGTCCACCACGATATCGCCTGACAGCGGCGACTTGATGCGGATCACCGGCGCCACGCCAGCGGGCGCCTCGCTCGGGTCGCGGTCGCGCCAATAGCCGTTGTAGCGTGGCGGCTTGCCGGCGGCGCGGGCCTCCTCGCGCATCTGGTCCAGTTCCGCGGGCGAGCAATAGCAATAGTAGGCGTGGCCCATCTTCACCAGCTCGTGGGCGACTTCGGCATGACGCGCCGCGCGGCCGAACTGGCTGATCGGCTCGCCTTCCCAGTCAAGACCCAGCCATTTGAGCCCGTCGACCAATGCAACCACGGCGGCCTCGGTCGAACGTTCGCGATCGGTGTCCTCGATGCGCAGCAGCATTTTGCCGCCCGTATTCTGGGCATAGGCCCAGCTGAAGAGCGCCGTGCGAGCGCCGCCGATATGCAGGTAGCCGGTGGGTGAGGGGGCGAAACGGGTAACGACCTGGGACATGAGACCGGAGTGCTTGGAGGATTTGTTGGCCGTGTGTAGCATAGAGCCGCACGAGCGCAAGGGCGGGGGCGACGCGGGTGCTGGGGGCCGAAACACGCGAGCGCGAGACCGACGCGGTGGCCCTGCCGGCGCCGACGGCGCTGCGACCTGCGCCCACGGTCCGGCTCCGCGGGCCCGGGACGAGCGAGGTGGCGGGCCTGTTCGATCCGGCGGCCTCGCGCCGGCTCTTCGTGCTGCTACCCTTCGCCGCCATCGCCGGGCTGATTGCCTATGCGGCCTTGCCAATGGAGCCCATCCCCGAGGCCCTGGCCGCCGTTGGCGTTGCACTCGTTCTGCTCGTCCTTCTACTCCGGCGCTCCGCCGGACTGCCTCTGGTCGCGCTGCTCGTTGCCGTATGGATCGGCTTTTGCCTCCTGCCGCTGCATGGGCTGTGGTTCGGCACGTCAATGCTGACCCGGCCGGCCTATGGCCTCTACGAGGCGCGGGTGGAGGAGATCGTGTCGGCGACGGCAGAGAGCCGTCGCATCGTCGTCTCGGGTCTGGTGCCCGTGGCGGATGATCGGGCCGTCGATATTGCGCGCGCCAGATTGGTCGTGCCGCCCGAGCCGCCACTGGCGCCGGGGGACATCATCCGCGCCCGCCTGCGCCTTGCGCCCGTGCCGGGGCCGATCTTGCCGGGCGCCTTCGACGGGCAGTTCCACGCCTATTTCGCTGGTATCGGCGCCTACGGCAATGTCACAGGTGATTTTGCCCTGGTCGCTGCGGGAGACGGCTTCAATCCCACCCGGGTCGTGGAGGGGCTACGCATGGCCATTGGTAGCCGCATCGACGCGGTGCTCGATGGCCCCTCGGCCGCTATCGGGCGGGCGATGGTCGTGGGCGACCAGAGTGCCATCGACGACGAGACCCGCGAACTCATGGCCGCGTCTGGCCTGGCGCATATCTACTCGATTTCCGGGTTGCACCTCTCCATCGTCGCGGGCGGCATGTTCTTCCTGCTGCGCCTGCTACTGGCTTCGGTTCCGGCCACCGCGACCCGCTGGCCAGTCAAGAAGATCGCGGCAGCCGGCGGCATTGTGGCCGCCGTGGGCTACCTGCTGCTGGCGGGCGGAATCGCCAATGTGCCGGCATTGCGATCCACCATCATGCTGGGCCTGATCTTTGGCGCGGTGCTGGCCGGCCGCCGGGCGCTGACCATGCGCAATGTCGCCATCGCGGCACTCGCCATCATCGTCATCGATCCTGCCAGCGTGTTCCGCGCCAGCTTTCAGCTGTCTTTCGCCGCGGTCGTGGCGCTGATCGGCATCTATGAGATGCCGCGGTCACCGGCAATCGGCAACCGCAGGTGGGGCGAGCGGCTTTGGGCGACGATATGGGCGACCGCTGTCACCAGCTTCATTGCCGGCACGGCCACCTTGCTGTTCTCGGCCTATCACTTCCAGCAGACGGCGCCATTGGGCGTGCTGGGTAACGTGCTGGTCCTGCCCGTGGTCAGTATCATCATCATGCCCTTTGCCGTCCTGTCAGTCCTTGCCATGCCGCTCGGCGCCGAGGCGCCCTTTGTATCGATCATGGGCTGGGGCATCGACCGCATGGTCGATGGCGCCACATTGGTAGCGCGGTGGAGCGAGGGGCTGACCGGGAACCCGCTGCTGACCAGTCTGGCCCTGATGATCGGGCTGGCGGCCCTGGCCTGGTTCGCCTTTCTCAACAGCTGGTGGCGATTGCTCGGCCCCGCCCTCGCCGTTCCCCTGGTTCTGCTGGTGGGGTTGGACCAGCGGCCTGACCTGCTCATTGCCGATACGACGCAGGCCGTGGCGCTGCGCACCGATGCGGGCCTGGGGCTCATCTCGGGGAAGGGAGTCAGCTTTGCCACCGAAGTGTGGAGCGAGCACTACCAGGAGCCGATCGCCGAAACGGTCGATGGCTTGCGCTGCGACAGCCTGGGCTGCATCGCCAGCACCGACCGCTTCTCGGTTGCCGTGATCCGCAGTCCTGCAGCCTTTGCCGAGGATTGCGGCCTTCACGCGCTGGTCATTGCCCGAGTACGAGCACCGGCAAGCTGCGGGGGCGGTCAGGTGATCGACGCCAATGCGCTCGCCGCTGGGGGCGTGCACTGGCTGCGCTGGAACGAAGCGGCGGCGCGGTTTGATATCCGCACCGCCATCCCCAATCTCACCCGGCCGTGGCGAGTCGTGCCACCGTAACGCCTGCTGCGGGCAAATCGGCGGAGCCGAGCACGTAGCCTGCCTCGTCACTGGCCGCGCTCAGCGTGGTAGCGTGCGAGCCGTAGTTCACGTAGACGCGGAGGCCGTCGCGGGTGCGGCAGCGCACGCCGGCCGGCAATGCCAGCGTCGGGACGTCGGCTTCGGCGATCAGGTAATCGGCAACACGCTGGATGAGCGCCTTGGTGCCGCTGGCACCGAGGTAATGCAGCTTGCCCTGCGCGACCAGTACCGGCCAGCCCTCGACGTCCTCGATGACCACATCACCTTTGGTTTCGATGCGTTCGCGCCAGTGCCGCACAGCCCCGCCACCGCCCTTGACCTCGACTTCCACGACGGGATCGATGCTCTCGACGCGGATCACCTTGAGGTCGAGCAGGTTGCTCGGCAGATCGGGCGCAAGCCGGCCGGGAATGGAGAAGTTCTCGGTCTTGGAGCCGGAGCGCGGGCCGATGAGAAGATAGCCCTCGAATTCGGCGATAGCGGTGCGCAGCGCCTCGTTCCAGGCAAACAGTGCCGGAATGGCGACGATATCGTAGCCGGCAAAGCTCCTGGTGCTCGGGGGCAGGATGTCGATGTCGATGCCATGCTTGCGGAACGCGGAATAGAACGCGCGCACATGGGCGCCATGGCTGAAGCCCTTGGCCTGCGCCTGGACTTCCCAGGCCCATTCGCTCTGGTAGTCGTAAACCAGCGCTACGCGGCCTTTGGTGGCAGTGCCGCCCATGCCGACGGCTTTCAGTTCTTCGGCAACCTGGCTGGCCTCGTGATAAGCGGGCGCCGGTTCGCTATCGGGACGCAGCAGGCCGGCATGCATCTGCTCCTGCGCGAAGGGGGCCTGCCGCCAGCGGAAGTATGAAACGACCTCCGCCCCGTGCGAAAACGCCTCCCAGGCCCACAGCCTGGCCATGCCGGGCAGGGGATCGGGGTTGAAATCTGCCCAGTTCACCGGGCCGGGTTGCTGTTCCATGATCCACCAGCGGCCATGGCCGACGGTGCGGTAGAGGTCGTGGTGGAAGCCCGTATTGTCGGGCTCGCCCTGCCGCAGGTATTGCCGCTTGATCTCGTCGGGCTCGTTGCTGACGGCCAGATGGCCGAGTGGGTAGCTGTCCCAGCTGGCGATATCGAGCGTTTCGGCCAGATCGTAGTGATCGAAATCCGATGTGCGGCTCATGAAGTTGTGGATGACCGGCAAGTCGGGCCTGACAGCCTTGAGGATGTCGTACTGCACCTTGTTGAAGGCGGAGACTTGGTCGGACGAATAGCGGCGGAAGTCGAGATCGTGGGCCGGCGTGGCTTTTTCGACGAGCAGGTTGGGCAATCCGACCTGATCGAAGCGATTGTACTCCATCGACCAGAAGACGTTGCCCCAGGCCACGTTCAGGGCGTCGATAGTGCCGTATTTCTCGGCCAGCCAGCGCTGGAAGCCTTCCTTGGCCGCCGGTGAATAGGAGTAGGTTGTGTCGTGGCAGCCATATTCGTTGTCAGTCTGCCAGGCGCCGAGCGCGGGGTGGTTGCCAACGGCATCCGCGAGAAGGCGGGTGATGCGAGCGCATTCCTCGCGATAGCCGAGATGGCTGAAATCATAGTGACGGCGCGAGCCGAAGCCCTTGCGGCGGCCCTGCGCATCGACGGCCAGCATGTCGGGGTGCTTGTCGACCATCCAGCGTGGCGGCGTGGCGGTCGGCGTGCCGAATACAACCTTGAGGCCGTGCCGGCCCAGCACGTCCATCGCCCGGATAATCCAGTCGAAGGTCAGGTTGCCAGGTGTCGCCTCGAGCCTGGACCAGGCGAACTCGCCGATGCGCACCCAGGTAATGCCCACCTCGACCATGCGGGCAGCGTCACGCTCCCAGACGTCCTCGGGCCAATGTTCGGGATAGTAGCAAACGCCGAGGGCGGGGGAGGTCATGGCAATATCTCAGAGAATGATGAAAGGTTCGGGCTGGCCGACAATGTCGACCGTAATGGCGAAAAGGCTGCCGGCGTGCTTTTCGGCGGCCAGTTGCTCGGCACTCAAATTCTTGGCTGCGGTGGTGATGAACAGCGTCTTGAGGTCGGGCCCGCCAAAGGCGGGGCACGTAACCTGGCTTACGGGCACTTCAATGATGCGATCGATCGAGCCATCGGGGGCATGCCGAACCACGCAGGAGCCGCCCCATTTGGCGTTCCACAGGTAGCCCTGGCTGTCGACCACAGCCCCGTCGGGGTAGCCGCGACCGTCGGAGACGTCGGCAAACAGCGTCCACTCGCCGACGGGCAGGCCGGTGGTCGGATCGGTCGCCACCTGCATGATTTTCTTGGTCGGCGTGTCGCTCCAATAGGCGATGCGGCCGTCGGGCGAAAAACAGGTTGCATTGGGAATCTTGACGCTCGACTTGATCGTGGTCAGGGCTCCGGCGCGGTAATGATAGACCGCGCCACCCGGCTCGTCCTCGGCCCGCGTCATGGTCCCGATCCAGAACCCGCCAGACGGATGGACCCGGCTGTCATTGGTCCGCGTCAGTGGATTGTCGGCCTCGATCTCGTTGATGCGGTTCATGCCGCCGGTCGCCAGGTCGAACTCCTTGAGGCCGGTATCGGTGGCGAGGACCAGCGTGTGGTCGTCGACGACGGCGGCAGCGGCCACGGTTTCGTTGAACAGCCAGCTGTCGGCGATTTCGCCGGCCGCGGTTACGGCGAACAGGGTCTGTTCGTTGATGTCAAAGAAGAATAGTTGCTGGCGGCCGGCATGCCAGATCGGGCCTTCGCCCAGTTGGCACTGACAATCGAGCAGAAGTCGTGCGGTCTGGCTCATGCGGGATTCCCCGCGTCATAGGCTGCCACCGCGGTGGCAGCGCGCGCAGCGACGTCGGCGGCATTCATGCCGGGCTTATAGATGTAGGTGCCCAGGCCAAATCCGGTGCAGCCGGCGGCGAAATACTCGCTGAAATTGTCCGGGTTGGCGCCACCGACGGCATAGACCGGAATTTCGGGCGGCAGCACGGCCTTCATGGCCTTGATGCCCTTGGGGCCGAGCACCTCGGCCGGGAAGAACTTGAGGCCCGTGGCGCCGGCCTTGATCGCGCGGAACGCGTCCGTCGGCGTAAAGACGCCGGGATAGGACAGCATCTGCAACCGCACGGTCTCCTCGATCACCTGCTTGTTGGTGTCGGGCGAGACAATGAACGTGCCGCCGGCGTCCGAAACGGCCCAGACATGCTTCCTGCTGAGCACCGTGCCGGCGCCAATGGCTGCTTCGTCGCCCAGCGTGTTGGAGGCCAGCGCGATTGATGTCAGCGCGTCGGGTGAATTGAGCGGCACTTCGATCATGGTGATGCCGGCCGAAATGAGCGCCTTGCAGACGTCCACGGTTTCGGAGGGCGTGATGCCGCGCAGGATGGCAATGATGTGGCGATGTTCCATCGATCTGAACTCCAGGCTAAGCGGCAAAGCTGCGCGCGGCCTTGAGGCCGGCGAGCACGATTTCGGTAGCGTCCCTGGGCTCTCCCCGGGCGCCGATCATGGAGAGCACCTGCGCATAGAGCGCGCAGAGCGCGGGCGAACCGATCAGTGGCACGGCCTGCGTGCCGATCAGATGACGGTTGCTGCTGATCTCTGTGCCAACAAGCAGCCCCGACAGGTAACCGGCGCACCAGTCCGGCTGACGGCCGGACAGCAGCGAGCCGGCCCGCACCTGGAACAACGTGCCGAGCAGCTGCTCGGGGTGCTCAAGGCCCGCCGCGGCACCGGCGGCAAAGCCGTCGGCGCGGCCCGGCCCGTCAATGTCGCCGTTCATTGAGTGGCGCAGCACCGAATGGGTGCGCAGCACTTCAAAGATCTCGCCCGTCATCGCCGTTGAGAAACGCTCGATGCGGGTGCCGGACAGCTGCGCCCATTTCGAGTGGGTACCGGGCATGCAGACGATACCGGAAAAGCCTGGCGTCAGCGCCGTCAGGCCCAGCAACTGGGTTTCCTCGCCGCGCATCACGTTGTCGGCGCCGGCTTTCTGGCACACCCCGGGAAGAATGGCCGCCGCAATGCGTCCGCCAGGCATGGCGGGCCGCACCGCACCGTCAAGCAGGCCGCGCAGATCGGTCGGCGCTTCGAGATAGGGCGCCTCGAGCCAACCCTGGCGCGCACCCGCCATGCCGCAGATCAGCACGTCGAGCGGGGCGCCGGTGTTGGCAGCCACGACACCGTCCAGCAATTCGGCCAGCGCGCCGGGGAATTCCTCGCGCGTCAGCTTGCCCATGCCCTTGGGCGAGCTCTTTTCGAATGCCACGGCGCCACCGGGGCCAATGCCCCAGGCACGAAGGTTGGAAGTGCCCCAGTCGACGGCAACCCAGTCTACGATCTCAGTCAATGATATTCCTCACCGCGGCAGGCTCGACGCGGCGCGACCCTAATGGCTGGTGCCCGTTTCAGCCAGTCCGAATTTGCGTCGCAGAGCACTCCGATTGGCGGATTCGGTCCCCTCGTTTGGTAAGATTTTCAGGGCGTGGGGGAATATCGGAAGGCCCGATTCTCATTTGTATGATTTTTTCCTCGGAATCGGGTTCACTCTGGCGTAAGCCATGTTAGAACCGCTCCAAACGTGGGCCCTGTTTGCGCCCTCGGATCCAAGAGGAACATGACATGACTGCAGGCAATGGCCACGGCGAGGCGCCGAAAAAGCTGCGCTCGCGCGCCTGGTTCGATAACCCCGACAACCCCGACATGACGGCGCTCTATCTCGAGCGCTACATGAATTTCGGTGTGTCGCGCGAGGAGCTGCAGTCGGACAAGCCGATCATCGGCATTGCGCAGACCGGTTCGGATCTCAGCCCCTGCAATCGCCACCACATCGTGCTGGCCGAGCGCGTGCGCGAAGGCATCCGCGAAGCCGGCGGCATCGCCATCGAGTTCCCGGTGCACCCGATCCAGGAAACCGGCAAGCGCCCGACCGCCGGTCTCGACCGGAACCTGGCCTATCTGGGCCTGGTCGAAGTGCTCTACGGCTATCCGCTCGACGGCGTCGTGCTGACCATCGGCTGCGACAAGACCACCCCGGCCATGCTGATGGGCGCAGCGACGGTCAACATTCCCGCCATAGCGCTCTCGGTTGGGCCGATGCTCAATGGCTGGCACAAGGGCGAGCGCACCGGTTCGGGCACCATCGTGTGGAAGGCTCGCCAGATGATGGCGGCTGGCGAGATCGACTATGCCCAGTTCATTGAACTGGTGGCGTCGTCGGCGCCCTCCACCGGCTATTGCAACACCATGGGCACGGCGAGCACGATGAACTCGCTGGCCGAGTCTCTCGGCATGCAGCTGCCCGGCTCGGCCGCCATCCCGGCGCCGTACCGCGACCGCCAGGAAATGGCCTATCGCACCGGCAAGCGCATCGTCGACATGGTGCACGAGGATCTCAAGCCCTCCGACATCCTGACCAAGGACAATTTCATCAACACCATCGTCGTCAATTCGGCGATCGGTGGCTCGACCAATGCCCCCATCCACATCCAGGCCATTGCCAAGCATATCGGCGTTGAGCTGGAACTGCAGGATTTCCAGACCTACGGCCATAAGGTGCCGCTGCTGGTGAACCTGCAGCCGGCCGGCGAATATCTGGGCGAGGACTATTACCATGCCGGCGGCGTGCCGGCCGTGGTCAACGAGCTGATGACCCAGGGCCTGATCCGCGAGAACGCCCCAACCGTCAATGGCAAGACCATTGGCGAGAACTGCCGCAACACCACCATTCAGGATGACAAGGTCATCCGCCACTTCAACAACCCGCTCAAGACCGAAGCGGGCTTCCTGGTGCTGCGCGGCAACCTGTTCGACAACGCCATCATGAAGACATCAGTGATCTCGACCGAGTTCCGCGATCGCTACCTCAACAATCCGGCCAGCCCCGGCGCGTTCGAGGGCAAGGCGGTGGTGTTCGACGGCCCCGAGGACTACCACCACCGCATCGACGATCCGTCGCTCGAAATCGACGAGAACACGCTGCTGTTCATGCGTGGCGCCGGCCCGATCGGCTATCCGGGTGCTGCCGAAGTCGTCAACATGCGGCCGCCGGCCTACCTGATCAAGAAGGGCGTCCATGCCCTGGCCTGTATCGGCGACGGTCGCCAGTCCGGCACATCGGGTTCGCCCTCGATCCTCAACGCTTCGCCGGAAGCAGCGGCAGGCGGCAACCTTGCCATCCTGCGCACGGGCGACCGCGTGCGGATCGATCTCAACAAGGGTCAGGCCAATATCCTGATCTCGGATGAAGAGATCGCCAAGCGCCGGGCTGACCTCGAATCGATGGGCGGCTACAAGTTCCCCAAGCACCAGACGCCATGGCAGGAAATCCAGCGTGGTATCGTCGGACAGCTCGGCGAAGGCGCCATCCTCAAGCCGGCCGAGAAGTATCAGCGCATCGCCCAGACCAACGGCATTCCGCGCGACAACCACTGATCGCAATAGCGACGTGAAAGGGCCCGCACCTGAGTGCGGGCCCTTTGCTTTTTCTGGCGATGGCGCGGGGACCTGCTAGGCTGCTCGGGTGCAGTTTGGGGAGCGCGCGCAATGCCGGGCAATTTGGGGCGACCGCTATCGGAAATGGTGACGATTGCCCTGGTGGTGGTTGGCGCCAGCGCTGGAGTGATCTTCGCGGTGGGTAGCAATTTTGTGCTGGGTCTCATCGTGGTCGCGCTGGGCGCGGCCATCGGGCTGCTGATCGGCCGGCTCCTCGCACCGGCAATCGACAGGCGCCAAACAAAAAGGCCACCGCGATGATCGCAGTGGCCTCTCGTGAGCAGCGCCGAAGCGCGCTCGCCTTGCAGTAGCAGAAACTAGAGCAGGGTCAGGTTGGTCGCCGATTCCTTGCCGTCACGGCCGGTCTCGAGCTCGTAGGTCACCTTGTCGTTCTCGTAGAGGCCCTGGAGGCCCGAACGCTGAACGGCGGAGATGTGGACGAAGGCATCCTTGCCGCCGTTTTCAGGCGAAATGAAGCCGAAGCCCTTGGTGGTGTTGAAGAATTTCACGGTGCCGGTGATGAGGGCCATGATAGGTTCCTTTTGCTCGTAACGAGCGGTTATCCGATGGCAACATGCCAAAGGGACATAACGTTCGCATGGTCGAGAAGGAGCCGCGGACCGGGATTGCCGGCGTCAGGCAGCCGACTTAGGCTGAAAACGTATGCCCCTATGTGGCATGGAACGGGTCATTCTGCAAGATGGCAGCCAGTAAGAGTTTGCAGATACTGCACTTTGCCTTTCTGGCAGCCTTCCATCGCCTAGAAAAACCAGTTCCTTTCGGCTCTCAGCGGTCTCGTTCAAACCATGCGAGCGTCCCCCGCCAGAGCAGGCTGGGAACGCTAAATTCGAGGCGGTGTGGAAGGGCAGGTGCCACACGATCGCGATCGGCAAAGGCCGTTTTGGCAGATCGGCCACCTGCCATCAACGACAGCGTCAGTTCATGGCAGCCGGCGTCGTTCAGCCGGAGGTATCCCTGGCCGCGCTTGGCCGTGCAAAGGCTGCACCATCGCTGCCGATGGTCACCCAGCGGCCGCTGACGTCGCATTGCAGCATCAGCGTATCGTTGTTTCGGATGCCGACAACGGCGCCCACCGAGGACAATTCGCCCTCGAGCAGGCAGCCGATGACGGGTGCTCCGGCCTCCGCTTCCTGCCAGCCAGACCCTGCCTGGCAGACGGCCGCCGACTCGCCGGCATTGATGCCGGCGCCCGGCGAGAACGTCACGTCGCCCACCCAACAGCGGGTCTCCTTCACGCTTGCTTCCTGAGCAAGCGTCGGTGCCGCTGGCAGAGCCAGCAGGACCAGGGCCAGTAAGCGGGCGGCGCGCATCAGTATTTCCGCAGCAGGCCGACGAGGCGGCCCTGAACCTTGACCCGGTCGGGCGGGAAGATGCGGGTCTCATAGGCCGGGTTGGCCGCTTCCAGCGCCACCGTATTGCCTTTGCGGCGCAGGCGCTTGAGCGTGGCTTCTTCATCGTCCACGAGAGCGACGATGATTTCGCCGGTCGAGGCCTGGTCCTGCTTCTTGATGAGCACGGTGTCGCCATCGAAAATGCCGGCATCGATCATCGAGTCGCCGCGCACTTCGAGCGCATAATGCTCGCCGGCGCCCAGCATTTCGGGCGGCACCATGATGGTGTGTGAATGGCTCTGGATCGCTTCGATCGGCGTACCGGCAGCGATACGACCCATGACCGGAATGGCGATGGGCCGCACATAGTCCTCGGCCGCTGAGATGCGCGATGGCGGCGAAGCCACCTTGCCCAGGTTGCCCTCGATGACCGATGGCTCGAAGCGCGCCTTGCGGCCGCCAAGCGAAGGGTTCATCGAATCGGGAAGCTTGACCACTTCCAGGGCCCGCGCCCGGTTGGGCAGGCGGCGGATGAAACCCCGTTCCTCGAGGGCGGTGATCAGCCGGTGGATGCCAGACTTGGACGCCAGATCGAGCGCATCCTTCATCTCATCGAATGATGGCGGGATGCCGCTTTCCTTCATCCGTTCGTGGATGAACATCAGCAGCTCGTGTTGTTTGCGCGTCAGCATGGGCCCCTCGGGGAGAGAATCGGAACATAGGCAGAACGACTATACGTGTTCCAGTTATGTTCCGCAATATGCTTGCTGATGTGGCAGTCTTGCGCGTGGCTAGATTGTCAGAACGCGTCGATGGCCAGCGCTTCGACTATGGTTCCGGCCGGCTGTCCAGGATCATGTTCGGGCTGGATGATCAGCATATCGGCGTCGGCCAGGGACGAGGTGTGGCCGCTATCGGTCTGCGAGATCGGCAGCAGTTGTGGTCCGGCCGGCGTGTGCAGCAGCCGGGCGCGCATGAAGTGGCGGCGTGCCGTGTTCGGTGGCGTCGGGCCAGCCAGGGGCAGGCGCCAGGTCGGCGGTTCAGCTTGTCCGAGCCACCGGCGCAAAGCCGGCTTGATGAAGACGATGGCGGTCACCATCGCCGAGACCGGATTGCCAGGCAGGCCAAACACCAGCGTCTTGCCGCGTGTCCCGAACATAAGCGGCTTGCCCGGACGCATGTTGATCCGCCAGAAGTCGAGGGTGACGCCCAGTTCGAGCAGCAGCTCCTGGACGATATCGTGGTCCCCCACGCTGGCGCCGCCTGTGGTGACCAGGATGTCCGGTTCCCCGGCAAAGATGTCGACCAGCTTGTCCCGCAGCTGATCCCGGTCATCCCTGGCGATGCCGTGGTCCGTCACCGTTTCGGCGTACGGCGCAAGCAGGGGGCGGAGGCCAAAGCTGTTGGAGGCGACAATCTGGTCGGCACCCAGTGCCTGGCCGGGCAGCACGAGTTCGTCGCCGGTTGCCAGCAAGGCCAGGCGAGGGCGCCTCGCCACAGTGAGCATTGCGCAGTTGGCAGCCGCGGCGACAGCGAGCTGCATGGCCGTCAGGCGCGTGCCGGGCTCGACGAGCCTTTGGCCACGGGCAAAGTCGTTGCCCAGCGCTCTTACGCTGTGTCCCGGACGAGCCGGGGCGATGAACGAGACGTGGCCGTCTGCGGCCACTGCCTCCTCCTGCATGATGACAGTGTCGGCACCCGCGGGCACGGGCGCACCCGTGAAGATGCGGACGGCCTCGCCCGGTCCGACGATTCCTGAGAACCCGGCCCCGGCCTGCGCCATGCCGATAATCGCAAGCCGATGCCCCTCGACCACATCGGCCGCGCGCATAGCATAGCCGTCCATGGCGCTGGCATTGAATGGCGGCTGATCATGCGTGGCGATCACCGGCTCCAGCAGAACGCGGCCAGCGGCTTGGGCCAGCGGCACCTGCTCGGCCGCAGGCTCGGCGACGCGCTGCAGGATGGCGGCGATGGCATCATCGACCGGAAGCAGGCTCATGAGCGGATGAAGTCGCCCGATTTGCCGCCGGATTTTTCCAGCAGGCACAGGTCGGTGACCACCATGCCCCGATCGATCGCCTTGGCCATGTCGTAGAGTGTCAAGGCAGCGGTCGATGCCGCCACCAGCGCTTCCATTTCGACGCCGGTCTGGCCGGTGGTCTCGGCCGTGGCGTGGATGAGAATTGCGGTATCGCCGTCGGCCTCGATGTCGACGCTCACCTTGGTCAGCGGAATCGGATGGCAGAGCGGGATCAGGTCGGCTGTCTTCTTGGCGGCCATGATGCCGGCAATGCGGGCCACCGCCAGGGCGTCGCCTTTCTTGAGCCCGCCACCCATGATGGTGGTGATCGTCTCCGCCTGCGCGACAACACGGGCCTGCGCCACGGCGCGCCGACGGGTAACCGATTTGTCACCAATATCGACAATATGCGCCTCGCCCTTGGCGTTGAGGTGGGTGAGGCCCGGGGCCATCAGCGCACGGCCTGGGGAGCACCCATCAGCAAGGCGCGCGTGGCGGCCACCACATCCTCCTGCCGCATCAAGCTCTCGCCGACGAGAAAGGTGCCGATGCCGGCACGCTGGTCGAGCATGACGACATGGTCATGGGTGACGATGCCGCTTTCGCTGACCAGAAGCGTGTTTTTCGGCACGCCGATCGCCAGGTTGACCGAGGTTTCGAGGGTGGTCTCGAAGGTACGCAGGTTGCGGTTGTTGATGCCGATGAATTCGGCGCCCAGAGCCAGTGCGCGGTCCAGCTCGAGCTGGTCATGCACCTCGACCAGGGCGTCCATCTTCCACTCTTCAGCGGCGTCCAGCAGGTAGCGGGCGACATCATCGCCAACGGCGGCCAGGATGATCAGGATGCAATCGGCGCCCCAGGCGCGGGCTTCGGCGACCTGGTACGTCTCGAACAGGAAGTCCTTGCGCAGCACCGGCAGCTGGGTGGCGGCGCGCGCCTCGATCAGATAGCTCGGCGAACCCTGGAAGCTGGGGCGATCGGTCAGCACCGACAGGCACGCGGCGCCTGCCGTTTCGTAGGAGCGCGCGATCTCGGACGGGTTGAAATCGGCACGGATCAGGCCCTTGGACGGGCTGGCCTTCTTGACCTCGGCGATGAGGGCATAGTGACCCTGGGACCGCTTTGCCTTGATGGCGCGCACGAAGCCGCGCGGCGGAGGTTGGTCGTGGGCTTGCGCCACCACCTCGGCCCAGGGCCGCATGGCCTTGGCTGCGGCGATTTCCTCGCGTTTATAGGCTTCGATCTGCTTGAGAATGTCGGTCATGACGAGCGTCCGTTCGATACCGCCACCAGGCGGGCGAGGGTCTGTTTGGCCTTGCCAGAATCGATGGCGTCGCGCGCCACGGCGATGCCGGTGTCTATGGTGTCCACCCGGTCGGCCACAAACAGCGCCGCAGCGCTGTTGAGCAGCACGATATCACGGTACGCCCCCGGCGCGCCGTCGAGCAGCGCCGTCATGGCGCGGGCATTGTCGGCAGGGTCGCCGCCGCGCAGGTCGTCGAGCGTGGCGCGCGGCAGGCCGTATTGCTCTGGCGTGATTTCAAAGGTGGTGAGGCTGCCGCCATCGATCTGGGCGATGTGCGTCGGTCCCGTGGTGGTGATCTCGTCAAGGCCGTCGCTGCCATGCACGACCCAGGCCTTGATGGCCCGGTTGGCCAGCAGCGCTGCAGCGACCGGTTCGACCCATTCCTCTGCATAGACGCCGAGAAGGTAACGCCGGACGCCGGCCGGGTTCGACTGCGGACCCAGCAGGTTGAACAGCGTGCGTGTGCCCATTTCGCTGCGCGACGGGCCCACATGCTTCATCGCAGGATGGTGCAGCGGCGCGAACATGAACCCGATGCCGGCCGTGTCGACGCTGGCGCCGATTTCGGCCGGGCTGAGGTCGAGCTTGACGCCCAGGGCCTCGAGCACCTGCGAGGCGCCCGATTTGGACGACAAGGCGCGATTGCCATGCTTGGCCACCGGAACACCGCAGGCGGCGACAACGATGGCGCTGGCGGTGGAAATGTTGAGCGTGCCGGCCCCGTCGCCGCCAGTACCGACGATGTCGATGGCATGTTCGGGGGCTGATACGGGGATCATCTGCTCGCGCAGGATCGATACCGCCGCCGCGATTTCTACCACGGTTTCGCCCTTGACGCGCATGCCCATGAGAAACGCGCCGATTTGGCTGGGTGTGGCTTCGCCGGCCATGATGGTACGCATGACGCCGCGCATTTCCTCGCCGGTCAGATCCTTGCGATTGGCGATCTTGTTGAGCGCTGCCTTGATGTCCATCACGCAGCTCGCTTCTGGTTGAAGTCGCGCGCCAGATTGAGGAAATTCTGTAGCAGCGCATGGCCGTTTTCCGAGGCAATGCTCTCGGGGTGGAACTGCACGCCGTGGACCGGCAGCGACTTATGCTGCATGCCCATGATCAGGCCGTCATCGGTCGTCGCGGTGACTTCGAGCACCTCGGGCAGGGTGTCCTGCTTGACGATCAGGCTGTGGTAGCGCGTCGCCTCGAAATCGTTGTTGAGCCCGCGGAACAGGCCCTTGCCGGTATGGTGGATCTTGCTGGTCTTGCCATGGAAAAGATGCGGCGCGCGGATCACGTCGCCACCCATGGCCTGGCCGATGGCCTGGTGACCCAGGCATACACCCAGGATCGGTACTTCGCCCTTGAAGCGGTCGATCAGGGCAAGGCAGATGCCGGCCTCATTGGGCGTGCAGGGGCCGGGCGACAGCACGATGGCTTCGGGCGCCATGGCGGCGATTTCGTCGAGGGTAATCTTGTCGTTGCGGTGCACGGTGATGTCGGCACCCAGCTCGCCCAGGAAGTGGACGAGGTTGTAGGTAAAGCTGTCGTAGTTATCGATGACGAGAGTGCGGGTCATAACTTTGGTTCCGGCTCAGGGATGTTTCTAAACACGGAGTCATTCCCGCGAAAGCGGGAATCTCCCTTCAGAACCAGACCCGCCATCGCGAAAGGGGGATTCCCGCTTTCGCGGGAATGACGCTGTGGTTGCATAGAGCGTTCATTGCCCGATCCTCGCCTCGCCAGCATAGCGTAGCGCTTCCTCGGCGGCGCTGAAAAGGGCGCGGGCCTTGTTTTCGCATTCGAGCTGCTCGAGTTCGGGCTTGCTGTCGGCGACGATGCCGGCGCCGGCCTGCACATAGAGCTTGCCGTCCTTGAGGATGGCGGTGCGCAGCACGATACAGGTGTCCATCGTGCCGTCGGCGCTGAAATAGCCGACGCAGCCGCCATAGATGCCGCGGCGTGATTTCTCCAGCTCGTCGATGATCTCCATGGCGCGAACCTTGGGGGCGCCGGAAACTGTGCCCGCCGGGAAGCCGGCCGAGAGCGCGTCGACGAAGTCGTATTTAGGGTCCAGCACGCCCACCACGTTGGAAACGATGTGCATGACGTGGGAATAGTATTCGAGGAAGAACTTGTCGGTGACCTTGACGGTCCCAGTCTTCGCTACGCGGCCCACGTCGTTGCGGCCGAGGTCCAGCAGCATCAGGTGCTCGGCCAGTTCCTTGGGGTCGGCCAGCAGTTCTGCCGCCAGTTCCTGGTCGCGCGTGGGGGTCGAGCCGCGCTTGCGGGTGCCGGCGATGGGGCGAATGGTCACCTCGCCATCCTGCACCCGCACCAGGATTTCCGGGCTTGAGCCGGCGACAGCAAAGTCACCGAAATCGAGGAAATACATGTAGGGGCTGGGATTGGTCCGGCGCAGCGCGCGATAGAGCGCGGTCGGGGGCAGGGTGAACTCGGCCTCGAAGCGCTGGCTCAGCACCACCTGGAAGATGTCGCCGGCGGTGATGTAATCCTTGGCCTTGGCCACCATGCCGAAATACTCATCCTTCGACGTGTTGCTGGTGACGGCGATGGATTCGAGGTCGGGCAAAGCCGGCGTGGTCGGCAAGGCGCGCCCCAGCCGGGCGATGGCATCGTCGATGCGGGCTTCGGCAGCTTCATAGGCCTGCCTGGCCGAAACGCCGGATCGCACATAGACAGGTGCCGTCAGGTAGAGCTCATCCTTGAGCGTGTCGAAGATCGCCAGCAGCGACGGTCGCATCAGCGTCGCCTCAGGCAATTGCAGATGGTCCGGATTGCTGTTGGGCAGCACTTCCATGTAGCGGACCATCTCATAGCCCAGGAAGCCATAGACGCCGGCCGATTGCGGCGGCAGGCCAGTGGGCACGTCGATCTTGCTGTCGGCCACGAGGTTGCGCAGCGCGTTGAGCGGCAGATCGGGCAGGGGCTCGAAACTGGCCTCGTCGATCTGTGCGGAGCGGTTGATCGACGCCTGGCCGTCCTCGACCTTGAGGATCACGTCGGGCTGGCTGCCGATGATGGAGTAGCGGCCGCGTGTCGTGCCATCCTGAACGGATTCGAGCAGGAACGTGTTCTTCCGCCCCTGCGCGAGCTTGAGGTAGGTCCCGACCGGTGTCTCAAGGTCTGCCACGATGCGACGCCAGACAATCTGCGACTTTCCAGCATCGTATTGCTCGGAGAAGCGCTGATAGAAGTCGTCGCCCATCGGTGTCGTGTCCAGTTTGGGTGGAGTCCGGCCTGTCGATTACAGGCCGGTATTGAGGGCCAGCACCTGCTGCAGGGTCTGCTGGTTGATGGTCATCCGCGCGTCATCTCGCACGGCGGTGACGAAATCGCCATAGATGCCGACGCGAACCTCGTTCTCGAGCCGGTCGCTGGCTGAGGCTTCGAGCGGTGCCGTCGCCTCGGTCAGATCGGTGACCTGGAAGACGATGAATTCGCCGCTCCGGCTCACCGCGGACCCATGGTGACTGGCGTCGCCGGCAAAGGCGGCCTCGGCGACTTTGCCATCGATCGTGCCGTCCTCGGAGCCGACGCGGGTAAAGGGCGCGCTGAGCTGCGGGAAGACGTTGTAGGCAGACGCGACGTCGGCGATGGCCTCGCCGGCATCGAGCCGCTTCACGGCCTCGGCCTGGGCGGCGATGATGGCGTTGTTGACGCGCTCGGTGGTCATGGTGGCGGTGAGCTGCTCACGCACTTCGTCCAGCGTCTGGTCGCGCGCCGGTTCGACCGCATTGAGGTCAAACCACAGGTTGCCGTTGCCACTGAGGGGAATGGCGGCGGTAAGCGCCCCCTGTTCGGCCTTGAAGATGGCCTGGGTTACCCGCGGCGCATCTTCGGTCGCAAGGTCCGGGATCACGGTCAGTTCCGCGCCGCTGGAGGTCACGTTGGCTTCGTAGAGGTCCAGCTTGAAGCGGTCGGCAATCTCGGTCAGCGGGCGGAAAGCGGCGCGAAGTTCCTCGATCTGGTCCTGAACATCGGCCAGTTGGTTGCGAGCCTCGGCCAGGGCCAGGTTCTGGGCGATCTGGTCGCGCACCTCTTCGAGCGTGGGAACGCCGCCCGCTTCGATTGCCGACACGTGGACGGCACGCTTGCCGGCGACGCCGTCGATGACCACGAATGCCCCGTCGGCGAGGCCAAAGGCGGCGGACGCCAGGCTGGCATCGGTAACGTCAGCCTGGGCAAGGGTGCCGAGGTCGGTGGGCGTCAGGCCGGCATCGGCCACCAGCGTCTCGAACGGCGTGCCCGCGGCGAGGCCAGCGTCAAAGGCGGCAACCTGCTCGGCATTGAGCACAACCTGCTGAATGGTGCGGCGCTCGGGCTTGGTCAGTGTTGCCTTGGTGCGCTCGTATTCGGCGGCGATCGCGTCGGCAGTAATCTCGCCAACCTTACTCGCGGCAAGGTCGGCCGCCGACAGACGCAGCATCTGCACCTTGCGCGTTTCGACGGTGCGGAACTCGGCCTGATGCTCGGCCAGGTAGGCTGCGAGCTCTTCCTCGGTCGGGGCAGCGGGCGTTTCGATATTGGTCTCGCCCAGCACGAAGTAGTCGATGGTGCGCTGGTCGGCCACGTAACGGTTGATCAGACTGGCGGCGGTATCGGGCAGCTTGGTGTCGCCAAACAGGCTCAGGATCAGTTGCTGGCGCCGCGCGGCATCGCTCTGGTCCTCGAAATATTCGGCCTCGGTCAGCCCGCTCGCCTGCAGCACCTGGCGGAAACTGTCCGCGTTGAAGGCACCCAGGGCGTTCTGGAACGAGGGATCCTTGCGCAGCATCTCGCTGAGCTTCTTCTGCGACACGCCAAGGCCGAAGGTGTTGGCGAGCTGGTCAAGCGCCGCATCCTGCGCCAGATTCTGCAGCACGGCCGACGGAATGCCGAGATTGACCGCCTCCTGCGCCGTCGGCATCGAGCCGAGCTGCTGGGCCACCTGGTTCAGCTGGCTCTGATAGGCCCGCATGAACTCGCGCGAATTGATGTCCTCATTGCCGACGCGAGCGACGGTGTTGCTGCCCAGATCGGCGATGACATTGTTGATGCCAAAGCCCGCCAGACCGACCAGAAGGCAGGCACCCATGACCTTTCCAGGCCAGGATTTTGCAAAAACACGCAAACTATCGAGCATCTGAGACGTTCCTGTTGGGCAACATGAGGCTTTACCGCGCCAGCGGGAGGGCACTAGTAATCCATTTTGACAGCCGGGGTTAGGGCAATCCTTGGCCCGGTGCAAGAGGCAGCAGGAGCAAAGAGTGA
>CBFGMY010000026.1:0-27920 GCA_965650055.1 uncultured Devosia sp.
CAAAGAGTGACAACGACAATAACGCCGCTGATCGCAGGGAACTGGAAAATGAACGGCGTAAGGGCGTCGCTGGACGAGCTGACGGCTCTTGCCGGCATCATGACGACCGGGGACGCGCCCCGCGCCCTCGTCGTGATTTGCCCTCCCGCGACCATCCTTGCTGCCGTGGCACGGCAGGGCGCGACGTCGGGCATTCTGGCGGGCGGTCAGGACTGTCATCCGGCGGCGTCGGGCGCCTATACCGGCGATATCGCGGCCGGCATGCTGGCCGATGCCGGTGCTCAATATGTGATTGTCGGCCATTCCGAGCGCCGCGCCGCGCATGGCGAAACCGATGATCTGGTGCGTTCAAAGGCCGAAGCCGCCATCGGCGCCGGCCTCAAGCCCATCATCTGCGTCGGCGAGACCGAAGCCGAGCGCGACAGCGGCAACGCCGAATCCGTGGTTGCCGCGCAGCTTGCCGGCTCCATTCCCGAGGCCGCCGGCCAGCACGATGTCATTGTCGCCTACGAGCCGGTCTGGGCCATCGGCACCGGCCGCACACCCAGCAATGACGACATCGCCCAGATGCACAATTCCATCCGCCGTCAGCTGGTGGATCGCTTCGGTGACAAGGGGCTGGGCATTCACATTCTCTATGGTGGCTCGCTCAAGCCGCAGAATGCCCGCGAGATCCTGGCCCTCGACAACGTCAACGGCGGCCTTGTCGGCGGCGCCAGCCTCTTGGCAAAGGACTTCGCCACCATTATCTCCGCCGTGTAGCGCGCCAGGCGCCGGAGGCCGACCGGAAAATCCCGTTGACCTCTGGCATTTGTGGCACGAGGCGTGTAAGACGCCGCATCTTTGCTTAGACCTATAGACTGAGACACAATGGCGAACGTCCTGATTGTGGCCTATTTGCTGATCGTCCTCGCGCTGATTGCAGTGATCCTGCTGCAGCGTTCCGAGGGCGGTGCTCTGGGCCTTGGCGGTGGTGGTGGCGGCGGTTTCATGACCGCGCGCGGCTCGGCCAACCTGCTCACCCGCACCACGGCGATTCTGGCGACGCTGTTCTTTGCGACGGCGATTGGCCTGACCATTCTGTCCGAACTCGATCGCGGCACGTCCAGCATTCTGGAGGGCGCGAGCACGACCGAAGACGGCGAGACGCCGGCCAATGTGCTCGACGCGTTGAACGCCTTGCAGCCGGAGGCTCCGGCTTCCGATCTGCCGGTGCCCGTCACCGAGGCGCCCGCGACCACCGACGCTGCTCCGGCGACCACCGAGACCGCGCCTGCGGCCGAGGCCGCGCCGGCCGCGACCCCGGAAGCGACTGCGCCGGTGCCCGACGCTCCGGCGGAGACGCCGACCCAAACGCCGGCCGCTCCGGCGACCAACTGACGAGACCAAAGAGGGGGATGGAAACATCCCCTTCTTCTTTTTGTGTAGAGGCGCTTGCCGGCTCTACGAATCGACGCTGATGTGATTAAGGTGAACGCCCATGGCTCGGTACGTATTCATCACCGGAGGCGTGGTCTCCTCATTGGGTAAAGGTCTTGCATCGGCGGCGCTCGGCGCCGTGTTGCAAGCGCGCGGCTACAAGGTCCGCCTGAGGAAACTCGACCCCTATCTCAACATCGATCCGGGCACCATGTCGCCGACGCAGCATGGCGAGGTGTTCGTCACCGATGACGGTGCCGAGACCGATCTGGATCTCGGGCACTACGAGCGCTTCACCGGCCGCGCCGCCACCAAGCGCGACAACATCACCACCGGCCGTATCTATTCGGACATTCTCGCCAAGGAGCGTCGCGGCGAATATCTGGGCGCCACCGTGCAGGTTATTCCGCACGTCACCGATGCCATCAAGAATTTCGTCATCGAGGGTAACGACGACTTCGACTTCGTGCTGGTCGAAATCGGCGGCACCGTTGGCGATATTGAAGGTCTGCCGTTCTTTGAGGCGATCCGCCAGCTCGGCAACGACCTGCCGCGCGGCGATACCTGCTACCTGCATCTGACGCTGATGCCCTATATTCCCTCGGCCGGCGAGCTCAAGACCAAGCCGACCCAGCATTCGGTCAAGGAGCTTCGCTCCATCGGCATCGCGCCCGACGTGCTGCTGGTTCGCTGCGATCGTCCGATTCCCGAGGGTGAGAAGAAGAAGCTCAGCTTGTTCTGTAACGTCCGTGAAAGCGCCGTCATCCAGGGGCTGGACGTAGGCTCCATCTACGACGTGCCGCTGGCCTATCACAAGGAAGGGCTGGACCGCGAAATCCTGGCGTCCTTTGGCATCACGGATGCGCCGGAACCCGATCTCGGCGCCTGGCAGGACGTCTCGACGCGCCTCCACAACCCCGAGGGCGAGGTCAATATCGCCATCGTCGGCAAGTATACCGGCCTCAAGGACGCCTATAAGTCGCTCAGCGAAGCCCTGACCCATGGCGGCATCGCCAACAAGGTCAAGGTCAACCTGCAGTGGATCGATTCCGAGGTCTTCGAGCGCGACGATCCGGCGCCCTATCTCGAGCATGTCCACGGCATCCTGGTGCCCGGCGGCTTCGGCGAGCGCGGCTCGGCCGGCAAGATCGAGGCGGCCCGGTTTGCCCGCGTCAAGGACGTGCCCTATTTCGGCATCTGCTTCGGCATGCAGATGGCCTGCGTCGAGGCGGCCCGCAACACCGCCGGCATCAAGAATGCCTCGTCGACCGAATTCGGCCCGACCAAGGAGCCGATCGTTGGCATGATGACCGAGTGGGTGAAGGGCAACGACACCGAAAAGCGCGGCGCAGAGGGCGATCTTGGCGGCACCATGCGCCTGGGCGCCTATCCGGCCCAGCTCACCCGCGGTTCGCGCGTGGCCGATATCTATGGTTCGACCCGCATTTCCGAGCGCCATCGTCACCGCTACGAAGTGAACATGGATTACCGCAAGCTGCTCGAAAAGAATGGCCTGCTGTTCTCCGGCGTCTCGCCCGACGGCAAGCTGCCTGAGATCGTCGAGCGCACCGACCATCCGTGGTTCATCGGCGTGCAGTTCCATCCCGAACTGAAGTCCAAGCCCTTCGAGCCGCATCCGCTGTTCGCCAGCTTCATCGCGGCCGCAATGGACCAGAGCCGGTTGGTCTGATGGAAATCCGCACGGAGCGCCTGCTGCTCCGCCGTCCACGCATGGACGATCTCGACGCCATGTTCGAGATCATGTCCGACCCCGTGGCGATGCGCTACTGGTCGACCCTGCCGCATGCCAGCCGCGATGTGACGCGGCCGTGGCTCGAACAGATGATTGCTCGCACTGCAGCCGGCGGAGAGGACTTCATCATCGAGCATGACGGCCGGGTGATCGGCGATGTCGGGGCAGGGCGCCTGCCCGATTTCGGCTTCATGCTGCGGCAGGATTGCTGGGGCCAGGGTTTCGCCACCGAAGCCTCGCGCGCCTTTATCGATCACGCCTTCCGTAACACCGCGGCTACCGAACTGCTGGCCGATGTCGACCCGCGCAACACGGCCTCGCTCCGGGTGCTCGATCGCCTTGGCTTCAAGGAAACCGGACGCGCGGAGCGCACGTTCCTGCTGGGCGAGGAATGGTGCGACAGCGTCTATCTGGCCCTGCCGCGCCCTACCTGATCTTCCATTCAAGCCGGCCAGTCTGCTAGGTTGCCGCGCAACACGCCCAGGAACCGTCATGGCCGAGATCATCAACCTCAAGACTGTGCGAAAGCAAAAGGCGCGCGCTGCCAAGGAGACGCAGGCGGCGCAGAACCGCGTGGTGTTTGGGCAGACCAAGGCCGAAAAGCTGCGCCACGCGAGTGAGAAAGCCCTGGCCGACAAGCGCATCGACGGGCACAAGAAGGACGAGCCGAAATGAGCAAGATCGTCGTCATCGGCGCCACCGGCCATATCGGCACCTATCTGATACCGCGCCTCGTGATGGCGGGCCATGACGTGACGGCGATCAGCCGCGGCGTTGCCAAGCCCTACCAGCAGAGCCCGGTCTGGCGGCATGTGACGTCCGTGACCCTTGATCGTGCGGCCGAGGAGGCAAAGGGCCAGTTCGGTCAGGCTATTGCCGCGCTGGGCGCTGATATCGTGGTCGATCTCATCTGCTTCACGCCGGCCAGCAACACCCAACTGGCCGATGCCCTCGAAGGGCGGGTCAGCCACTTCATCCATATCGGCACCATCTGGACGCATGGCACCGCCGCCGTGGTACCGACGCCCGAGTCTGCGGCCAAATATCCCTTTGGCGACTACGGCATAGCCAAGGCGGCGATCGAAGCCGACCTGCTGGCCCGAGCCCGCCTGCGCGGTTTCCCGGCAACGATCGTTCATCCTGGCCATATCGTCGGCCCAGGCTGGGCGCCGCTCAATCCGGCCGGACATTTCAATCCTGCCGTGTTCAGCACGATCGCCCGCGGTGACACGCTGGCGCTTCCCAATTTCGGCCTCGAAACCGTCCACCACGTGCATGCCGATGACGTCGCGCAGGTGGTCGTCCGCGCCATCGACAGCCGATCCACTGCCGTGGGCGAGAGCTTCCATGCCGTCTCGGGCGCCGCCGTGACGCTGCGCGGCTATGCCGAGGCCATGTATCGCTGGTTTGGCCATCAGCCGAAGCTCAGCTTTGCCGGCTTCGATGAATGGGCCAGATCGCAGGACCCTGACGAGGCCAAGGCGACCTGGGAACACATCTTCCGCTCGCCCAACTGCTCGATCGACAAGGGCAGGCGGCTTATCGGCTATGCGCCGCGCTACACGTCGCTCGAGGCCGTGCAGGAGGCGGTGACCTGGCTCATCGCCGATGGCCAGGTGCAGGCGCCGGCCTGAGCGCTACCAGTTCACCTGGCACACGCCGCCCTTGGGCTGAAACTGCATGCTATTGGCGGTGTACTGGAAAATTTCCAGCTTCACGCCATTGGGATCCTTGGTCCAGGCCTGCCAGGTGCCGTCGACCCCCAGCTTCTTGTCGGTGATTTCGATGCCGTTGCCCCGCACATGCGCCAGCAGGCCATCGAGGTCCTCGGTTTCCAGGCAGATGTGGTTGATCTGGTTCTTCTCGTCGAAACTGGAATCCGCCTTGCGGAACACTTCGATGAAGCTTCGCTCGCCCACATCGAGATAGAAGCCGATCCAGTCCTCGCCCCGCTTGAAATCGAACGCCTTGGCGATGCCGAAAACGTCGCGATAGAAGGCCTCGGTGGCGGCAAGGTCATGGGCGAAAATGCAGGTATGCGCCACCTGCTTGATGAACGGCTTGGGCATGGTTCCTCCGGGAGCTACCCGTCGTATTAACGATAAACCTAGCGCCGATCAATGGCGGAGACGCCCGGAGAACGCGGGAACCGGCATTTTTTTGTCCCGCCCTCTTTTACTTGTCACGCCCCGCGTCTAGGAGAAGCGCAACGAACCGACAGAACCCAGCCGGAAGGGGCTTTCCATGTCTTCAATCATCCATGTCACTGGCCGCCAGATCTACGATAGCCGCGGTAACCCGACCGTCGAAGTCGATGTGGTGCTGGATGATGGCAGCTTTGGCCGCGCCGCCGTGCCCTCGGGCGCTTCGACCGGCGCCCATGAGGCCGTCGAGCTGCGTGATGGCGGCAAGAAGTACTCCGGCAAGGGTGTCACCCAGGCCGTGGAGAACGTCAATTCGGTGATCTCGGACGAAATCCAGGGCATGGATGCGCTCGATCAGCTCGCCGTCGACCAGGCGATGATCGAGCTCGATGGCACGCCCAACAAGTCGCGCCTGGGCGCCAACGCTATTCTGGGCGTCTCGTTGGCCGTGGCCAAGGCCGCCGCGGAGTCGAGCGAGCTGCCATTCTACCGTTATATCGGCGGCCCGAACGCCCATGTCCTGCCGGTCCCGATGATGAACATCATCAATGGCGGCCAGCATGCCGACAACCCGATCGACATGCAGGAGTTCATGATCCTGCCGGCCGGCGCAGAAAACCTCGCCGACGCCGTGCGCATCGGCTCGGAAATCTTCCACACCCTCAAGAAGGGTCTGTCGGCTGAAGGCCACAACACCGCCGTTGGCGATGAAGGCGGCTTCGCGCCGAACCTGAAGTCGGCCGATGACGCGCTGGGCTTCATCATGCGCTCGATCGAAAAGGCCGGCTACAAGCCCGGCGAGGACATCTTCCTCGGCCTCGATTGCGCGGCGACCGAATATTACAAGGGCGGCAAGTACGAGATGGAAGGCGAGGGCAAGTCGCTCTCCTCGGAAGAAAACGTGCGCTTCCTCGAAGACCTTGCCAACCGCTATCCGATCATCACGATCGAAGACGGCATGGGCGAAGACGATTGGGAAGGCTGGAAGGCCCTCACCGACGCCATCGGCAAGAAGGTGCAGTTGGTCGGCGACGACCTGTTCGTCACCAACACCCAGCGCCTCGTCTCCGGCATCAAGATGGGCGTCGCCAACTCGATCCTGGTCAAGGTCAACCAGATCGGCTCGCTCAGCGAAACGCTCAACGCCGTCGATACCGCGCACCGCGCCGGCTACACCTCGGTGATGTCGCATCGCTCGGGTGAAACCGAAGACTCGACCATTGCCGACCTCGCGGTGGCGCTCAACTGCGGTCAGATCAAGACCGGCTCGCTGAGCCGCTCGGATCGTCTGGCCAAGTACAACCAGCTCATCCGCATCGAAGAGCAGCTTGGCTCGTCGGCCAAGTATGCAGGCTACTCGGTGGTCAAGGGCCGCTGAGGCGATCCTGATGATGATGCGGGCCCTCGTCTATGATCGATATGGCCCGCCAGAAAACTTGCGGCTGGAGCAGATGCCCCGGCCGCAACCCAAGGCCGGCGAAGTGCTGGTTCGCGTGCATGCCGCTTCGCTCAATTCCTGGGATTGGGATCTGCTGATCGGTACGCCCATGGGGCGTGTGACGGGGCCCTTCAAGCCACCATTCAAAGTTCTTGGCGCCGACATTGCCGGTGTGGTCGAGGCCCTCGGGCAGGGCGTGACCACATTGCAAGTCGGCGATAGGGTGTTTGGCGACCTCTCCGAGGCTGGCTGGGGCGGCCTTTCCGACTATGTCGCTGTTCCCGCCGCCGCGCTGGCGCCTATTCCAACGGGTCTGTCCTTCACTGATGCCGCCGCGATACCGCAGGCGGGTGGCCTGGCGCTGCAGGCGCTGCGCAAGCGCCCCGATCTCGGGCCGGGGCATACCGTTCTCATCAACGGCGCCGGTGGCGGCGTCGGAACCTTTGCCATCCAGCTCGCAAAGTCGACAGGTGCCAATATTGTCGCTGTCGACCGCGCCGGAAAGCGCGACTCCCTCCTGGCGCTCGGCGCCAACAACTTCATCGACTATAGACTCGAGGACTATACCGCGGCGTCTGAAGCCTACGATCTGATCATCGACATGGTCGCGAACCGCCCCGTCTCGCACTATGCCCGATGCCTCCGGCCAGGCGGTCGTCTGGTGGTCATCGGCGGCACATTCCGCAGCATTATTGGCATTGCGCTGGCCGGGCTTTTCAGTCGCGGCAAGTCGTTGGGCGTCCTGGTCTACAAGGTTGCGCCGGGCGACGGAGCCGAACTCGCCGCCAGGACGCGCCCCGTGATTGACGGGGTCTATCCCCTGGAGCAGGGCGCCGCCGCCCTCCGCCGCATTGGCGGGGGCGACCATGTGGGCAAGGTTATCGTCGAGATGACGGCCTGAGCCTACTGGAAGGCTGTCTCGGCAAAGCTGCGCAGCTTGCGCGAATGCAGCCGCTCCGCCGGCTGGTCCCGCAAAATCTCCATCGCCCGCAGACCGATCTGCAGATGCCGGTTGACCTGCGTCCGATAGAAGTCCGAGGCCATGCCCGGCAGCTTCAGCTCGCCGTGCAGCGGCTTGTCCGACACACAAAGCAGCGTGCCATAGGGCACGCGGAAGCGGAAGCCGTTGGCGGCGATGGTCGCGCTTTCCATGTCGAGCGCCACGGCGCGCGACTGGCTGAGCTGGCGGACGATCTCGGTCTGGTCGCGCAGTTCCCAGTTGCGGTTGTCGAAGGTCGCGACCGTGCCGGTGCGCATGATCTTCTTGGTCTCGATACCCTCGGTCTGGGTGATCTCCTCCACCGCCTGTTCCAGCGCCACCTGCACTTCGGCGAGGGCCGGGACGGGGACCGTCAGCGGCAGGTCGGCGTCCAGCACGTGGTCCTCGCGCACATAGGCGTGCGCCAGCACATAGTCGCCGAGCTCCTGGCTGTTGCGCAGGCCGGCGCAGTGCCCCAGCATGATCCAGGCATGCGGGCGGAGCACTGCGATATGGTCGGTAATGGTCTTGGCGTTGGAGGGGCCAACGCCAATATTGACCATGGTGATGCCGCGGCCCCGGTCGGCCGTCAGGTGATAGGCGGGCATCTGCGGTGCGCGCACTGGCGCCGTGCCTGCCACATTGCCACCCCTCAGCGCATTGTCGGTGATCACATTGCCCGGCTCGATGAAGCTGTCATAGTGAGAATGTCCGTCGGCCATGTAGCGCTTGGCCACGCGGCAGAATTCCTCGATGTAGAACGCGTAGTTGGTGAAGATCACGAAGTTCTGGAAGTGCCCGGCATCGGTGCCGGTATAGTGGCTCAGCCGGAACAGCGAGTAATCCACACGCGGCGCGGTGAAGGCCGATAGCGGGTAGGGTCCGCCCTTGGGCGGCACGAAGGTGCCGTTGGCGATTTCGTCGTCGGTATTGCCCAGGTCTGGCGCGTCGAACACGTCGCGGAGCGGAATGTTGAGCGCGTTCAGGGCCTGGCCGTCGATGCGCTCGCTCGGATTGACCGCAAAGTGCAGCGGGATCGGCGTGTCGCTTTCGGTGATGTCGATGGTGCCGCCATGGTTCTTGAGAATGGCGATGAACTGTTCCTGGAAATAGGTGCGGAACAGCTCTGGCGCCGTGACCGTGGTGCGGTAGAGCCCGGGCGTATGCAGGAAGCCATAGGGCAGGGTGCTCTCATGCTTGCTGTAGCTGGTGGAGCGCACTTCTACCTGCGGGTAGCAGGCGCGGACACGTCCCGCCGGAACCACACCCTTGGCCAGGTTCGCCAGATGGCCACGGATGAAGCCGGTATTGCGGTGATAGAGCTCGGCCAGATATTCCCATGCCTTCTCCGGGTCGGTGAAGGACTGCTTTTCGAGGCGGGGCGGGCTGATCGTGGTCATGTTGCTCTTTCTTTTGCGGGCTCCGGATTGAGCCTGCCGTCTTGCGGAATCGCGCTGGATGGTCGGGCAGCGTCTAGCCTTCTTGCATGACAGCTTCGCGGCGGCGCTTCAACAGCGCGACCCTTCCGGCAACCGTTTCACATCGGTGTGAAGGACACTTTTCTCGCCGCATTTTGCTACCATCTCTTTAGGCAGTTCACTGGCACGGCAAGCGACCCATGCAGCTGGTGAGCGAGGAATGTTGCGTTGGCCGCTTGTCCCCCAAGCCCTCAACAGCGCGGTCGGCCGATATTCCCCAGGCTGCAATGACAGAGATGTCGTTGCAGCCTTTTCTTTTTGTCGCATGCCTGCCCCGCCGCAAAGCCATGGACGAACGTCGCGTGGTTTTCTATTGCTGCCGCAAACAGACGCTGGAGGTCCCCATGACGGCAAGCATCATCGACGGCAAGAGCTATGCCGAGGGCCTGCGGGGCCGCATCGCCGGCCACGTCGCGCGTCTCAAGGCCGATCACGGCATCACGCCCGGCCTTGCGGTGGTGATTGTTGGGCATGATCCTGCCAGCCAGGTCTATGTCGCCAACAAGGCCAGGCAGACCGCCGAAGTCGGCATGGCCTCATTCAAGTACGAGCTGTCCGAGGATACGAGCGAGGCCGAGTTGCTCGACCTGATCGCGCGCTTGAATGGCGACGCGCAGGTCCACGGCATCCTGGTGCAGATGCCGGTGCCCAAGCAGATTGACCCCATCAAGGTCATCGAGGCCATCGCCCCGTCCAAGGATGTCGACTGCTTCACCCCGGCCAATGTGGGCAAGGTGCAGATTGGCCTTCCCGGCCCGGTATCGTGCACGCCCCTGGGCTGCCTGATGCTGCTGCGCGACCAGCTTGGGTCGCTGGCCGGGCTCAACGCCGTGATCATCGGCCGCTCCAATCTGGTCGGCAAGCCGATGATGCAGCTCCTGCTGCGCGAGAACTGCACGGTCACCGTCGCCCATTCCAAGACCAAGGACCTGGCTGAGGTCGTGCGCAGGGCCGATATCGTCGTTGCCGCGGTCGGTCGCCCACAAATGGTCAAGGGCGACTGGATCAAGCCGGGTGCCACGGTCATCGATGTCGGCATCAACCGTATTCCGGCGCCCGAAAGGGGCGAGGGCAAGACCCGGCTGGTCGGCGACGTGGACTTTGCCGCAGCGGCTCAGGTCGCCGGCGCCATTACGCCGGTGCCGTTCGGCGTTGGCCCGATGACCATTGCGTGTCTCTTGGCCAATACCATCACCACGGCGTCGCTGATTCATGGCCTGGTGCCGCCTGGCGATCTCACGGCATGAGCGTTGACGCCCACGACCCCGGCGGCAAGGTCCGTTTGCCTCTGATGCCGGGCGTCAAGGGCGACGCCACCTTCAGCGCCGATGGCCGCTATCGCCAGCTGATGCGCCGCTGGACCGGCGAACGCTTCCCCGATCGGTACGTTCTGTTCATCGGCATGAACCCGAGCACCGCGGACGCCACTGCTAACGACCCGACCTGCGCCCGCGAATGGACCTTCGCCGCCAGAGAAGGCTATTCGGCCATGGTGAAGGCCAATGTCGGGGACTACCGCGCAACCGATCCCAAGATGCTGCTGGCCCCGGGTATTGTGGCCGTTTCCGACGCCAATCTCCCCGCCATCCGCCAGGCCGCCGCCGCCGCCGACCTTGTCGTGCTGTGCCACGGTAAGCTCAACAAGGCGCTGGCACCGGCAGGCAAGGCCGTTGTCGAAGCGCTGCTGGCCGATGGCGTCGAGCTCTGGTGCCTGGGTGCCAACGGGGATGGTTCGCCCAAGCATCCGCTGTACTTACGGGCGGACACGCCGCTAGTGCGGTTTCCACCTCTCCCCCAAAGGGAGAGGTGAAGGCTAAGCCGCCCCAGCCAGGTAAAACAGCCGCGCCACCGTGTGATCCCGCAGCGCCTGCGCCGGCAGCTTACCCTGCAACGCGGCGATGACCACCGCCGTGTCGGGCACGGCGCTGGCATCCACCACGACCTTCTTGAACGGTGGCCGCAGGCCCTGCTTGGCCTCTTCCAGCAGGTCGAACAGCAGCGCTCGCACGTCAGTGCGCATGGCGCAGGCAATGCAACTGGCGCCGTCCTCGTGCCCATGCCCCGAATTTGCGGGGAGACGCAGCAGGGCCGTGTCGGCGTCGAGGGCCAGCAGGCGTTTGGGTTCGGTGATGAGTGTCACCGGAATTTGCTCGATTTTTTGCTTTGTACTCAAGAGGATACCCCCTCCTAACCTCCCCCTGATAGGGGGAGGGACAGATCGAGTTTTGCTTTGCTTTTGGAGAGCCACCGGCCAGATTCCTCCCCCTATCAGGGGGAGGTTAGGAGGGGGTACCCGCCAAAGAACCTTCTTCGCCAAACCTACTCCGCCGCCACGATAGCCGGGCCCGGAATGTAGTTCAGGATCGGGCCCAGCCAGCGCTCGACCTCGGCCACTGGCATGTTCTTGCGTTCGGCATAGTCGACCACCTGGTCGCGCTCCACCTTGGCCACGCCGAAATAGTAAGCGTCCGGATGGCTGAAATAGAGACCCGAAACCGACGATCCCGGCCACATCGCGTAGCTCTCTGTCAGCGTCACCCCGGCATTCTTCTCGGCATCGAGCAGGCGGAACAAAGTGGTCTTCTCGGTATGGTCCGGCTGGGCCGGATAGCCCGGCGCCGGGCGAATGCCGCGATAGGTTTCGGCGATCAGTTCGTCAGCCGAGAACGTCTCGTCGGCGCCATAGCCCCAGAATTCCTTGCGCACCTTCTCGTGCATCGCCTCGGCAAAAGCTTCGGCAAACCGGTCCGCCAGCGCCTTGACCAGGATGGACGAATAATCGTCGTTGGCCCGCTCGAAGCGGTCGGCAATGGCCACTTCCTCGATGCCCGCTGTCACCACGAAGCCGCCGATATAGTCCGGCTTGCCCGATGGCGCCACGAAATCGCTCAGCGCCATATTGGGCTTGCCGTCGCGCTTGGAAAGCTGCTGGCGCAGGGTGAACAGCGTCGCCAGTTCTTCGGCACGCCCTTCGTCCTTGAACAGGCGGACATCATCGCCGACAGCATTGGCCGGCCAGAAGCCGACCACGGCCCGCGGCTTGAACCACTTTTCGTCGATGATCTGCTTGAGCATGGCCTGGGCATCGTCGAACAGTTGCCGCGCCGCCTCGCCCTGGCGTTCGTCCTGCAGAATTGCCGGATAGCGGCCCTTGAGCTCCCAGGTCTGGAAGAAGGGTGTCCAATCGATGTATTTGGCCAGCGTTTCGAGGTCGAAGTTCTCGAACACCCTGGTGCCGAGAAAGCTCGGCTTGGGTGGGCTGTAGCCGGACCAGTCGGGCTTGAACGCATTGGCCCGCGCCTTTTCCAGTGGCACGCGTTGCTTCTCGCTTTCGGCTCGCTCATGCGCCGCCGCCGCCTTGGCATACTCAGCGCGGATATCCTCGATGAACGCGACCTTGGTGTCCTTGGACAAGAGGCTGCCCACCACGCCGACGGCGCGGCTGGCGTCGTTCACATGCACGGCCTGGCCGGCATTGTAGCGCGGGTGGATCTTGACCGCCGTATGCACGCGGCTGGTCGTCGCCCCGCCGATCAGCAGCGGAATGTTGAAGCCCTCGCGCTCCATTTCGGCGGCCACATGCACCATCTCGTCCAACGAGGGCGTGATGAGGCCGGAGAGCCCGATGATATCGACATTAAGATCCTTGGCCGTCTGCAGAATCTTGGCTGTCGGCACCATCACGCCGAGGTCGATGATCTCATAGTTGTTGCAGCTCAGCACGACCCCGACGATGTTCTTGCCGATATCGTGCACATCGCCTTTGACCGTCGCCATCAGCACCTTACCGGCGCTCTGGCGGCCGGTGGCGTCGCCATCCGCGTTCTTTTCTGCTTCCATATAGGGCAGCAGCAAGGCCACGGCCTGCTTCATCACGCGGGCGGATTTGACCACCTGCGGCAGGAACATCTTGCCCGAGCCGAACAGGTCACCCACCACGCTCATACCGGCCATCAGCGGGCCTTCGATGACATGCAGCGGCCGCGGCAGCTTCTGCCGTGCCTCCTCGGTGTCGGCGTCGATGAATTCGGTGATGCCGTTGACCAGCGCGTAGGAGATGCGGTCTTCGACACTGCCTTCGCGCCAGCTCATGTCCTTGGCCGCCGCTTCCTTGCCCGCGGTGCCGCGATAGCGTTCGGCCAGCGCCAGCAGGCGATCGGTAGCATCCGCGTTACGATTGAGGATCACGTCCTCGCAGGCGTCGCGCAGCTCTGGGTCGATGCTTTCATAGACCGCCAGTTGCCCGGCATTGACGATGCCCATGTCCATGCCGTTCTGGATGGCATAGTACAAGAACACTGCATGCATGGCCTCGCGCACCGGCTCATTGCCACGGAACGAGAAGCTGAGATTGCTGATGCCACCCGAAATATGCACATGGGGCAGGGTCTCGGTGATGATCTTGGTCGCCTCGATGAAGGCGACGCCATAGCCATTGTGCTCCTCGATGCCCGTCGCCACCGCGAAGACGTTGGGGTCGAACACGATATCTTCGGGCGGAAAGCCGACTTCCTCGGTCAGGAGCTTATAGGCGCGCGTGCAGATTTCGACCTTGCGCTCGAGCGTGTCGGCCTGGCCCTGTTCGTCGAACGCCATCACCACCACGGCAGCGCCATAGGCGCGCACCAGGCGGGCATAGTGCAGGAACTGCTCTTCGCCTTCCTTCATCGAGATGGAATTGACCAGCGCCTTGCCCTGCACGCATTTGAGTCCGGCCTCGATCACGTCCCACTTGGACGAGTCGATCATCAGCGGCACCTTGGCGATGTCGGGTTCGGCGGCCAGCAGGTTGAGGAAGTCGATCATCACCTGTTTGGAGTCGATCAGCCCCTCATCCATGTTGATGTCGATGACCTGGGCGCCATTGGCCACCTGGTCGCGCGCGACGTCGAGCGCCGCAGTGTAGTCGCCGGCGGTGATGAGCTTCCTGAACCGTGCCGAGCCGGTGACATTGGTGCGCTCGCCCACATTCACGAACGGGATTTCCGGCGTCAGCGTGAAGGGCTCAAGGCCCGACAGGCGCAGCAGCTTTTCGGCTTCCGGCACCACGCGCGGCTTGTGCTTGCTCACCGCCTCGGCGATGGCGCGGATATGGTCGGGCGTCGAGCCGC
Source organism: uncultured Devosia sp. (assembly GCA_965650055.1). Classification (GTDB taxonomy): domain Bacteria; phylum Pseudomonadota; class Alphaproteobacteria; order Rhizobiales; family Devosiaceae; genus Devosia. The sequence continues at coordinate 14,323 of CBFGMY010000026.1, forward strand.
AGCAGCCGCCGACGATGTTGACATAGCCCGAGGCAGCAAAGCCCTCGATCTGCTCGGCCATGAATTCGGGCGTCTCGTCATACTGGCCGAAGGCATTGGGCAGGCCGGCATTGGGATAGGCGCAGATGAAGGTGTCGGCCACGTCCGACAGCTCCGCCAGATGCGAGCGCATGGCATTGGCGCCCAGGGCGCAGTTGAGCCCGATGGTCAGCGGATTGGCGTGGCGCACCGAATACCAGAATGCTGTCGGCGTCTGGCCAGACAGCGTGCGGCCGGAAAGGTCCGTAATGGTGCCCGAGATCATGATCGGCACGTCGATGCCGCGCTCTTCGAACAGGCGCTGCGCCGCGAAGATGCCCGCTTTGGTGTTGAGTGTGTCGGTGATGGTCTCGAACAGCAGCAGGTCGGCGCCACCGTCGACGAGACCACGGATCTGCTCGCCATAGGCGTCGACCAGTTCGTCAAAGGTGATCGCGCGGTGCCCGGGGCTGTTGACGTCGGTCGACATGGACGATGTCTTGTTGGTGGGCCCCAAGGCGCCGGCCACATAACGGCGCTTGCCGTCGATCGCCTCGGCGCGCTGCGCGGCTCGGCGAGCCAGCACGACACCATAATAGTTCAGGTCATAAACCGCCTCTTCACAGCCATAGTCGGCCTGGGCCACCCAGGTGGCCGAGAAGGTGTTGGTTTCGACGATATCGGCGCCGGCCAGATAATATTCGAGGTGAATATCCTCGATCCGCTGCGGCTCGGTGAGAATCAGCAGGTCGTTATTGCCCTTGAGCGGCAGCTTCCAGTCCTTGAACCGCGCGCCGCGAAAGTTCTCTTCCTCGAGCTTGAGCCGCTGGATCATGGTGCCCATGGCGCCGTCGAGGATCAGGATGCGCTCGCGCGCCGCCTTGGTCAGCGAAGCGCGGACCTCGTTCCAGTCGGGGATATGGGGCGGCTGCTCGGGAAGGGTCATGCCAGTCATCTCGGTTTAAGTCGTTTCGGCCGGTGACATAAAGATATCTTTATATCTGTGTTCGCGCAAGCTCGGGCGCCGATAGCATTTGCCCCTGATCGCGCCCGCATTGGCATCAAATGCTACGCCAACCGCTAACACTCTGTTGCCCTTAACCTGGCCGAAACCAGAAAACCGCTAACTGACTGCGAGTGCTGCCTGATCGCGTTATGATCCGCGCTCGCGTGTAGTCAGTGTAGAGTATTGCGTACCGTGACGACGACCTCCTGGCGCCATGCCATTCGCCTTGTCGCCCTCGCAGCCCTTATTGCGCCCATGATCGCCGCTTGCGGTGGCGGGCTTGGGGCCACCGTCAATCGCGCGGCCTTCAGTTCTTCCGAATATGGCGTCGGCGTGTCTCCGCGCGTCACCACCAATCCCAATCCACCCAAGGGTGGTGGTCGCTATCAGCTCGGCCGGCCCTATACGGTTCGCGGCAATGTCTACACCCCGGCGGAAGACCCGGACTACGTCGCTATGGGCGATGCGTCCTGGTATGGCGCCGATTTTCATGGTCGCCGCACCGCCAATGGGGAAATTTTCTCCGCAAACGCCATTACTGGCGCGCACCCCACGCTGCCGCTGCCGTCCTATGTGCGCGTCACCAACCAGGCCAATGGCCGCTCGGTGATCGTCCGCGTCAACGACCGTGGGCCCTATATGCCCGGCCGCATCATGGATCTGTCCTACCGTGCCGCCACTATGCTGGGCTATGTCAACAACGGTCATACCCAGATCAAGGCCGAATATGTCGGCCCGGCGCCGCTTGAAGGCGACGATACGCGCATGCTGGTGGCCAGCTATTCCGGCCCGGCCGATTTTGGTGGTGGCAATACGCAGTTCGCCCAGGCCGACAACACCAACAGCCTTGCCGACATCGCTGGCAACTTCTTTGGCAGCCTCTTCTCCTATGCCGATACCACGCCTGAGGAGCAGGACGCGGCGATCGGCAGCGCCCATGCTGCGGTGAACGCCATGGCAACCCGCGCCAGCGGTCTCGACGAGTGGGTGCAGTCCGTCGACATGGATGCGCGCGATATCGAACTCGGGCTGGGCATTTTTGTCGACCAAAACAACGCCATCGCTTTGGCGGAGCGCTTCGCAGTGCTGGGCGCGGTGAAAGAGGAAGCCGTGACGGTCAACGGGCGGGCCGCGACGCGGCTGACCTTGACCCATCTGAAGGCCGGCGTTTCACGCATAGATGTTCTCGACCTGGCTCGCGAACTCGGGCTCAATGATCTAGAACTGAACTAAACCACGACGTCATTTCCGCGCAGGCGGGAAGCCATTCTTCTGCGATGACAGTAATTCTCGCCGTCGTGGGGACGTGGTGAATGGGGGCAACGTGAAGAAGTTTCTGCATATTCTCGCGATGACGCTGGCCATGACGGCGCCGGCGCTGGCCCAGGCGGAATTCGACACTCAGGCCAAGTTCGCTATTCTGATGGATCACGACTCCGGCACGGTGATCTTCCAGAAAGATGCCGACCTGCCCATGGAGCCGGCCAGCATGGCCAAGCTCATGACCATTGCCGTGGTCTTCAACGAGATCCGCAACGACCGGCTGAAGATGAGCGACCAGTTCTTCGTGTCCGAGCACGCCTGGCGGACCGGCGGGGCAACCTCGGGCGGCTCGACCATGTTCGCCGACCTCAATTCGCAGATCCCGGTCGAAGATCTGGTGCGCTCGGTCATCATCCAGTCAGGCAATGATGCGGCCATCGTCCTCGCCGAAGGGATTGCGGGCTCCGAGGGCAGCTTCGCCGCGATGATGAATGAACTGGCGGAGGAGATCGGCCTTGCCGACTCCCATTTCACCAACCCGACGGGCCTGCCCGATCCGGAAATGTATGTGACGGCCCGTGACCTGGCCGATCTGGCCCGCTACCTGATCCGGGAGTTTCCGGACTACTACCACTACTTCTCCGAGCCGGAGATGGAGTGGAACGGCATCAAGCAGCCCAACCGCAATGCCCTGGTCGAGCTGGGTATCGGGGTCGACGGCCTCAAGACCGGACACACCGAAGCGGCCGGCTATGGCTCTGTCATTTCGACCGACGAGGGCGGTCGCCGGCTGATTGCGGTGCTACATGGCTTGACCTCGATGGCGCAGCGCACCGAAGAGGGGCGCAAGCTCATCACCTGGGGCGCCCGGGCTTTCGAACGCGTGGCTGCCTATCCCGAGGGCGCCATCGTCGCCTATGCCAATGTCTATGGCGGGGCCAGCGCCAGTGTTGGCCTGGTCGGAGAGGGCGAAGTCGCGCTCTACCTGCCCCGCGGCTCGCGCAAGTGCCTCAACGCCCAGGTGAACTATACCGGCCCGCTATTGCCGCCCGTCATGGCCGGCGATCAGATTGCCGAGTTGCGGGTCTTCTGCGACGAGCAACTGGTGCAGACGGCGCCGCTCTATGCCGCCGAGACGGTTGAAGAGGGCGATATCGTCCGCAAGGCCACCGACGCCCTCAAGCAGCTGGCCCTTGGCTGGATGTGAGACTCGTATAGAAACATCTTTATGCTCGAAGCGCCCAAAACCCGCCGCGCCCGTTTCATCACCTTCGAAGGTGGCGAAGGCGTCGGTAAGTCCACCCAGGTCAAGCGCCTGCTGCAGAATCTGCAGCGGCATGAGGTCGAGGCTGTGCGCACCCGCGAGCCGGGCGGTACACCCAAGGCCGAGGCCATACGCTCCTTCATCCTGCAGGGACGGTCGGAAAGCTGGGGACCAGGCGCCGAAGCCGTATTGTTCGCAGCGGCGCGGCTCGATCACGTCAACCAGCTCATCGCACCCAACCTGCGCAACGGCATCTGGGTACTGTCGGACCGTTTTCACGATTCGACGCGCGCCTATCAGGGCCTGACCGGTGGCGTTGACCCCAAGCTGATTGCGGGCCTGGAATCGCTGGCGCTCGATGGCCACGCCCCCGATCTCACCATCATCCTGGACATGGACCCCGAAGCCGCTTTCAAGCGGGTGGCCGAGCGGGCTATCGAAGATGGCCTGGCGCTGACCGGCGATCGGTTCGAAAAGGAAGAGCTCGACTGGCACAAGCGGCTGCGCGACGGCTTCCTGGCCATTGCCCGGGATAATCCTGACCGCTGCGTCGTCATCTCGGCCGCCCAGTCGGAAGAGGCGCTGGAGGCGGCGATCTGGGAGGCCGTGAGCCAGCGCTTTCCCGAGCTGCTGCGCGGTTCGCAAGCGTGAACGACCCCGACGCGCTTGAGGGCATTGCCCCACCGGAACACCGTCAGCGCGCGCGTGGGCACGAGAATGCGCGGGCCGCCATTCTTGCCCAACTGGCCGACCGCCGCCTGCCGGGCGCCATCCTGCTGCATGGCCCGCGGGGCATCGGCAAGGCGACCTTTGCCTTCGAACTCGCCGCCGCGATCCTGACCGCCACTGGCGACGAGCCGGCGCATCGGGTAGCGGAGCAGGTGGGGGCGCTGTCCCATCCCAATCTCTTCCTGCTGCGTCGCCGTCCCAAGGACGGCAAGGGCTACTACACCGTCATCCGCGTGGAGGATGTGCGCGATATCCGGGATTCTTTGCACCATACGCGGGGCCGGTCGGGGCACCGCATCGCCATCATCGACAGCATCGACGACTGCAATCCCTCGGCCGCCAACGCCCTGCTCAAGACGCTGGAAGAGCCGCCAGCCGACACAATCTTCCTGCTGATCTCGCACCGGCCCGGCCAGCTGCTGCCGACCATCAAGTCGCGTTGCCACAACCTGGCATTGCGGCCGGTGGGCGGCGACGATGTGCGAGCCGTGTTGCTGGAGCACGATCCGGCCCTGGGCCAGGCCGAACTCGACCGCGCCATTGCGCTGGCCGGTGGTCGGCCGCGGCGTGCTTTCGAGACGCTGGCTCTGGAACCGGAATCCGCATTGGGTGCCCTCCAGGCCTGGCTCTCGAACCCGGCACAGCATGCTGCCGGCGTCGGCATGAAGCTGGCCGATGTGCTGGGCGCCGACACCCAAAGCACTGAACTCAGCTTCGCCCGCGAGATGCTGGACGACTGGATTGCCGATGAGGCCCGCAACGCCGCCATGCAGCCGCAGGCCCGCATGCGCCTTGCCTCGGCTAACGAGCTATGGGACAAGGCACACGCCCTCTTTGCCGAGGCCGATGATATCAATCTGGACATGAAGCAGACCCTCGTCGCCATTTTCGACGCGATCAGGAAGCATGCTGCAATGACCGCCTCCAATTCTGCCGAGCCCCAATGACCACCAAGCCGTTCTACGTCACCACAGCGATCTCGTATCCCAATGGCGCGCCGCATATCGGGCACGCCTACGAGATGATCGCCACCGACGCCATTGCCCGGTGGAAGCGCCTGGAAGGCCGCGAGGTCTATTTCCTCACCGGCACTGACGAGCACGGCATCAAGATGGTGCAGACGGCTGCCACCCAGGGCGTCACGCCGCGCGAGCTGGCCGACCGCAACTCCGCCGAGTTCCGGAGGCTGGCCGAAGCGCTCAACATTTCCAACGACGATTTCATCCGCACCACCGAGCAGCGCCATCACGAGGCGAGCCAGGCGATCTGGAAGAAGATGGCCGCCAGCAACAATGGCGACATTTTCCAGTCGACCTACAAGGGCTGGTACTCGGTTCGCGACGAGGCCTATTTCGACGAAGGCGAGCTGACCGAAAAGGATGGCAAGAAGTTCGCGCCATCGGGCGCCGAAGTGACCTGGGTGGAAGAGCCCACCTACTTCTTCCGCCTCTCGGCCTATCAGCAGAAGCTGCTCGACCTCTACGAGTCCAACCCCGATTTCATCGCTCCCAAGGAGCGCCGCAACGAGATCATTTCGTTTGTGAAGGGCGGGTTGCAGGATCTCTCGATCTCGCGCACCACCTTCGACTGGGGCATTCCGGTGCCCGGCGCTGAAGGCCACGTGATGTATGTGTGGGTCGACGCCCTCACCAATTACATCACCGGCGTCGGCTTCCCCGACGAGGCCAGCGAGCTGTTCAAGAAGTTCTGGCCGGCGGACCTGCATGTCATTGGTAAGGACATCATCCGCTTCCACACCGTCTATTGGCCGGCTTTCCTGATGAGCGCCGGCATCGCGGTGCAGCACCGCGTCTTTGCGCATGGCTTCCTCACCGTCGACGGCCAGAAGATGAGCAAGTCGCTCGGCAACGTCATCGACCCGTTCGAGCTGATCGCCGAATTTGGCGCCGACGCCGCCCGCTACTTCTTCCTGCGCGAAGTCTCGTTCGGCAATGACGGTGATTACAGCCACGACAAGCTGGTGCTGCGCGTCAATGCCGATCTCGCCAACAACCTGGGCAACCTGGCCCAGCGCTCGCTGTCGATGATCAACAAGAACTGCGACGCCAGGGTGCCGCAACCCGGTCCGCTGACCGAAGCCGATCAGGCGATCATCGCCGAGGTCGGTCAGGCGATCGATGCCGCGCAGAAGGCCATGGACGAGCAGCTCGTCCATGAGGCCACCGGCGCGATCATCGCGGCGCTGAGCTCGGCCAACAACTACTTTGCCGGGCAGGAGCCCTGGGCGCTGAAAAAGACCGACCCGGACCGCATGGCGACCGTACTCTACGTTACGGCCGATACGGTTCGCCGACTGGCGATCCCCATGCTCGCCTTCGTCCCCGCTTCGGCAGCCCGTTTGCTCGACCAACTCGGCGTGCCGCAGGAAGAACGCCAGCTTTCTGCAAGCAAGCTTGAGGCAGGCTTGCAGCCCGGAACCGAGCTGCCTGTCCCGCAAGGCGTGTTCGCCCGCCTCGAACGCAAGGCAGAATAGCCATGCTGATCGACAGCCATTGCCACCTCGATTTCGAGGCGCTGGCCAACGATATCGACGGCGTGCTGGCCCGCGCCGCGGCTGCCGGCGTCACCGGAATGGTGACGATATCCACACATGTGGACAAGTTTTCCACATACGCCGCGATTGCGGAACGTTATGCGAACGTCTGGTGCTCGGTGGGGACCCATCCCCATCACGCCGATGCGGAGTTGCATATTCAAGTAGATGATCTTGTCCGCCTAAGTGCCCATCCGCGCTGCGTTGCCATCGGCGAAGCAGGGCTCGACTACTTCTACGACAACGCTCCGCGCGAAGCCCAGGCAACTGGCCTGCGCCGCCACATCGCGGCGTCCCGCATCACCGGTCTTCCACTGGTTATCCACAGCCGCCAGTGCGACGACGACATGGCCGCCATCCTCATCGAGGAAACCGGGCAGGGTGCGTTCCCCTTCGTGTTGCATTGCTTCACAGCCGGTGTCGGCTTGGCGCGCACGGCCCTCGATCTGGGCGGCTACATCTCCTTTTCCGGCATCATCACCTTCAAGAATGCCGAAGAGATCCGCGACGTCGCCAAATTCGTCCCGGCCGGTCGGTATCTCGTTGAAACCGATGCCCCTTATCTGGCGCCGATCCCGCATCGCGGCCAGTCCAACGAGCCCAGCTTCGTGCGCCACACGGCCGAAAAACTGGCCGAGGTGCGCGGCATAGGCCTGGAGCAACTGGGCCGCGAAACCACCGCCAATTTCACCCGCCTGTTCGCCAAGACGGGGCTCGCCTGACCGATGCCCGCCGCCCAGAGGATCGTCGCGACCATACTGGGCTGCGGATCGTCCGGCGGCGTGCCGCGCATCGGCAATGTGTGGGGCGATTGCGACCCCACCGAGCCGCGTAACCGGCGCCTGCGCTGCTCGCTGCTGCTCGAAGGCTGGAGCGAGGGCAGCGACACGCCTACCCGCATCGTGATCGATACCGGCTGCGACCTGCGCGAACAGATGCTGGCGGCCAGGGTCGATCGCGTCGAGGCGGTGCTCTATACCCATGCCCATGCCGACCATACCCACGGCATTGACGATCTGCGCGTGCTGGCGCTGCACAATCGCCGCCGCGTCGACGTCTATTTCGATGCCGAGACGGGTGCCCGACTGCGCGAAGCCTTCGGTTACTGCTTCGTGTCGCCACCGGGCAGCGACTATCCGCCCATCCTCAACGCGCATGAAATTGTTGCGGGTGACGTCCTCGAAGTGGATGGTCCCGGCGGTTCGATCACCATCACGGTGTTCGAACAGACCCACGGCAACATCTCGTCGCTGGGTTTTCGCGTCGGCAATGTCGCCTATTCCTGCGATCTCTCAGGCTTTCCCGAGGTATCGTTCCCGGCCATTTCCGGCCTTGATCTCTGGATCATCGACGCCTTGCGGCCGACGCCACATCCGAGCCACCTGAGCCTGCCCGAAACGCTGGACTGGATCGCCCGCTTCGGACCGAGGCAGGCTGTGCTGACCAACATGCATATCGATCTGGACTATGCGCGCACCGAAGCCGAAACGCCTGGCAACGTGACGCCAGGCTTTGACGGAATGCGGATCGATGTGATGACGGGAACTATCCTCAACCGCTAGGGGACTGGCCGGTCAGGCTACGGCCCAGGCTCGGGAACCCATCGCCCGCTTTCGGTGCGCGTCAGCCTTGGCGAAGCCAGGGGTGCCACGATGCGATCCTGCCATCGGGCCAGCGTGGCGCGCCATTTGACGCCCTGCAGCATGGCAGCGGCGATGGTCACGGGCTCGACACCTGCTCGCTCCAGCAGCGTCAGCACAGCCGTCATCGACGTTCCCGAACTGATCACGTCATCCACCACGGCCACGCGCCGCCCTGCCAGCAAAGGCAGTGAGCGCGGGTCGAGATAGATGGTCTTCTGCTGGTCGGGGCTGGTGATCGACGACATCGGCGCCGACAGGTCCTGGCGATACCAGAATTTGCGCGACGTTCCCAAGGCGACCATGCGCGAATGGCCAAGCCGGCGCGCCACATTGCTGGCCAAGGGCAGTCCGAGCGTGGGCACGCCGACGATAACGTCCGGTACGCAGGGTCGCAGCAGGGCAGCCATCGTCTCGGCCAGGGCGTCCTCGAGCGCGAAACTGGCCTGATTGATGATCAGCGAGGCAACCGCTGTCGTGCCGTCACCCGGCAGGATGCGGATCGGCAGCAGCACTTGCCGACCATCGGGCAAGGCGGCCGGGAAGCCCTCGGCAAAGCCCGCAGCGGGAGAGCGGTCGAACGTGCCTGCCGGCTCGACGACCTGCCAATATTGATGCGGTTCGAGGGGCAAAGGCAGCGCTTCCTTGCTGGGCGCCGGCAAATGATGGATGCTGGCGTGACTGGATTTTCAAGAGCTTAGCAACCCATGACATCAGGGGACAACGATCCATTCGAGATCGAGGCGATGATCGCGCTGCGGCACGACCTGCATGCCCATCCCGAGCTTGGCTTCGAGGAAATCCGCACCAGCGACATCGTTGCCCGTTCCCTGGCAGAGGCCGGCATCACGGTGCATCGCGGGCTGGGCAAAACCGGCGTCGTGGGCACGCTCAAGGTTGGCGATGGTCCTCGTCGCATTGCCCTGCGGGCCGACATGGACGCCCTGGCAATGCCCGAGCTGACCCAACGCGATTACCGGTCCACCGTCGCCAACACCATGCATGCCTGCGGTCACGACGGGCATACGGTGATGTTGCTGGCCGCCGCGCGCCACCTGGCGCGCAGCCGCCGGTTTTCCGGCACCGTGCATTTCATCTTCCAGCCGGCCGAGGAGGGCCGAGGCGGCGCCAGGGCCATGATCGAGGATGGCCTGTTCGACCTGTTCCCAACGGACGCCGTCTATGGCCTGCACAACATGCCGGGCCTCGCTCCCGACGAGATGGCCGTCGTGCCGGGGCCGCAACTGGCCTCATCCGATAGTTGGGAGGTGACATTCCACGGCGTCGGCACCCATGGCGCAAAGCCGCATCTGGGGCGGGATGCCATCACGGCGGCGGCGCAGTTTCTTAGCGCGATCCACACCGTCGTCGCGCGCCGGGTCGATCCGCTACAGCCCGCAGTGGTCAGCGCCTGTGCCCTTGCCGCTGGTGACTTTCGCGCGCTCAATGTCATTCCCGACGATGTCCGCATCGGCGGCACGGCGCGGGCCTATTCGGCGGCGGTTCGTGACCAGCTCGAGGCGGAGATCGGCAGCCTGGCGGCGGGGATCGCGTCGGCGTTTGGCATCACCTGCAGCTATAGCTTCATTCGCCGCATTCCGCCGGTCTTCAACGACGCCACGGTGACGGCTGCCGCGCTTTCCGCCGCGCAAGCGGCAACCGGACGCCCCGTTGTCATCGACTTCCCACCGTCCACCGCCGGCGATGACTTCGCAGAATTCAGCAACCGCGTCCCGGGTTGCTATGTCTGGCTGGGTAACGGCCCGGCCGAGGACGGGGCTCTGCATCACAATTCGCGGTATGATTTCAACGATGCAGCGATCGTCACCGGCGCGCGCTACTGGACGGCGCTGGTGGAGCAGGAGCTGCGCTAGCGGAAGCCACTTGCCAGCAGTGCCAGCGCGGCCGGCGCATCCACGCGCATGGCGACCGACACGGGTTGCCCCGTGTCCTCATGTTCGACAAGGCCGCCGGCATCGGGTCCGTCGCTCAGATCCACCGATACGCGCCGCATCTCGATCTCGAACAGCTCCGGCGCCAGGGCGAGCAGCATGACGCAGGGGTCGTGCAGCGGCCGACTGAGCTTGCCCTCGTGCCAGTAAGCCGTCAGCAGGTCGGCGGCCATATTGCCCGCTGTCGTGCCGCGCAGTGCTTCGACATAGGCTTCGTCCGCGCGAACCTTCCGCGTCACGTCGAGCGGGATGACGATGGTCCTGAGCGCGGCATGCAGCACCATCGCCGTCGCTTCCGGATCGGAGGCGAAGTTGAACTCGGAACCGGGCCCGGCATTGCCCGGCTCGTGGATCGTGCCGCCCATGCAGATCAGTGTGCCAATCCGATCGGCAGCATCGGGGTGTTCATTGATGAGCTTGCCGATATTGGTCAGCGGGCCAAGCGCCAGAATGTCGATCGAGCCGCTCGGCGCCTGGCGCAGGGTTTCCGCCAGCCAGGCCACCGCGCCGAGGCGGGGTGGGACCAGTGGCTCGGGCAGCGTCAGTCCGCGCAAGCCGTCGCTGCCATGGATCACCAACGCGTCGATATTGCTGCGCAGCATCGCCTCGGAGGCGCCGGCCACCACCGGCACCTCGCTTCGGTCAAGCATGGCGAGCAGGCCCCCTGCATTGCGCGTGGTGCGCTCCAGGCCGATATTGCCGGCCACGGTCGTGATGCCGGCAACGTCAAAGCGCCCGCTGGTCAGCGCGAAAAGGATGGCGATGGCATCGTCGAGGCCGGGATCAGTATCGATGACGACTCGTCTGTTCATGGGGGAAGCCAGCACCATTTCGAACACCTTCACAAGACCCCTGTGGGGGATGCGGCATCGATTTCGCCTACGGCGCCGCGCCGTCAATGCGTGTCATCTCGGCGCGGAACGCCTGGGCAATCTGCATGGCGTCGCGCAGCACCTTCCGGCGCTCCAGCGTCTGCACCGCGTTGCCGCGCTTCAGCCAGCGTCCGGCGACCAGCGTGTCGGTGACGTCACTGGGGTCCGCCGCAAAGACCAGCATGGAGTAGGGGTCGTAGATTGGGTGGAGGCGGCTGGCGTCCAGGCTGATCCGGATCAGGTCCGCCTGCTTGCCCGCCTCGATCGACCCTACCTGCTCACTGAGCCCCAGCACGCGCGCGCCCTCGATCGTCGCCATGCGGACAACCTCGCGCGCCGGCAGCGGCTTGCGCGACCCGGCCAGTAGCTTGGCAAACATCGACACCGGCGCGAATTGGGCGAACAGGTCGAGGGTGTTCCCGCTCATCGGGCCGTCCGTGCCGATGCCGACTGGAATCCCGGCCTGGCGCATGGCCTCCACGCGGGCAATGCCGCGGCCAGCCTTGCCGTTGGACCGCGGGTTGGTTGCCACGCCCACGCCAGCCAGCGCCATGGCGGCGATGTCATCGTCATCAAGATGGAGACAGTGGGCGCAGATCAGGCCGCGCTTGAGCAGTTCGGACCGACGAACCACCTCGACACTGGAGGTGCCGTGGTTGTCGCGCGCCCAATCCACCTCGAGCTGGCTCTCCGCCAGATGGATCTGCACTGGCACTTGAGGATGCGCATCCGACCAGGCCGCGATCCGCCCCATGACCTCAAGGCCGGTGGAGTAGGGGGCATGCGGGGCAATGGAGGGCGTGACCAGCGCGTGGCCGGCAAAGGCGTCGACAAGATGCTCGACCCTGGCGAAACCCTCGTCGAAACTCCGGTGGTCCGGAGCGCTGAAATCGGCCAGGGTCTGCCCGACAATACCGCGCAGTCCGGCCGCCTTGAGGACGCTACCGACCTCGGCCTCGAAGTAATACATATCGGCGACCGTGGTCACACCGGCCTCGATCATCTCCAGCGCAGAGAGGGCCGAGCCGACCCGGACCATTTCGGCTGAAACGAACTTGCGCTCCAGCGGCAGGATGTAGCGATAGAGGCGGTCGTCGACATCCTCTGCCAGCCCGCGAAACACCGACATGCCCATATGGCAGTGCGTGTTGACCATGCCCGGCATGACGATGTCGCCGTCGCAATCGACGATCTCGGCGCCCGGAACCATGGGTGGAGTCCCACCGCCGACCGCCTTGATCACCGTCCCCTCGATATGGACCCAGCCCCTCGCGTGTTCGGCCATCGCAGTGTCGATGGTCAGCACCCAGGCATTGGTCAGCAGCATGCTCATTCCGGCGCGAGGATGGTGCACTGTTCGGGCACCGGCACGAGCTTGACGTTGACGCCCGGGTCCAGCGGCCGGGTCAGGGGGCCATTGGCGATGAGGGCTCCTGCGGCTCCCGAGGTCTGGTACTGGTAGGCGCGCCCGAGGTAGGTGCGCAGCCCCAGGGTCGCGGGAATGCCCTCGACGCTGGCACTATCCGCAACGGCCAGTCCGTCGGCGCGACATGCCAGCACGAAACGATCGGGGATGTGGCCGAACTGTTCCAACGACAGCGTCAGCGTCACCCCGCCTTCGGCCCGGGCCGTGATCTTGGCGCCATCGCGCCCCACGACGCTCATGGCGATCAGGTTCTCGAAACCGACGAAACGGGCGACGAAGGCGTTGGCGGGCCGCTGATAGAGGCGCTCGGGCGTATCGAGCTGCATGATCCTTCCCCGATGCATGATGGCAACCCGGTCGGAAATGGAGAACGCCTCTTCCTGGTCGTGGGTGACATAGACCGAGGTGGTGCCGTTAGCCCGCTGCAACTGACGAATTTCGACGCGCATGTCGATGCGCAGCTTGGCATCAAGGTTGGATAGCGGCTCGTCGAACATCAGCAGGGGCGGCTCGATGACCAAGGCCCGGGCCAGCGCCACGCGCTGCTTCTGGCCTCCGGAAAGAGCGCCGGGCAGGCGGTCGGCGAGCGGGGCGAGGCCGACGCGTTCGAGCATGGCGTTGATCCGCCTGGCTTTTTCAGTGCCGGAGATGCCGCGCTGTTTGAGGCCGAAGCCAACATTGTCGGCGACCGACAAGTGGGGGAACAGCGCGTAGTTCTGGAATACCAGCCCGATGTCGCGCTGGTGTGGCGGCAGGCGGGTGAGGTCTCGGCCTCCCAGGGTGATGGTGCCCGAAGTGGGCTGGAGAAATCCGGCGACGAGGCGGAGCGTCGTGGTCTTGCCACACCCGCTGGCGCCGAGGAGGGAGACGAGTT
>CBFGMY010000027.1:0-27803 GCA_965650055.1 uncultured Devosia sp.
AAGAGGTTCAACCGGTTGGCACGCACGGCGGGATCGGCATCATTGACCAGCACCGCAGTGAAGAACGCATCGACCGGCGCGCGCAGCGAAGCCAGTTCGGCCATGGCACCGCGGTAATCGTCGTTGGCGACGTGATTGCCGACCGCCGCATGGACTGCGTCCACGGCAAAGGCCAGGGCCGTTTCCTCGGGAAGCTTGAGCGCGTCCTGGGAGACGACGCCGGCATAGGACTTGCCGTCCTTCTTTTCCTCGGCGGCGAGAATGTTGGCGCCGCGCTTGTAGCCAGCCAGCAGGTTCTGCCCATCGGCCGAAGACAACAGCGCCGATAGCGCCTCGGCGCGCTGGGTGATCTGCAGGATGTCGTTGCTGTCGGCGGAAATCACCGCATCGACGAGGTCATGCCGGGCGCCGGCATCGCGCAGCGACACCTTGAGACGGTCGTGGAAAAAGGCGAGCAGGTCGGCCTCGACCTTGAGCGGGAAGCGCAGGCCGTTTTCCGAGATGATGCGGATGACGCCCAGCGCAGCGCGGCGCAGCGCGAAGGGGTCGCGCGAGCCGGTGGGCTTTTCGTCGATGGCCCAGAAGCCGGTGAGTAGGTCGAGTTTGTCGGCGAGGGCGACGGCGATCGACACGGGCTCGGTCGGCACCTTGTCGGTCGGGCCGAGCGGCTTGTAGTGCATCTCGACAGCGGTCGCGATGTCAGCCGGTTCGCCCTGCGCGGTGGCGTAGTAGCGCCCCATCAGGCCCTGCAATTCCGGGAATTCGCCGACCATGCCGGTGGTGAGATCGGCCTTGGCCAGCATGGCGGCGCGCTTGGCCCGCTCGGGATCGGCGCCGACCTGCGGGGCGATTTCGCCGGCCAGCTTCACCAGCCGTTCGACACGAGCGAACTGCGACCCCAGCTTGGCGTGGAACACGGTCTCTTCGAGCTTGGGCAGGCCATGCTCGAGCGGCAGTGCCAGGTCGCCCTGATAGAAGAAGGCAGCATCGGAAAGGCGGGCGCGGATCACGCGCTCGTTGCCCGCGGTGACCACGACGCCACCATCGGCAGGAATGGTGTTGGCAGTGATGATGAAATTGGGCGCCAGCTTGCCGGACGCGTCGCGCAGGCAGAAGCACTTCTGGTTGGCGCGGATGGTGGCGATGATGACTTCCTCGGGCAGCTTGAGGAAATCGGGGTCGAACGACCCCATCATCACCACCGGCCATTCGACGAGGCCGGCGACCTCTTCGAGCAGCCCTTCATCAGCGATGACGGTCAGGCCCTGCGCGAAGGCAAGCTGGTCGGCATCGGCGCGGATGATGTCCTTGCGGCGGTCGATATCGAGCACGACCTTGGCGCGCTCCAGCGCTTCCACATAGTCATCGAAGCGGCGAACACGGATGGCTTCGGGGGCGAGGAAGCGATGGCCGAACGTGGTCTGCCCGGATGTGATGGTGTTGGAGGCGAAGGGAATGACCACCGGCTCTTCGTTTTCGGCGCCGAAGGTCGCGGTGATGGCGCGCAGCGGGCGAACCCAGTTGAAGCTGCCGCTGCCCCAGCGCATCGACTTGGCCCAGGGGAATTCGTTGAGAATCTTGGGCAGGATGCCGGACAGCAGCGCAATTGCCTCAGCGCCCGGCTTGTTGATATGGGCGACGTAGAAATCGCCCTTCTTGGGGTCGCTCTCGACCTTGGCCTGATCGAGCGAAGCCAGCCCCGCCGACCGCAGGAAACCATCGATCGCCGGCTGCGGGGCGCCAACCTTGGGACCCTTCTTTTCTTCGCGCGTATCGGGCGAACGGGCCGGCAGGCCCGTCACGGTCAGCGCCAGGCGGCGCGGCGTGACGAATGCCTTGGCGCCCTCATAGACCAGACCCGCATCGACCAGCGCATTGGTGACGGCCTTTTTGAGGTCATCGGCGGCGCGACGCTGGAAGCGGGCCGGGATTTCCTCGGAAAAGAGTTCGAGCAGCAGTTCGGGCATGGCGGATACCAAGGGTTAGAAGCGCGGTTTGCTTAGCTTGGGGCGGGTGGATTGTCCACGAGGAAGCGCGGTTAGGGCACCATCGGCTCCCCTCCCCCTTGAGGGGAGGGGCTGGGGGTGGGGGTCTCGCAGTGGGTCGCTGAAGGACCCCCTCCCTCGGTCCCTCCCCTCAGGGGGGAGGGAGGCGAAACCCTCGGCCCCTGCCCCCGTCTTATCTCGTCCTACCAGCCGCCACCGCCACCACCGCCGCCACCGCCACCGGACGAGCCGCCACCGCCACCACCACCGGAACTGAAGCCGGACGAGCTCGCCTGTACCGGCTGCGCCGCCACCATGGCCGCCGTCATGCCGGCAGCGGCCGCGCTGACTGCATTGGTCATGCTGGCGGCCGAACCGCCGACCGAGCGGCCGGAACCGCTATGGTACCAGTTTGGCGAATAGGAACTGCCGGAGACATCGCTCACCGCGTGGCGTGCCAACTCGGCGTCGAAGTGCTGGCTCCAGGGCTTTTCGACGCCTAGGGCGATGGCATAGGGCAGGAGCCGCTCGAAGCGCGTTGCCGTCATCGGCGGCGCCTCCGTCATGTTCATGCGGTCCTTTTCGGCGGTCTCGAGGTAGAGCTTCAACCCATCGATCTGGTCCATCACCTTGCGCCCCTGCAGGGTCGGCGCACGCATCAGCACGGTGAATATGATGGTCACCACAACAATGGAGACGGCGGCGATCGACGCGACATTGATCGACAGTGAAGTGAGGCTGTCGAGGATGAAGCCGAAGACGTTGAAGCTGACAATGGCGACCCAGATCGCCCCGACAATGCCTGGCACGATCCGCCCCTGCAGGCCCTTGCTGGCAACGCGGCCGAGCGTCGCCAGCACGATGCCGACCACGATGGAGCCGATGAGCCAGATCGGGTCGAGGATTTCGGTGAAGACCATGCCCCCCAGCAGCAGGATGGCGAGGGCGTAGCCCAGAAGCGAGTAGCCGGTATTGTTCTTGAACCAGAGCGTCCGATTCTCGGTTTCGATGGCGCTGGTGAATTCGGCACGCTTCTTCTGCAGCGTGGGACCGGTCGACTTGTCGATAACCGTGGTCCTCTTGCTCTGCAGATAGCTGAAGATGATGTTTTCGCTGGTCGACAGCGGCTCTTCGGGCTGCTTGCCCGTGGTCTTGATGCTGAGCGAGCCCGAGGTATTGTCGATGGTCACCAGACCCCTGACGCCAAGGTCGAAGATCGCCGAGGTCAGGGCCGTCCAGCCCATGTCGCCAAAGCCCCATTTGTGGATGTAGTGGGTCAGGGGCGGCGAGAAGCCTGTGGGCGCGTGGAACAGGGGAATGATGGTGCCCTTGTCCGGGTCGCGTCCGACGCGAAACCAGGCCAGGGCGTTGTAGGCCACAGCAAGCAACGCGGCGAGAACGGGGATGATGGTCTCGCGCAGGTCCGACAGCTGCTGCATCAGCGCGGCAAAGCCGGTGGGAAAGGCGATCACGCCCTTGTTGAAGGCCACCGCAATGGTCATGCCCTCCCCTGCCCCCAGGGCGCGGCTGGCGCGGAAGCTGGCAGAAGTGTCCGAGGTGCGCTTGATGGAAACGGCCTCTTCGGTCGAACCGACCACGCCCGTATAGCCGGCAAGATCGGAAATGACGGCCCCGTCGGGCAACCTGACCGTGGCGCGCGCCGAGAGGATTGGGAACACCCAGTAATTGCCCGTGGCGTTCCAGTAGAGTTCGTCGTGATCCGCGAACTGCCGCGCCATGCGGGTCATGGTGTAGCGGATGATGTAGCTATGGACGCCGTAATCGAGGAAATAGTCGGGATTGCCGATCCAGATGCGCTGGAAATTGCCCATGCGCTCGACGCGGTACATTTCCTGGTCACCGTCGCGGGTCACGCCGGTGACCTCAAGTCCCGGTCGTACCTTGCCGCCGTCGCTACCCAGCATCACCACCGGAATGTCGCGATAGATGCCACGGCGGATTTCGGTGCCTTCGGCGTTGACCTGGATGGTCTCGGTGACGTCGACCGAGCCGTCGGCGTTGAGAATGACGTCGGAGGTGAACGAACGGATTTCCTCGCGGGCCAAGGCGGGCGCCACGAGAATGCAGGCCATGACCAACATCACGACGAAACGAACTGCCTGCTTCATCACCGTGTCATTCCCGCGCAAGCGGGAACCTCCGTCTTAAGACCAGGTCGACAATAGAGATTCCCGCTTGCGCGGGAATGACTCCTGCGAGGGTAGTGGCTAGTTGAACTTCACGCTCGGCACAGCCCGGTCGGCTTCGTTTTCGAGCTCGAAATACTCGGCCTTCTGGAAGCCGAAGGGGCCGGCGATGAAGTTGGAGGGGACCGACTCGACCATGACGTTGAGATTGCGCACCGCGCCATTGTAGTAGCGGCGCGACATCTGGATTTCGTCTTCGACGGTCCGCAGGGCGTCCTGAAATTCGAGGAAGGTGGTATTGGCCTTGAGGTCCGGATAGGCCTCGGCCGTGGCGATCAGCCGCCCCAGGGCAGACGACAGCTGTCCTTCGGCCGCGGCGCGCTGTTCGGGCGTGCCGTTGGCGACGGATGTGGCCGCGGCGCGGGCATTGGTCACCGCTTCGAGCGTCTCGCGCTCGTGGCTCATGTAGCCCTTCACGGTTTCCATCAGGTTGGGGATGAGGTCGGTGCGGCGCTTGAGCTGCACATCGATGCCCGACCACCCCTCCTCCACCATCTGCCGGTTCTTGACCAGGCCGTTATAGATGCTGATCGCATAGAAGGCCGCGACGACGACAAGGCCAAGGATGATCCAACCGATCATGTGCGTTTACTCCCGAGCGCACCAGAATTGGCCGGACATTGGCATTGCGGCACCTTGGACGCAATGGGCGCCATCTTGCGCCGGGCCGCTTCCACCACTACGTTTACAGTCATGAGCAGAAACGCTGCATATTGGCTGGAAAATCCCCTCGCGGGAGCGCAGCCCTAAGCATGCCCGCAGCGCCGGCGCCTGCTTAGGGTAGGCGCGCCGCATGCTGCCGCGCAAACTGGCGCATCATCCAACATCATTCATTCGCCGATCCGGCGCGCACCGAGCGCGACGACGGCCATACGAGAACACGCATCATGACGAACACCATTCACAACGACCTCCGTCCCGAGATCATCCTGGGCGCGGCAGACCATCACCAGCTCAACGTCCTGGCCATGGCCGGGCTCACCCATACGCCGGACCAGTCCGACGACCTGCTCTACGAACTGGAACGGGCCCGCGTGGTCGACGATACCAATGTGCCCGGCGACATCATCCGCATGGGCTCGACCGTGCGCTATCGCACCGATACCGGCCAGGAGCCGCAGGTAACGCTGGTCTATCCAGTCGATGCCGACATTGCAGAGGGGCGTATCTCGGTGCTGACGCCGGTCGGCACGGCATTGATCGGCCTGCGCGTTGGCCAGTCCATCACCTGGCGCGACCGGGCGCACAAGCGCCATATGCTGACGGTCCTCGAGGTGACGCAGTCCTGACTGACGGAAAGGTGGGGCGGCTTACTCCGCCCCACCGCCCGCGGTCTGCAGCCAGGCTTCGCCGCAGCTCTTGGCCAGTTCGCGGATACGCAGGATGTAGCTCTGCCGCTCGGTCACCGAGATGACGCCGCGAGCGTCGAGCAGGTTGAAGTTGTGCGCGGCGCGCAGCACCTGCTCATAGGCCGGGATGGCCATGGTCTGCCGATTGGCCTCGGCGCCCTTGGCCAGGATGGCCCGGCATTCCTTCTCGGCGTCGGCAAAATGCCGGAACAGCATCTCGGTATCGGCCGCCTCGAAATTGTATTTGGACTGCTCCTGCTCATTCTGCAGGAACACGTCGGCATAGGTGACCTTGGCATCGCCCACGCCGCCGTTGAAGTTGAGCTCCATGATGGAGTCGACATTCTGCAGATAGCAGGCCAGGCGCTCCAGGCCATAGGTCAGTTCACCCGAGACCGGGTTGCACTCGAAGCCGGCAACCTGCTGGAAATAGGTAAACTGGCTGACTTCCATGCCGTCGCACCAGACTTCCCAGCCCAGGCCCCAGGCACCCAAAGTCGGGTTCTCCCAGTCGTCTTCGACGAAGCGCAGGTCGTGCACGCTGGGGTCGATGCCGATGGCATAGAGCGACTTGAGATAGAGTTCCTGCAGGTTGTCGGGCGATGGCTTGAGGATCACCTGGAACTGATAATAGTGCTGCAGGCGGTTGGGGTTCTCGCCATAGCGGCCATCCTTGGGGCGACGCGAGGGCTGTGCGTAGGCGGCGTTCCACGGCTTTGGCCCCAGCGCGCGCAGCACAGTCCCCGTATGCGAGGTGCCGGCGCCCATCGGCATGTCATAGGGCTGGAGGATGACACAACCCTGCTCCGCCCAGAACTGCTGGAGCGTGAGGATCAGACCCTGGAAGGAATTCTTCGGGTCCATATGGGCGGGGCGGTTGGTCATTTGGCAGTCCCTGATTTCGGGACAAAGCTCTAGTTTGACCGCCGGTTTGGGTCAACGGCGTTTGTCGTCGTCACCCGGTCGGAACGTGCCGTCCTTGTCGCGCTTCAGGTCGATGACGCCGGGCTGGGCGCGTTCGCGCAGATCGCGCTCGCGGCGGAGGCGCTTGGCCTCCTGGTCCTCGGCCTTGAACTGGCCGGTCCAGTCGCGCCAAATCTTGCGCAGGCCCAGATAGATGGCCAGGCCGATGATGACGAAAATGATGATGCGTAACAGCATGCCGGTCACAACCCAAACCGCGCCCAGAGCGCGCGATCCTCGATAGTGGCGGCGAGATCGCTGCTGAGGCCGGCGGCAAAGCCGATGCGAGGAATACCGAACCAGCTGCGCTTGGGCTCGATCACCTTGAGGTTCAGATGCGGGCCATAGCGAGTATGGAGGGTCTCGTGGATATCGCCGATCGCGTCGACAAGGCCGAGCTCCACCCCGCGCATGCCGGTCCACCATTCGCCGGTAAAGAGCGTGTCGTCGGCACCCTTGAGACGGGTGCCGCGCCGCGACTTCACCACATCGATGAACACGTTGTGGATGTCGGTTTCGAACTGTTTGATGCGTTCGATGTCGCTGGCCTTTTCGGGCAGGAAGGGGTCGAGGGTCGACTTGTTGTTGCCCGCCGTATGCACCCGCCGCTCGACGCCGAGCTTTTCCAGCGCGCCGACGAAGCCGAAGCCGGCCATGATGACGCCTATGGAGCCCACAATGGAACTGGGATCGACGATGATCTCGTCGCCGGCTACCGCGATGAAGTAGCCCCCCGAGGCCGCCGCGTCTTCGACAAAGACCAATACCGGCTTGTGATGCTCTTCGGCCAGGTCGCGGATGCGCTTGGCGATGAGCCGGCTCTGCACGGGCGAGCCGCCGGGCGAATTGACGATGATGGCGACGGCGGGCGCTGCCTTGATGGAGAAAGCGCGCTGCAGCAGCGGCGCGACGGTTGCGATATTGAGCCGACCCTGGCGCTGCTCGGCGGCGATGACGCCATGCAGGCGCACAACAGGGATGGTGATCCTGCCGCGGCCCGTCAGCCGCTGCAGCCAGTTTCGCTTCGGCGTGGTCAGGTCGGCCATACCAGATCCTTTTGTTCGCGCCAGATTTAGGGCGTGCCGACGCCGATTACCAGACGAGCCGCGCGGTGCCGCGAAAGATTGCCTCGAATTCGGGCGCGAAAGCCCTCCCCTCCAGCTCGTGCAAGGCACGGCTGGCCAATAAGGTCAGCGGCGCCCGCGAGCCCTTGATGCCACGCACCAGTACGCGGTTGGCCGGCTCGTCGGGACGCGGCGACAGCGGCAGAACCGTGACCGCGCCAAAGCGCTGGGTGAAGCCGGCCAGCAGTGGCGTCAGGCTTTGCGCGGGATAGACGAAGATGACTTCACCACCCGCGGCGGCGGCCCCGGCTGCGGTCTTGATCCACAGGTCCAGCGCCGTTGCATCCATATGGCGGGCGCCGGCCCGCCCCATATCGGCGGCCAGCGTGCCATCGGCGAAGAAGGGTGGATTGGCGATGATGCTGTCGTAGCCGTTGTCGAGGATGCCGGCCGCACGCCTGTTGGCCGCGGGACCGATGACGTCGGCGATGACCACCTGCGCCCGATCAACCAGGCCGTTATCGACAATGTTGGCCTCGGCCAACGCAGCCATATCGGCATTCTGTTCGGCCAGGGTGGCGACTAGCGTGGGATTGTGGATCAGCGCGACAAGTGCTGCCGTTCCCACGCCCGAGCCCAGATCAAGCAGGGATTTGCGGCGCTCCCCCACGGCCGAGCCAAGCAGGACACTATCGAGTCCGGCGCGGAATCCGCGGGCCGGCTGCGACAGAGTGAGGCTGCCTCCTAAAAAGGCATCGCGCGTAACCGATTGGTGTTTTACAAAGGCTTTTGGCTGGTCTAGGGACATCGCACCCCGAAAGGCCGGTTCGGCGCGACCTTACATGGCCTTGTGCCGCAGGCTCAACCAGATTTGCCCGAGGCGGCAAACGAGGACGGAAACAGCAGTGTCAGTTGTGACGCAGATGAGAGAAGCGCCGGCGGCCAATCCCGTGGAGCGGCTGCTTGAGGCGACCGCTGCCGATATGGCCAAGGTCAACGCGCTGATCCTGAGCCGCGCCGATTCTCATGTCGAAATGGTGCCCGAGCTTGCCCGCTACCTCATCGAGAGCGGCGGCAAGCGTTTGCGACCCATGCTGACGGTGGCTGCCGCCCAGCTGTTCGGGAACGGCAAGGGCAGCGCGATCAACTTCGCCGCCGCCGTCGAATTCATGCACAACGCCACCCTGCTCCACGACGACGTGGTCGACGAGAGCGACATGCGTCGCGGCAAACCAGCGGCCCGCATGGTGTGGGGCAACAAGGCGTCCATCCTGGTCGGCGATTTCCTGCTTGGCCAGGCTTTCATGATGATGGTGGAAACCGGCGATATCGGCGCGCTCGGCGTGCTGTCGGCAGCTTCGGCCGTTATGGCCGAGGGCGAAGTGTTCCAGCTCGCCAAGACCGGCGACCTGACCACGACCCCGGCCGACTATGCCGAAGTCATCCGCGCCAAGACCGCCGTGCTGTTCGAAGCGGCATGCGAAGTCGGCGCCATGTCCGGCGGGGCCGATGCTGCCGGCCGCACAGCGCTGGCCCGCTATGGCCTTGAACTGGGCAATGCCTTTCAGCTTGTCGACGATGCGCTCGACTATGGCGGGCAGGCGGGAACACTGGGCAAGAATACCGGCGACGACCTGCGCGAGGGCAAGATGACCCTGCCGGTTATCCTGGCCTTGGCCGACGGCACGGAAGCCGAGCGCACCACCATCACCGCAGCCTTGGGCGATCCCGAGGCAAGCGCCGAGCAGGTGGCTGATGTGGTCGCGATCATGGAGCGGCACAAAGTGCTGGCGCGGACGCTGGACCAGGCGCATGCCCATGCCGGCGCGGCCCGGCAGGCGCTGGACGCGCTGCCGGCTTCTGACATGCGGGCGCTGCTGGCCGATGTGGTCGAATTCAGCGTGCTGCGGGCTTATTGAGCCGAGCCCCCAATCCGCCAACAATCGCCGCGTTCCCTCGGGCTTGACCCGAGGGCTATTCGCCGCTTGTGCCCTGTTGATGGCGGCCCTCGGGTCAGGCCCGAGGGTGACGCGCGGAGATAGGCAAGCCCCGCTCACCCGGCGCTGCGCGCCGACCTCTCCCCCGAGGGAGAGGTGAAGAAGACTCTACGGCAAGATCAGCGGCGCTGCCGCGACCCAGTGATCGGGGTTCGCCGCCCGCATGACCTGGGCGGCCTGGTGCGCCTGGCCGCTGGAGCCGAACAGGCCAAACACCGTCGCGCCGGAGCCCGACATGCGGGCGAGGATGCAGCCTTGCGTCTCGGCCATGGTGGCGACGATACCGCCGATAGCGGGCACGAGCTTGACGGCGGGTGGCTGCAGGTCGTTGCGGGTTTCCGCGAGCCAGAGGCCAAGTTGCGCCGGCCGGGTCAGCGGCGAGGGCAATTCGGGCAGCGGGTAATTGTCGTGCGCACGCAGACGCCGGAACACGTCGGCAGTGGCCAGCGGGATCATGGGATTGACCAACACGATGTGGAGCGCCGGAAATTCCGGCAGCGGCGCCAGGACTTCGCCGACGCCACGCGCCACCAGAGGCGTTGAAACCAGGCATGCCGGCACGTCGGCGCCGAGATGGGCCGCCATATCGGCAAGGTCTGCCAATGCGATGGGTTGGTTGGAGAGGCTCGACATCATGCGCAGGGCCGCGGCGGCGTCTGCCGAGCCACCACCGATGCCGGCGGCTACCGGCAGGTTCTTGGTCAGGTGCAGGGCGAGGCCTGACGCAACCGCGTCGGGCCAGCGGGCGCGGAATGCCGCGACGGCGCGCGATACGAGGTTGGTTTCGCCAACGCCCAGGGCCTTAGCGAAAGGGCCGCCGACGGCGAGAGAGTCGGCCGCGGCAAACGTGGCCTCCAGCTCGTCCGCCACGTCGGCGAAGACCACGAGACTTTCCAGGTCGTGATAGCCGTCCTCGCGCCGGCGGGTGACGTGCAGCGCCAGGTTGACCTTGGCAGGGGCGAGCTGAACTGTTGGTTCAACCATCCCGCTACTGGGTCGCGTTGGCTTCGGTCAGTCCAGCGGTCAGCTTGGAGGCCACCCGCTCCTTGACGTTGCCGACCAGATCGACCGAGGCCGCCACATTCCACTGGAACTTGGCTTCCAGCTTGCGCCCGGCACGCCAATAGGCATCGCCCAGGTGGTCGTTGATCTCGGCATCGTTCGGACGCAGCAGCACGGCCTGTTCAAGCGTGGTCACGGCTTCATCGATGCGGCCGAGCTTGTAGAAGGCCCAGCCCAGCGAATCGACGATGTAGCCATCCTGGGGCTGCGCGGCGACTGCCTTTTCGATCATCTCCAGCGCCGGCTCGAGATTCATGTCCTGATCGATCCAGCTATAGCCCAGATAGTTCAGCACGGCTGGTTGCTCGGGATTGAGTTCCAGCGCCTTGAGGAAATCGGCCTCAGCCTTGGGCCATTCCTTGGCCCGTTCATAGGCGATGCCACGCACGTAATAGAACCGCCAGTCGGACGGGCTTTGGCCGCCCGTCAGCTCGAGCGCCTTGGTGTAGGTTTCGGCAGCTTCGACATATTGCTCGTCGTAGCGCTGCAGGTCGCCAAGAACGGACATGGCGTCGAGGTCGTCGGGGCGGCTGGTGACGATGTTGGTGAGGCGGCGCAGCGCTTCTTCGCGATCGCCGGCCACGTCCAGATTCTGGGCCACCCGTACCACCGCCGTTGGCTTCATCGGCGAGGTGGTGGGCACCGCCTCGTAGATCACATTGGCCGCATCGTGCTGGTTGGCAGCATCGAGCAGCTGGCCCAGCGCCACGGAGATGACGTCGGCCGATGGGTCGAGATAAAGCCCCATGCGCAGGAAGACCAGCGACAGATCGAGGCTGCCGTCGCGCGACAAAGCCACGCCGATGCCGTGGAACATCTCGGCGGCGCCAACCTGTACATTGGCCGCGAAGATGCCGGGACGCTGCCCTGCCTCGACCTGCTCCTTGACGATGGTCACAATCGGATGGGTCAGGCCCTGGTCCTCGAACTGGGCGATGATGTCCTTGGCCTCGTCAAAGCGGCCAGCATTGGCCAGAGAGCGGGCATAGACCTCGACGATGCGGGCTACATAGGGTTCGGCCTCGAAGGCACGACCGGCCAGTTCGATGGCCTTTTCGTTGTCGCCCGACGCTTCCGCCATCAGGGCGCGGTGGAACACCAGGAAATCCTCGAGCCCGGACTGGCCGAGCTCATCGAGCACAGCCTCGGCTTCGTCCATTCTGTTGTCGCCGACCAGGGCCCAGGCGCGCAGGATGCCGGCGGTGATGCCGGTAAAGCTATCCTGGCCGATTTCGCTCAACATCTGTTCGGCAGCGCCGTAGCGGCGCTCCTTCAGCGCCTCGGTGGCGACCACCAGTTCAGCCAGTTCGTTGGTCGGATCGAGCTCCAGAAGGTGCTTGGCGGTCGAGGCTGCCTGGCCGATCTGGCCATCGGCGGCGAAGGCGATGAATGAACGCTCGATCAGCACCGGATTGTCCCAATCGGCCTGGGCTGCCTGGGCGAAGTAGCGGGCTGCTTCATCGGTGCGCAGATCATGCAGCGCCTGCTGGCCCGCCATATAGGCGCCGGTGACGCTGGCCCGGAACATCGGCAGCAGGTCGAAGGCGGCCAGTGGATCGGCTTGCGCCGTCTGCGCGGACTGGGCCGCGTGCGTCGCATGGACGGCAGTTGCCGAGAGCAGCACAGCGATAAGCGCCGGGCGCGCGATGCGGATCAGAAGCGATGTCACGAGGCGGGTTACTCCGTTGGCCTGTCAGGGCCGGTTCTGGCGGCGAAGATTGTCCGTTTTGGGACCGCGCCGCAAGGGCGCGCGCCATAGCGTGATAAGGGCCGGTTTCACATGCCGGCTTGGGGCGGCACCCAGCGGATGCAAAGGTGCGGCGCCGACGATCAGCACGTCCGTCGAAAGGGTTTCGCGCGAGCCGGCGTCTGCCATATAGGAATGCCTCAACGTCGGTTAGGAGCGGTTGCGCTGTCGAACCGGAAACCGGTACCCACTTTTGCTGGCAGCGCTCCGAGCGCGGCTGGCCGCGCCAAACGGGCTGTGACATAACAGAGAACATGGCTCAAGATCGACCGCTAAATCACGACGAAATGCTCGCCGTGCTCGATTGGTATCGGGCAGCGGGCGTTGACATTGCCGTGGGCGAAGAGCCGGTCGATCGGTTTGCCCAGCGCCCACCCCAACGGGTAACACCGCTACCATCCATCGCCAGCCAATCGGCGCCTGAGCGGCCGGCTGTCGAAGCGCCAACGCCAACATTGGGTGGCGACCCGTCGGAAGCGCGCAGCCTTGCCGCCTCCGCCCGGTCGCTCGACGAGCTGCAGGCGATTCTGGGCGCCTATGATGGCTGCGGGCTCAAGCTGCGTGCCACCCAGCTGGTGTTTGCCGACGGCAATCCCGAGGCCGAGATCATGCTGATCGGCGAAGCCCCGGGCGCCGAGGAGGATCGACAGGGCAAGCCGTTCGTCGGCAAATCCGGCCAATTGCTGGACCGCATGCTTGCGGCCATCGGGCTCGACCGCACCACGGTCTACATTGCCAATACCGTGCCGTGGCGGCCGCCCGGCAATCGTACGCCGACGCCGGAGGAAATGGCGCTGTGCCTGCCCTTCCTGCACCGGCAGGTGGAGCTGGTTGCACCGAGGCTAGTGATGACGCTGGGTGGGCCGGCCATGCAGACCGTGTTTTCGACCACCAATGGCATCATCAAGATGCGCGGCAAGTGGTCTGATGTCAGCATCGGCAATCACAAGACCGACGCCATCCCCACGCTGCATCCGGCCTATCTGCTGCGCAATCCGGCGGCCAAGCAGCAGGCCTGGCGCGACATGCTCAGCCTCAAGATGAAGATGGTGGAGCTGGGGCTCGGCTAGCGGACTCCCCGGCGGCCACAATATCGGCTTGCGGGCAATTTCCGCCCTGCCAATCGCGCCTTGCCGCGCTATTGTCACCGTTGCGTGATTTGCCACCGTCTTCCAATCCAGCGCAGCCGAAAGTGCCATGGCCTCCGTAATCAAGATTTATGCCCTGTTCCTGGGCTCCGCCCTTCTCATGTTCGGTGGCGGGTTGCAGGGGCTGCTGCTGTCGGTCCGCGGCGCCGAGGAGCATTTTTCGCTCCTGGCGCTGGGCCTGATCGGCACCGGCTGGTCGATAGGGTTCGTGGCGGGCTCGATCTCGGTGCCGCTGGTGGTGCGCAAGGTTGGCCATATCCGCGCCTTCTCGGTGATGGCGGCGATCGGCACCATCACCATCCTGCTCAACCTGCTGTGGATCAACGATATCAGCTGGATCCTGCTGCGCGCGCTTTCCGGCTTCTGCTTTGCTGGCGCAGCGATGATCGTCGAGAGCTGGCTCAACGAAGTTGCCGAGAACAAGAGCCGCGGCACGATCTTTTCGATTTATGTGACCATCAACATGGCCGCCTCGACGCTCGGCCAGATCGCCATGTCGATGACAGGCACGGCCGGCTACGTGCCGTTCATTCTGGGCGCCATCAGCTTTATCTGCGCCGTGCTGCCCACTGCCCTCACCTCGAGCCCGCAGCCCCGGCCGCTGTCGTCAGCCAAGATCGATGTCGGCCTGCTCTACCGCACCTCGCCCGTGGCGGCGATCGCGGCCTTTTCGGTGGGCATGGCCAATGGCGCCTTTGGCACGCTGGCGCCGGTCTATGGCTACGAGCAAGGGCTTGATTCAGGCGGTATCGCATTGCTGTTTGCCGTCGCAGCCATTCTGGGCGCGGTGGCGCAAATCCCGTTCGGACGGCTGTCGGACCGGATTGATCGACGGCTGGTGCTGATCGGGCTTTCCGGTTTCGCCGCCATTGTCGGCGCACTGACGGCCATCATCAATCCGGGGCCCAACTGGATGATGTTCGTGCTGTTTGCGGCCTACGGCTTTTCTGCCAACCCCATCTACGCGGTGGCCGTGGCCCATGCCAACGACTTTGCCAAGGATGGCGATTTCGCCAAGATCGCCGGAGGCATGCTGCTCATCCTGGGTGTTGGGCTCGCCATTGGCCCGGCCGTGGCCTCACTGATCATGGGGGCGTGGTCGCCGGTGGGTCTGTTCATTGTCACCGCGTCGTTCCATGGGGCCCTGGCAATCACGGCCTTCCTGCGCATGCGCGTCCGCAAGGGCAAGGATGCGTCCGAGCGTGCGCCGTTCCAGCCGATGGGCGGCGACCGCCAAGTGACGCCCGAGACCATTGTGCTCGATCCACGGGCTGATAGTGATAGCGCCGACGACGGTCCAGTGGAGCACGAAGCGCCGGTGCCCGAGGAACTGATCGAGACGCCAGAGGAGAAGCGCGATGTTCAAGACGGCACGGTTTGAAGACCGGGCATTCAAGCCCCTTTCCATCGCCGTCATCGCCGTATCGGACACGCGCACGCTCGAGACCGATACCGGCGGCGCGCTGCTCAAGTCGCTGCTCGAGGCGGACGGTCATCGCTGCGCCGAACGGGTGGTGGTGCGGGATGATATCCAGCTCATCCGACAGGCGGTGCAGGGCTTCGTCGCCGATCCCACGGTTGACGTGGTCCTGACCACGGGCGGCACCGGCTTTTCCGGTCGCGACGTGACCCCCGAGGCCGTCGAACCGCTGTTCGACAAGCGGATGGAGGGCTTTTCGGTGCTATTCCATCAATATTCGGCCACCACCGTGGGCACCAGCTCGCTGCAGTCGCGCGCCACGGCCGGCCTGATCGGCACCACCTTCGTGTTCTGCCTGCCCGGCTCGCGCGGCGCCTGCCGCGACGCCTGGGAGGGTATCCTCACCCACCAGCTCGATTACCGCCACAAGCCCTGCAACTTTGTGGAACTGATGCCGCGGCTCGACGAGCGCTGAGGCGCTGCCGGCCCCGCTTGGCTTTACGCAAAGAAAAACGGCGCCCTTGCGGGCGCCGTTCGAGTTTTGGCCGATTGGGAGGTCAGTGGCCGTGGCTCATGCCCGCACTGCCTTCCGGCTTGCGGATGAAGAAGGCTGCGACGACCGCAAAGAGCGAGATGATCGCGCCGGTGAGGAAGGCCAGGCGGATGCCGCCTGCCAGGGCCTCGACCGGAACCACACCTTCAGCGGTGAGGCTGGCCGTGCGGATCGTCATCAGCGCGATGAACAGGGCAATGCCTGCCGCACCGGCCAATTGCTGCACCGAGCCGAGAACGGCGGAGGCGTGGGAATAGAGCTCCATGCGCACCGACGCCATCGACGAGGTGAAGACCGGCGTGAAGATCAGGGCCAGGCCGATGCTGATCACGATGTGGCCGACCAGCAGGTTCCAGACCGGGGTGTCCTGACCGACCTGGGTCAGCGCCCACATCACGGCCGAGACCAGGATGGCGCCGGGCACGGCGAGAACCGTGGGACCGACACGGTCATAGAGACGGCCGACAACCGGACCCATCAGGCCCATGATGAGGCCACCGGGCAGCAGCAGCAGGCCGGTTTCGAGCGTGTTCAGGCCCACCACGTTCTGCGTGTAGATGGGCAGCAGGATAACGGTGCCGAACAGCGTCATCATGGCGATGAGCATCATGCTCACCGACACGGTGTAGTTGCGCGACTGGAACACCCGCAGGTCGAGCAGCGCCTTGTTGTCGCGCTGCAGGCCCAGCTGACGCCAGATGAAGGCAGCCATGGCGACCACGCCCACCACGATCGGCAGCCAGAGCGGCACCGGGGTCGGCTCGGCAGCATGGGCGAAGCTCTCGCCAAAGCTGGAGAGACCATAGATCAGGCCGCCGAAGGCAAAGGCCGACAGGATCACCGACACCACGTCCAGCGGAGCATAGCGAGGAGTCGAGACGTTCTGGATCTTGCGGAAGCCCAGAGCCAGCGCGCTGATGGCAATGGGCAGCACGAGGATGAACATCCAGCGCCACTGGAAGTTGGCCAGGATGAAGCCGCCAATGGTCGGACCGATAGCCGGAGCCACCGACATGACGATCGAGATATTGCCCATGGTCTTGCCGCGGGCCTCGGGCGGGACCAGGGTCATGACAGTGGTCATCAGCAGCGGCATCATGATGGCCGTGCCGACCGCCTGGACGACGCGCCCCAGAACCAGAAGTTCGAGGCCTGGAGAAACGGCACACAGCAATGTGCCGAGTGAGAAGATCGTCATCGAGAGGATGAAAATCGGTCGTGTGTTCATGCGCTGCAGCAGGAAACCGGTCACCGGGATGACGATGGCCATGGTCAAAAGGAAGGCCGTGGTCAGCCACTGCGCGGCGCTGGCAGCGACGCCCAGGTCCTTCATCAGGTGTGGAATGGCCACGCTCATGATGGTCTCGTTCAGAAACACCACGAAGGTGGAAACGAGCAGCAGGGCGATAACCAGTCTGTTGCGTGCCGCGTCCGACTGGCTCACGGGCTGCGGGCCGGCAATGTCGGCGTCGAATGTTGTTGCGTCGGTACTCATGATGGTCCCTCAACCTTTTGAATTGCGTGTCACCGAGACGACGAGCAGCGTTCGATGATTTCGACGCCACTCTGGAAAGATTCTGCGACAGGCTGTGTCAGCAGCATTTGTTAAGTGCTGACTTCAGTAATGCGGACCCTGTTGCGGGTCAATAGTAAATTATCCGCTTAAGCAATATCCGGCCGATATGCGGCCGCTGAAACGGTTGGCCTGTTTAGGCCTGCCGCCAGTCGGCGTCCACCCGCAGAATCGCAATTCTGCGATGCGAAATCGGGTTTTTGACCCTTCAAACCGGGCCGGGGCGTTCCCATATGTGCTGCGGGAGCCGGCCCCGCGTGTTCTTGCTTAGCGGCTTCGTTCTTGTTTTGTTCCCTATTGGATGCTACATCTTCAAGTGTTCCGCGGTCACGATTCGACCGTGGCGCGCCCGGCAGGAGATGTCTTATGGCCCTCTATCAGGCCCCGTCATTCGAAGCATTGGAAAAGCTTAGCCGCAGCCGCGACGCCGACCTGGCGCGGCGCGAACTGCTCGATCCCGACCGTATTCGCGGCCGCGGAGCGCAGTCCAACCATACCGGCCGCTTTGAAAAGCAGACCCGCGAAGGCTTCGACGACGGCTGGGACAATGTCGAGCCGCTATCGATCTTCCAGACGGTCGAGCATGTCGAGCGCGCCAAGACCATCATCACGACCAATGACAGCCCCGATATCGGTTTCGAGCGCTCGATCAATGCCTATCGCGGCTGCGAGCACGGCTGCTCTTATTGCTTTGCCCGCCCCACGCATGCCTTTCTTGGCCATTCGGCCGGCATCGAATTCGAGCGCGACATCTATGTGAAGGTCAATGCGGTCGAGGCCCTGCGCGCCGAGATCGGCGCCAAGGGCTATAAGGTCAAGCCCATCGCCATGGGCACCAATACCGACCCCTACCAGCCGGCCGAGCGCAAGCACAAGCTGACGCGCGGCATTCTCGAGGTGATGCTCGAAACACGCCACCCGATCATGATCACCACCAAGTCGGCGCTGATCATCCGCGACCTCGATATCCTGACCGAACTGGCCAAGCTGGGCCTGGTCAAGGTCGCGCTGTCGATGACCTCGATGGATCATAAGCTCAGCCGCAAGATGGAGCCGCGCGCCTCGTCCCCGGCTCGCCGGCTCGAGGCGATCCGGCTGCTCAGCGAAGCCGGCGTGCCCACGGCGGTGTTTGCCTCGCCGATGATTCCGGCCATCAACGACATGGAGCTCGAGCGCATCCTCGACGCCGCCGCGGCACAGGGTGCGGTCAGCGCCTCGATGATCCTGCTGCGCCTGCCGGGCGAAGTGCGCGACGTGTTCCGCGAATGGCTGTTGCGGCATTTCCCCGATCGGGTGCGACACGTGCTGGCGCTGGTGCGCGACACTCGCGGCGGCAAGGACTACGACTCGCGCTTCGGCACGCGCATGACGGGCGAAGGTCCCTATGCCACCCTGCTGCGGCAGCGCTTCGACAAGGCACGCGAGCGCTATGGACTCGACGCCAAGCTGCCCGGCCTGCGCAACGACCTGTTCGTGGCGCCGCGGCTGGAGGAAAGGCAGATGAGTTTATTTTAGGGGGCCTCGCCCCTGAGGCCTCATGGTGAGCTTGTCGAACCACGAGGTCGGGAACACCGGTCCTGCCACGACCTCGTCCTTCGACAGGCTCAGGATGAGGTCTACTGGCTGGTTGGCTGCAGATGTGTTTTCGCGATCCGCTCCGCAATGAACGCCAGCAGTGCCGGATCATCATAGCCATCCGCCGACAATGTAGCGCCCGCCGCCGCCAGATCCTCGTGCAGCAGCGACGTCCTGATGCCGACTGTCGCGAGTCCAGCCGCCGTCGCCGAGGTGATGCCGGTGCGTGAATCCTCGAAGGCGACCGAAACCTCGGCCCGCGCGCCGAGCAGGCGCAGGCCTTCCAAGTAAGGCAGCGGGTGCGGCTTGCCATGCGCCAGCTCCTCGCCGATGACCACCGCGCGGAAGCGATGGCGGATGCCGAGGCCATCAAGGATCAGGTCGGCATTGGCGCGGGGCGCGTTGGTCACGGCCGCCATCGGCAGGCCGGCGGCGTCAGCGAGGTCAAGCAGTTCGAACAGGCCTGGCACCGCGTGGATCGAGGTTTTCGCCAGCTCGCGGAACATGGCCTCCTTGCCGTTGAGCACTGCCATGCCCTCAGCCGCGGACAGATGTGGCACAAAACGCCGGGCGATGGCCTCGTTGGCCAGTCCCTGCAGTTCGCGCGAGAAGCGGGCCTTGTCGAAACTGTGGCCATAGGGCTCGAATGTGCGGTTGAAGGCTTCGAGATGCAGCGGGTCGGTATCGGCCAGGGTGCCGTCGATATCGAACAGCAGGGCGGCGCCGGGAACAGGGATCATTGCGCTTCCAGGAGAGAGACTGGGCCGCTAGAACCGCAGCCAGCGGTCGTGGAACAGCAAATATGGCTGCAGGTCAATCCGGAGGGATGATGCCGGCATCGCAATTCGAACTCGGAGCGCTCAAGGACATCATCATCGCCCGCTTTCCCGACCTGGCGGAGGCCCGGTTCACCCTGCTGAGCGAAGGCTGGGATAGCGTCGCCGTGGATGTGGACGACCGGCTGATCTTCAAGTTCCCGCGCCACGCGCTGGGCGAGCAGGGCCTGCGCCGCGAGGCCGGCATACTTGGTCTGGTCAATGCGGCCGTCAGCCTGCCGGTGCCGTCACTGACGCTGTTTGACGAGCCACAGACCTTTTCGCGGCATGAGAAAATCCCCGGCGACCATCTGCTGCCCGAGCGGTACCGGGCCTTGAACGAGTCCGCGCGACAGGCCCTGGGCGAGACACTCGGCCGCTTCTATGCCGAGCTGCACACGATCGAGCCGGCGCAGGCGATTGCCGTGGGCGCGGGACCGGCCGATGCCTGGCTCGACGCGGACGACATCTTGCGGCGGGTTCGACCCGTACTGCCGGGGCCGCTGCTGTCCCTCGCCGAAACCGAGATGAAACGGTGGCGAGAGCTAGAGCCGGACCCCTATGGTCAGATCTATGGCTTCTTTGACGGGCATGGCTGGAACATGGCCTTCGACCACCAGGCCGCGCGGCTCAACGGCATCTATGACTTCGGCGATTCCGGCATCGGTCCGCTGCACCGGGAATTTGTCTATTCCAGCATCATCTCGCCCGACCTCACCCCTCGGATCATTGCCAGCTACGAGCGGCATAGCGGGCGCAGCATCGACCGCGACCGCGTCGCGGTGCTGACTTCGACCCACTGGCTGTGGGAACTGGCCGTCGAGGCCCACCTGCCTGAAAATGTCGCGGCGATGCTGCCCGGCGTCGCGGCCTGGCTCACTCGCTAGCGGGCTGCCTTCAGCCGCCCGCCACCAAACGGCGTCCAGCCCAGCGTCATCCCGGCCGCAGCCACCAGAATAGCGGCGGCGCCCACGAGCTGTGGCAATGCCAGCCAATGCCCGAACACGACGAAATCGACCAGGATCGCCACCACTGGATAGATGAAGGACAGCGCGCCGATCAAATGGGTTGGCAGCTTCTGGATGGCGCCATAGAGCAGGATATAGACCAATCCGGTATGCACAGCGCCGATCGCCGCGAGACTGAGCCAGGTGTCCAGCGCGGTGGGCAAGTGCGTCAGGTTGGCAAAGGGCGCGGCCATGAGCATGCCGACACCCACCTGGATCAGCGCGATCAGATGCGGCGGCACGCCCTTGAGGTGCTTGGTGATGATGGCGGCGGCCGCGTAGCAGACTGCTGCACCCAGTGACAACGCTATGCCAGATAGATAATCGGTTCCGCCCGGCCCAGCCTTGGCATTGGCGATCAACACCACGCCGGCAAAGGCGATGCCGAGCCAGGCCAGCTTGTGCCGGGTCAGCCGCTCCCCCAGGAACAGCGCCCCGAACCCGACCAGCATGAAGGGCTGGGTATTGTAGACAGCAGTGGCGATGGAAATGGACGCCAGCGGATAGGCCGCGAAGAGCAACAGCCAGTTGGCGACGATCGCGATGCCCCCCAGCGCCGCCAGCAGGAACTGGCGTGGCGTGATGACGTCGCGCCGCAACAGGCCCAGCGCCGCGCAGGCAATGAGCAGCGGCACCGCGCCGAAGACACAGCGCCACAGCACGACATCGACAATGGGCTGGCCCGAGAACACCACGAAGGCGCCGATCGTGCCCGATATGGCCATGGCCACCGTCATTTCAATCGTGCCGCGTGTCGTGCTCATCGTCGCCTCCATCTGGCGCATAAGCTACCCCGCGGCGACGACCGCTTTCCATATCGATCTATAGGCAAAACGCGATGTCTGCCTTACAATGCATGGCTTCTTGATCAATTTTCCTACGGAACCGCCATGATTGACGAGATTGACCAGAAGATCATCGAAGCTCTTGCCGACAATGCGCGGCTATCGATCAAGGAGCTGGCGCAGCAGGTGGGCCTGTCATCGCCCAGTGCGTCGGAGCGGTTGCGACGGCTCGAAGAGCGAGGGGTGATCGCCGGGTTCACCGTCGATCTCGACCTGCGGGCCGTGGGCTATCCGCTGCAGGCCATCGTGCGGATAAGGCCCCTGCCCGGCAAACTGCACATTGTGCAGCGGCTGATCGAGGACATTCCGCAGATCACCGAATGCGACAAGGTAACAGGAGACGATTGTTTCGTCGCCCGGCTGCAGATGCGATCTATCGAGCAGCTCGACGAAATCCTCGACCGGATCGCCGACAAGGCCGAGACGAGCACCGCCATCGTCAAGGCGCAGCCCGTCAAGCGGCGCCTGCCGCCACTCTAATACTGCGCTACCCGGCGCGCATAGGTGGCCATGAAGTCGATCGAGGCGGTGACGCCGCGCAGCGACAGCCAGACTTCCTTGCTGTCCAGCGCACCGGTGAGCGGCACGGTCAGCAGGAGCGAATTGCGCTCCTTCATCTTGTCCAGCAGCGCCGTCTTGCGGGCCGGGTCGGCGACGAAGAACTGGTTGATCGTATTGTAGCGCGTCTCGAGGTCAGCGGTGAAATCGAAGCTCTCGGGTGCCTCGCCGCCAAAGGCCAGCACCAGCGGGCGGCTCGTGTCGGTCTCGACACCATCGGCCGCCACCGTGATCGCCACGTCGAGCTCGCCGTTCAGCCGGTTGCGGAACACGGTGAGCTTGTATGCTGGCAGGTTGGCGCTGTTCAGTTCCTGGCTGCCGGTGCTGGCAAAGCAGGAAAACCCGTAATAGTCGGTGGCGCTTTCATTGATCGCATCAGGACAGGCGGCGAGCCAGTCGCGGTGATATTCCCGCCATTCGCCGTAGGGATGGTGAAAGGGCTCTGCCGCTACCGGCAAGGATGCCGCAAACAGAGTAATAAGGACGCTGCCGATTCTGGCGATCATTGAGGATGCTTTCGTGTGCTGCCCCCAGCAGCGTCGTATATAGCAGTCCCGCGCCGACATTACAGTCATGCGCACTATTGTTTTCGAAAAGGAGAACGACATGCCGATCTTGACCCATAATGGCGTGGCGCTGCTCGAACTCGAGGCAACAGGCCCGCTGCTGGCCGGCGAACAGGATGCGCTCGACCTGATCGGGGAAACCTATGGCACCGATGCCGACATCATCGTGGTGCCGGTGGCGCGCCTGGATCCAGAGTTTTTCAAATTGCGCAGCGGCATGGCCGGCGCATTCTTCCAGAAGCTGCAGAACTACCAGAAGCGCCTGGTGGTTCTCGGGGATGTCTCCGCGCAGGTTGCGACCAGCAAGTCGCTGCACGACTTCGTCTACGAGACCAACCGGGTGGGCCACCACCTGTTCGCCCCGGACCGTGAGACCATGCTGGCGCGGCTGTGATCGCGGCGGCGTTGACTTGGCCGGCGCGAGGACGATGCTGAAGCCATGCTGTTCGATTCGCCCATCCAGACCGAGCCCGACTATAGCCACGAGCGCCAGTTGCTGGCGCGCGGGGCGCGCGTCGTTGCCGGTGTCGACGAGGCTGGCCGCGGTCCCTTGGCCGGGCCCGTCGTGGTTTCGGCCGTGGTGCTCGATGCGCAGGCCATCCCGCCCGGGCTCAACGATTCCAAGAAACTGACCGAGGAGCAGCGCGAGCTGCTGTTCGGGCAGGTGATGGCCACGGCGCTCGCGGTGTCGGTGGTGGTCGCCCCACCCTCCATCATCCTCACCCGCAACATTCGCGGCGCGACGCTCTGGGCCATGGCAGAGGCCGCCTGCAGCCTCAGCCTGCGGCCAGACCGCGTCCTGATCGATGGTCGCGACGTGCCGATGGGCCTGCCCTGCGAGGGCCTGGCGCTGATCGGCGGCGACGGCCGCAGCGTCTCGATCGCCGCCGCGTCCATCGTGGCCAAGGTGACGCGCGATCGCATGTGCCGGATCATGGATGGCGACGCCCCGCATTTCGGCTTTGCCGGCCACAAGGGCTATTCGACGCCCCAGCATATGCGGGCCCTGGTCGAACACGGCCCCTGCCGCCACCACCGCGAAGAATTCGCCCCGGTGGCGGAAGCGTGGGTGCGCGTGCGGAGCCAGGTGCAGGTGGCTTAGTCACGCCCCTCATCTGGCGGCTCACGCAGCAGACTTTAACCTCCCGCTAACCCCTTAAGAACGCTCCATTAACTCTGACACGCTATAACCGTCTCGTTAGTACTGCGTTAGGGTTAAGTGTATGTTGCGTACCGCGCGTACGGCCGAAAAGGCCGCTGCGGAGGAGGCATCGCGCCTCCCGATCGATACCATCCTCGTGGGCGATTGCATCGACCACATGAATGCTTTGCCGGCCGGCTCAGTCGATCTGATTTTTGCTGACCCGCCGTATAACCTGCAGCTGGACCAAGGCCTTACCCGCCCCGACCAGAGCAAGGTCGATGCGGTGGACGACGACTGGGACAAGTTCGACAGCTTTGCCCATTATGACCAGTTCACCCGCGCTTGGCTCAAGGCCGCGCGCCGCGTGCTCAAGCCCGATGGTGCCCTCTGGGTCATCGGCAGCTACCACAACATCTTCCGCGTCGGCACGGCGCTCCAGGATCTCGATTTCTGGATGCTCAACGATGTCATCTGGCGCAAGGCCAATCCCATGCCGAACTTCCGCGGCACCCGCTTCACCAATGCCCATGAAACCCTGATCTGGGCCGCCAAAAGCCAGAAGAGCCGCGTCACCTTCAACTATGAGGCGATGAAGCTGGCCAATGACGACACGCAGATGCGCAGCGACTGGCTGTTCCCCATCTGCACCGGCGCCGAGCGGCTCAAGGACGATGCCGACGACAAGGTGCATCCGACCCAGAAGCCGGAAGCCCTGCTGTTCCGCATTCTCAATGCGACCACCAAGCCGGGCGATGTGGTGCTCGATCCCTTCTTCGGCACCGGCACGACCGGGGCCGTGGCCCGCAAGCTGGGCCGCCATTTCATCGGCATCGAGCGAGAAGAGACCTATATCAACGCTGCCCTCAAGCGCATTGCCGGCATCCGCCCGGGCGTGTTCGAGGCCTTGCAGTCGATCACCCCGAAACGCAAGGAAGCGCGCATTCCGTTCGGCTCGCTGATCGAGCAGGGGCTTATTGATCCGGGCACGCAACTCTTCGACTTAACGAAACGTTACTTCGCCATGGTTCGTGCAGACGGCTCGCTGGTCTCCGGTTCCCATCAAGGCTCCATCCACAAGGTTGGCGCTTTGGTTCAGGGCGCCGAAGCATGCAACGGCTGGACCTTCTGGCACCACGAACAAAACGGGCAGGTTAGCCCGATTGACGAACTTCGCACGGGCATCCGTGCAAAACTTGATTTGCTTTCTGCCTGATCCTGACCTCCAATCGTCTCAGGCTCTATAACTGGCCACCGGTTTGCCCCGGTGGCCTTTTTGTTTGGGACTTTGGCAGCCACCCGGCGGCATAGCGCACCGGTATTGGCAGCGGCGCGCCCGCCATTTCGGCGTTTTTCTGCCTCCCGGCGCTCACTTCTGAGGGCGTGGAAGTGCGGTGTTAACCGCCGATCGTCCAGCATGGTGTCGCTTCACGCCGCGAGGGACCGCTGCCGTGACCACCATGGTTGGCCTCAACATCGTTATCGCCAGCATACTGGGCCTGTTGGCCCTGCTCTGTGCTGTCGCCAGCCTGGCGCTGCGGCGTAACGTGCCGCTGGCCTGGCTCGCGGGCGCCCTGGCCGTGGGCACCGTACAGACACTGTTCCTTACCTTCGCCCCCGGCACGGTGCTCGAATTCGCCTCCGCCATGGTGCTGGCGCCATTCGGCTTCTGGCTGGCCAACAATACCATCTATGCGCTGATGCCCGAGAAGCGCTGGCGGTGGGGATATCTCGCAGGCTTTATCGGCTTGTGCGCGATCGCCGTCGCGCTGACCGCGGCGGGCGCGCCATTCTTCTATCAAGTCTTCTTCGTGCAGCTTGCCTGCACGCTGGCCATGTTCGACGCCGCCCTGCGGATCATGAGCGGCATGAAGTGGTGGCGTGTGCTCGATGTATCGCTGCTGATCACCGTGGGCACACTGGCGCTGGTGCGGCTGGCGCGGCTGCCGCTGCTGGTCTGGTATTTCGGGCTCGATGTCGACTTTCCGGCCTTCAACGGTTCCTCGCTCGAACTGGCCCTGCTGGCCGTCGAGAGCCTCGTGACCCTCGGCATCATCACGCTGGTGATTTCCTCGATCATTGCCGACACCATCGCCACGTTCCAGCAGCAGTCTGAGCGCGATGGGCCCACGGGCCTGCTCAATCGCCGCGCGGTCGATGCGATGGCCGCGCAGCGCAGTCCAGCAGGCGGGGCAGTCATCTTCTGCGATATCGACCATTTCAAGCAGGTCAATGATCGCTATGGCCATCAGGCAGGCGATGCGGTGATCCAGGCCTTCGCCGCGATCATCGAGCGCACGGGCCATCATGCCGCACGCATTGGCGGCGAGGAATTCGCGCTGCTGCTGCCGGGCGCCAGCGTCCAGCAGGCGGAGGGGCTGGCCGACATGATCCGCCTCCGCTTCAATGAGATGATCCATCTAGCGCTGGCGGCCGATGATCGG
The DNA here is from genome assembly GCA_965650055.1 of uncultured Devosia sp. Lineage (GTDB taxonomy): Bacteria > Pseudomonadota > Alphaproteobacteria > Rhizobiales > Devosiaceae > Devosia. The sequence goes on from CBFGMY010000027.1 coordinate 26,020, forward strand.
CTGAGCGCCAGCTTCGGCATTGCCGAATATGCGGCCGGCGAACCGCCGGCCAGCGCCTTCGTGCGCGCCGATGCGGCGCTCTATCGGGCCAAGGAAGCCGGCCGGAACCGCGTCGAAATCTGCCCGGAAGCGGAGCGCCAGGGGCGCTCGCCCAACCGGCGAACCCAGGCGGCCTGAGCTAGTTCTCGGCCATCGCCCGCTCGATCCTTTCCGCCAGCCCGGCGCTCACCGGCACCATGGGCAACCGCATTTCCGGGCTGTCGATGAGGCCGGCGCGCCAGAGCCAGTGCTTGATTGCGCCCGGGCTCGGTTCGGCAAACAGCAGACGGGGAATATCGGCCAGGCGCTGCCAATCGGCCTGTGCGCCCTGCTGGTCATGGACCAGCAGCTTGTTACGGATGGCCGCGAACCCCGCCGTGTGCACATGAGCCGATGCCAGAATGGCGCCGTCGGCGCCCTGGGTCAGGGCCGAATAGTAGAACGGGTCCTCGCCCGTCAGCACGGCAAAGCCGGCCGGCTTTTGCCGCACCAGGTCGAAAGACTGCGCCGGATCGGCACAGCAATCCTTGACGCCGACGATGTTGGCACGCTCGGCGAGGCGCAGCATGGTCTCGTTGCCCAGGTTGACGCCGGTGCGATAGGGAATGTTGTAGATCAGGATCGGCCTGGCCGTGCTGTCGGCCAGCGCCGAAAAATGTTGAAATAGCCCCAGTTGCGAGGGACGCGTATAGTACGGGCAGGCAATCAAATAGCCGTCCATGCCCCATTGCGCGGTCTGGCCGATTGTCTTGACCAGCTTGCGCGTATCGCTACCTGAAAGGCCTAGATAGATCGGCATGGCCCTGCCGATGGCCGCGAGCGCATCACGCGTTACGGCCACTAGCCGCGCCGCCTCGTCATCGTCGAGCGACATGCCCTCGCCGGTGGTGGCACCCAGGATGAAGCCATCGATCGGCCCGGCGGTGTAATGGGTGACCAGCCGACGAAGCGAGGCCTCGTCGAGCACACCGTCGCGGAACGGGGTGATGAGCGGCAGCCAGAGGCCGTGCAGGGTGTTGATTTCCATAGTCCATCTCCTTGGGCCGGGAGACGGAGCGCGCATGTGAAAAAAGCCCCGTCGAAACCGGCGGGGTCAATCTGATCGGGATGCTTGCTAAAACCTGCGCGCGACGACCATCAGCCCCTAAGCGGGGGCTTTTTTCGAGCTGTTGAGCTTGTTGGTGCGGCGGGTCATGTCGCAAGGCTCGGGCATTGGCGGGCGCTTGTCAACGGGCTAGTCGAGCCCGGCTGTCGCCAGCACCTTGCGGAACAAGGTGGGCAGCGCCTCGCCGGCGAGAGCCCGCCGCCCCGCCCACCAGCCGTCATCGAGCCCCGTTGGATCAACCAAAGCCGACCACACTTCGAGTTCGAGCCGGAAGTGGGTGAAGATGTGGACCACCTGGCCGTGATGTTTCCAATCGCCCGCGGCCGGATAATCCACGCTGCCCAGCTCGGCCGACCATTCCGAACCCGGCACCTCGGTCATGCCGCCGAGCAGGCCCTTGGCTGGGCGGCTCTGGAGATAAACGTCGCCATCGGCATCGAGGAGCGCGAGAGCACCGATATCGCGGCAGCGATCACCGCGGGGGCGGCCGATCTCGGCTTCGCCGCCGAGCACGCGCTGCCCGACCATATCGAGCGTTTCGTCTTCAGCGAGGACCACCTGACATTGGTGACGTCGCGGCGCGGCCCGTTCGCGGGCCGTCGCCAGATCGATTTCCAGGAGACGGGGGATTGCGAATTCG
>CBFGMY010000028.1:0-27724 GCA_965650055.1 uncultured Devosia sp.
GCGGTCCCGCAGCGTTCAGTTCGGGCGGTCCGTCAGCGGGATGCCCGCGGCGCGCATCTCGCCAGCCCACACGATGACGCGGTGGGCCTGGAGGATCACGATGACCAGGACAATCAGGCCGCAGATGTTCACGTTGAAGGCCATCAGGACAGTGAAGACCCTGTTTCGGGCGGCTATGACGTGCTGGCCCAGCATGTTCTGGGCATGGCCTGCGCGGCGCCGTTCGACGCGGACGACCTTTACGACGAGATCCGCCGCGCCTGGCCCTATCGCGACCTCGAACGCGGTCAGTTCGACCGGGTGGTTGAATTCGTCGCCACCGGAGGCTACGCGCTCAAGGCCTATGAGCGCTATGCCCGCCTCAAGAAGACCGATGACGGCAAGTGGCGCATCGCCAATCCGCAGGTGGCCCAGCAATATCGGCTCAATATCGGCACCATCATCGAGGAGCCGATGGTCAGGGTGCGGCTGATCCGCCAACGCGGCCTCAAGAAGGGGCAGTCCAACAGCCCGGTCGGCTATGGCGGGCGCGTGCTGGGCGAAATGGAGGAATATTTCTTCGGTACGCTGCTGCCCGGCGACACCTTCATGTTCGGCGGCGAAATCGTCGCCTTCGAGGGGATGAAGGACAACGAGGCATTCGTCAGCCGCGCCCAGTCGGCCAATCCCAAGATTCCCAGCTATATGGGCGGCAAGTTTCCGCTCTCGACCTACCTGGCCGCGCGCGTCCGCAGGATGCTCGATACGCCCGAGAGCTGGCATGTGCTGCCCGACCAGGTCAGCGACTGGCTACGGCTGCAGCGCGACATCTCGGTGCTGCCCCGGCGCGATAGTCTGCTGGTCGAGACCTTCCCGCGCGGGGCGCAGAATTTCCTTGTCTGCTACCCGTTCGAAGGGCGGCTGGCGCACCAGACGCTGGGCATGCTGCTGACGCGGCGGCTCGAACGTGCCCGGGCCCGGCCGCTGGGCTTCGTTGCCAGCGAATACGCCTTGGGCATCTGGGGACTGGGCGATCTCAGCGCCCTGATCCGCACCGACCGCCTGTCGCTCGATGACCTGTTCTCCGAGGATATGCTGGGCGATGACCTGGAGGACTGGCTCGATGAGTCGGCGCTGATGAAGCGGACATTCCGCAACTGCGCCATTATTGCCGGGCTGATCGAGCGCCGGCATCCGGGCAAGGAGAAATCCGGTCGGCAGATCACGATGAGCTCAGACCTGATCTACGACGTGCTCTACCAGCACGAGCCGGACCACATCCTGATCCAGGCGACCCGTCGCGACGCCGCGCGCGGACTGCTCGACATCGAGCGGCTGGGCGATATGCTGCGGCGCATCCGCGGCCATATCGTGCACAAGCCGCTACTGCAGATTTCCCCTCTCGCCGTGCCGGTCATGCTCGATATCGGCAGGGAGCCGATTTTCGGGGAGGGCCGCGAATCAGCTATGGCAGATGCTGCGGATGAATTGATGAAAGAGGCCCTCGGCCTGTCTTGAACCAGCAACTCTCTCGAGCCGAGATCACGGAGACGCCGATCTTGCGCTTTGCCGGCCACAATTTCGAACCTCTGCCCTCGGGCGGTCTCTACTGGCACAGCCAGCAGACGCTGCTGGTCGCGGACCTGCATTTCGAGAAAATGGCCAGCTTCGCCCGCCGCGGGCAGATGCTGCCGCCCTATGATACCGGCATGACGCTGGCGCGGCTCGAGGCCGACCTGCGCCGCACCGGCGCACAGCGACTGATCTCGCTGGGCGACAGTTTCCATCGGGCCGATGCCAGCCGTCTGCTCAGCAATGCCGACCGCATGCGGCTCGATACGCTGACCGACATGGTCGACTGCATCTGGCTCTCGGGCAATCACGATCCGGCGCCCCATGCCATCGGCGGCACATGCCTGCCGGAGTTGGCGCTGGCCGGCCTGACCCTCAGCCACGAACCGCAGCGTGGCGCCAGCGGCCTCGTTGCCGGCCACCTGCACCCGGCGGCGCATATCTATATCGACGGGCGCACGACGCGCCGGCCCTGCTTCGTGCATGACAATCGCCTGATGATCCTGCCGGCCTATGGCGCCTCGACCGGGTCGCTCAACATCCTGTCGCCGGCCTTTGTCGGCCTATTCCACTGGCCGGCGCTCGAGGTGACCATGCTGGGCAAGGACCGGACCTATCCAGTTAGCCCCAAGCGGCTGGTGCGGGGGTAATTCCTCCTCTCTTCCCTTCTCCCCTTGAGGGAGAAGGTGCCCGAAGGGCGGATGAGGGGTCTCTTTCTGGGCTTCCGGCATGGGATGTCGCAGCACCCCTCACCCTGACCTTCCGCTGAACGCGTCAGGTGGTCCCTCTCCCTCAAGGGGAGAGGGGAAGAGGGCTCAATCCGCCCGCCTGATCCACACCGCGGCATCGTGGAAGGCCGCGCCGCCGAAGGGGGGCGCTGGGGTGGCGTTGGTCAGGGTGTTGATGCCCTTGCCCCGGCGGTGGGCCTTGTTCTGGTGCAGGCCCTCGGCGATGAGCACGCCCGTCGGCAAGCCGGTCCGGACGCGAGCCGTCAGGTCCACATTGCCCCTGCTATTGCCGACCGTGACGAACTGGCCCTCTTCGATGCCGAGGCGGGCGGCGTCATCGGGATGGATGAAGACCGAAGGGACGCCCTCACGCTTCTGGCTGCCGGGCGTTTCGTTGAAGCTGGAATTGAGGAAGGCGCGGGCCGGGCTGGTGGCGAGGCGGAACGGGTGGTCGGCATCGGTGGCTTCGGTGATGGCCCAGTGGTCGGCGAAGCGCGGCATATCGGCGGGGTCGCAGGTCCAGAGATAGCCCTTCTTGTCGGCGACATCCTGCCAATTGGGTGCGAAGCGGAAGCACTTGTCGGGCCAGGCGAAGCCATCGGCAAAGCGGGCCACGGCGTCGGGGCGCTCGCGGTCGACGAAACCGGTCTTTTCCACCTCGGCCAGGTCAGGGTAGTTGGAACGGCGGAAGGTTTCGGCGACGACGTCGCGGTCGACGGTCTTGAAGCTGTCGTCGTCGAGACCCAGGCGCAACGCCAGGGCGTTGATGACTTCATGGTTGGAGCGGGTCTCGCCGGGGCGCTCGATGACAGCAGGGCCATAGAGCACCCGGACATGGCCGCCGCGAGTGTAGTAGTCGTTGTGTTCGAGGAACATGGTGGCAGGCAGCACGATATCGGCAAATTCGGCCGTCTCGGTCATGAACTGCTCATGCACGACGAGGAACAGGTCTTCGCGGGCGAAGCCGGCATGGGTCAGGGTCTGGTCGGGAGCCACCGAAGCCGGGTTGGTGTTCTGCACGATCATGGCCTTGACCGGCCCGCCACCCTTGAGCGCCTTACTGTCGCCGGTGAGGATTGGACCGATCTCGGACATATCGAGCCAGCGCGGATCGCCCTTCTGCATCGACGCGCCTGATATGGCCGACTTGTCGAGCTGCCAGGTGCCGGAATTGGAATGGAGCGCCCCGCCGCCGCGATGTTGCCAGGCGCCCGTCATGGCGGGAATGCAGAGCGCCGCATGCATGGCGGTGGCGCCGTTGCGCTGGCGGGTAAAACCATAACCCATGCGGAAGTAGGAGCGCGGCGTGGTGCCGACGAGGTGGGCGAAGGCGGTAATCTGCTGGACCGTGAGGCCAGTGATTTCGGCGGCCCATTCCGGGGTGCGCGTCGCCAGATGCGCCTCGAAATCGGGGCTGAAGTCGGTGTATTTGGCCATATAGGCGCGGTCGGCGAGATTGTCGCGCAGCAGGACATGCATGACGGCGACGGCGAGCGCACCGTCAGTACCCGGGCGTAGGACGAGGCCCAGATAGGCCTGGGCCATGGTGGCGGTTTCATAGATGTCGATGACGACGACCTTGGCGCCGCGCTCCTTTTTGGCGCGCATGGCATGGGTCATCACATTGACCTGGGTGTGCACCGCATTGGTGCCCCAGATGACCACGCAGTCGCTCTCGGCCATCTGCTCGGAATTGACGCCGCCCAGCATGCCCGTGCCGGCGATGTAGCCGGGCCAGGAGGTGCCGGTGCAGATGGTGTCGTATTGGCGGGAATAACCCTTGGCGGCACGCAGGCGATCGATGCCGTCGCGATGCACATGGCCCATGGTGCCGGCATAGTAATAGGGCCAGATCGCCTCGGCGCCGTGTTCGGCCTCGATCTGGCTGAAGCGTGCGGCGATTTCGTCGAGCGCCTCGTCCCAGGAGATGCGCTCAAACTGGCCGCTGCCCTTAGGTCCGCTGCGGCGCAGGGGATGCATCAGGCGCTGTGGGTGGTGCACACGCTCGCTATAGCGGGCGACCTTTTCGCAGATCACGCCAGCGGTGTAGGGGTCGTCCTTGGCGCCGCGGACCCGGCCGATGGTGCTGCTGTCGATGATGTCGACATCCAGCGCGCAGGCCGACGGACAATCATGCGGGCAGACCGAACGAACGGTGCGGAGAACAACAGACTGGTTCATGAGACGCAAAGTAACGGAGGCGGCGCCGGGGCTCAATTGAATTGGCGTGATGGTCGCCATTCGCCGCATGAATGCGTCTGCGCCAGCGGCAACCGCCCGATCTTAACGATCTTAAGATGTCGTTATGGTAAAGCAATCGTAAAGTTGTACACTCCGGTCGTCATTGCTTTGAGGGGAATGTCGATGGCCGATCTCAATCTTCAGCTCGCGCGCGCGGTCAAGACCAGCGCTGTCTACGATCTTGTCACTTGCCTGCCGCTCGCCCTGCCCGGCGTCGCCGGCCTGTATCTTATGGTGCTGGATACACTTAACGGCGCAGTTGGACTTGGCGGCCATGTGGGCGACCTGTCGCCGCTGGCCATGATGTTCATCAATTTCCTCGGGTCGCTGATCTCGATCTGGGCCGTGCTGCGGCTGATCAATCCAAGCTGGGCCAATGGCTTGACCGACGTCGCCGTCCGGACGTTCTTCTCGATCGCCATGCTCAACGCCATTCTCAACGGCGTGCCGGGCCTGGTCGGCGTGCTCTGGGTCTGCGAACTCGGATTGCTGCTGGTGCAGGCGTATCTGGTGCACCGTGTCTGGCGCGCCGAGCATGCGGCCACCGTGCGCCCGGCTCCCGCCCCGGTATTCCAGACTCACGCCCCCGCCGAATAGGCGGCGAATGCGGCCGGCGCCTCGCGCTGGCGAACAGAAAATGGCCGTGCCCGGGATGTTTCCTGGACACGGCCATTGTTTTTGGCGGCTTGGCGGCCCTCAGAGCGTGGCGAAGGCCTTGGTCGAGGTCTCGGCATTGCGGCGGGCGCGGTTGGTGGCGTGAAGCGCCAGCTGGGCCGCGCCGGAATGGAACTGCGAAAAGGTAACGCGCTGAGCGTCGTGGGTGGCGATGGTCACGCCGCGCCAATTGGGACGAACCGCGCGGACGTCGGACCAGGCAATCTTGGTCTCGCGGCCGAGGGCGCTGCGGTGCTCGAGCAGAGTGTTGTTCCACCGTACGCGGGTGAACAGACCACCCAGGCCGATGGCCACGGCCCCTGCCCCGAGCATCACGGACGCGATGAAGGTGGCTACCATCTGCGTGGCCTCCACATGCTTGCTGCCGCCGATGACGATAATGGCGCTCATCAGCACCACCGCGAGCGCAGCGGCGCCGTAGCAGGCGAAATACTCGACCATCGAGGGGCGAAGCTCGGACCAGCCTTCGACGCTCACGGCCTCTTCGCTCTGCACCAGGCGCAAGGCAAGAAACGCAGCATAGCCGAAGGCAACGACGCCGGCGGCACGGGCGAGCGGCAGACCGGTGGTAAAGGGAACGTATTTCAGCACGATCAGCGAGACGATAACGAACAGTGGCACAGCCACTTCCTGCCAGCGCAAGGGCACTATTTGCTCTCCAATGTATGGGGCCGGCGACGCTAAATCGGCATTTATGCGCGGAATCTAGCAAGCTTCTCTGATTTGGCCATTAACAATTTTGGGAGGCCGGCGCGTTGACGCGCAACCTCAGCTTTTTTGCAACAGGCACGGAGGGTTGAGAAATTGATTCAAAGGCTTCGCGCGTCGATTCAAGCCGATGCCACGGCGATTCCGTCGACGGACTCAAGTCATTGAAATGCAATGGTCATCCCCAAGCGGGCGGAGATGGAGGTTCTGGTTGAGCGACCACGAAAAGGTCCCCGGACCATCGGATGGTCCGGGGACGCGTGAATCAGCTCGGGGCGCCAACGGCGGCGGCGGTGGCATTTTCCTCGGCAGCGAACTCGGCCTCCGGCTCCTTGCGCAGAGTGGTTGCCAGGGGAATCTCCTTGAGCAGCAGGGAGAGGCCGAAGGCGATGACCGCGGCCCCGGCGGCAGTGAGGAAGACCGGGTGCAATGCGGCGGCGAAGCCTTCGAGCACCTGGGCCCGCACCGCTTCGGGCAGCGCCTGGATCGCCTGCGCATTGAATGAGCCGCCGCCCGACGGGACCGCGTCACCGAGCTGGCTGGCGAGGCCGCTGGAGAAGATCGCGCCGAAGACCGACACGCCGATGGAGCCACCAATCTGGCGGAACAGCGTGGTGCCAGCGGTGGCGACGCCGACCAGTTCACGCGGCACGGCATTCTGTGTGGCGGTGACGCCGACGCTGTTGACCGGGCCGATGCCGATACCGACGATGAACATGTAGAGCGCGATCTGCCAATCGGGCGTGTCGAGCTGCATGATGCCCAGCAGCAGCAAGCCGACGAACAGGGTCGCGGTGGCGACGACGGGCAGGATGCGATAGTGCCCGGTCTTGCTCATGACGAAACCCGACAGGGTCGAGGCGCCGATCAGGCCGACCATCATGGGCAGCAGCTGGAACGCCGAACTGGTCGGGGAAACGCCCTTGGCGATCTGCAGATACATCGGCAGGAAGGTGATGGAGCCGAACATCGCCATGCCGACCAGAAAGCCGACGGCGTTGGTGACAAGGAAGGTGTTGTTGCGAAACAGCTGAAGCGGCAGCACGGGCTCGGCGGCGCCAGCCTCGACCCAGACGAAGGCAGCCAAGGCAGCTGCGGCCAAGGCGACCAGACCGTCGATCTGCACCGAGAGCCAGGGGAAGGTGTTGCCGCCCAGGCTCGTGGCCAGCACAAAAGCCGACAGTGCCGTGGTGAGCAGGACAAAGCCCATATAGTCGACCTTGTGAGCGACGCGCGTCGCCTTTGGCTTGAGGGCGAAGCCGATGACCGCCAAGGCCAGCACGCCCAGCGGCAGGTTGATGATGAAGATCCAGTGCCAGCTCAAATGCTCGACGATGAAGCCGCCCAGCAGCGGGCCGACCACGGTGGCCACACCGAACACGGCGCCGAAAATGCCCTGGATCTTGCCGCGCTGGCGCGGGGGAATGACGTCGGCCACCACGGTCATGGCCACGACCATGAGACCGCCACCGCCCAGTCCCTGCACGATGCGGGCGAAGATAAGGAAGTTCATGGAATTGGCAAAGGCCGAGAGGCCGGCGCCGACCAGGAAGATGACGATTGCCACCTGCAGCACGATCTTGCGCCCATAGAGGTCGCCGAGCTTGCCATAGACGGGGGCCACGACGGTGGAGCTGAGCAGATAGGCGATGACCACCCAGGTCAGATGGTCAAGCCCGCCAAGCTCGCTGACAATGGTGGGAAGCGCTGTGGAGACGATGGTCTGGCCGAGCGAGGCCAGCAGCAGCGTCACTGCCACGGCGCCGATGATGAGGCCCACCGACTGGCCCTGCGGCTCTTGGGTGGATTGTGCAGCTGGAGACATTGAATGATCCTTGGAGCGCCGGGAGTCGCGCCCACTTGTGGTATGAACTGTTGCGGCATATATCTGCCGGTAGCAATTACATGTCAATAGCATGCAATTGCTGAAAGCATGTGAAATTGCGAGGACTGCCATGCCCCAATCCGGTGGCACGACCGACATCAATGCCCTGCTGCGGAAGGCGGGGATCGCCCAGGACACCGTGGACGCCGTTATCGGCATAGACGCCTTGCTGCAAAACTGGCGCCGACGCGCCATGAAGCGCGAGCTTGGACACCAGGCCCTGGTCGACCTCAAGATCGGAATTGATCTGGCACAGCTCGACGTGCTGGTGGCCATCGAGGCGCCAGTGGGCGAATTCGGCGAGACGCTCGGCACCGAGACGATGGTGGCGACGGTGGCGGAGCGGCTGAACATCGACCCGTCGCGCGCCAGCCGGGTGGTGAGCGAGATGGTTGAGCTGGGCTATGCGCGGCGGGCCGTCAGCCAGGCCGATGCGCGGCGGACCATTATCGAGCTGACCGATGCCGGGCGGACGATCGTGGAGGCCGTGCGCGCCTATAAATTCCTGATCATGGGCGATTTCCTCAGTGGCTGGACGCCGGAGGACCTGGCGGCGTTCATGCCCCTGTTGCGCAAGTTCGGCCATTGGTCCGAACACAGCCAGCAGGCGGCGGACAAATTCGCGGACGATATTGCGCTGCTGGCGCAACAGATCGCGGCCAACCGCAAGCATGCAGAACCCGTCTGACCAATCGTCTGATGGCCGGGTCGGCCTGCCGACAATTTTCGACAATTGCGTGGGGTGAAGTCCACTTGCCTTGACCGGGGCGCACCAAGTCCCGATATTGAAGTTTGACAGTCCGCCGCGCGGACAATCAGGCCCAATCGACCAGCGGGAGGCTAGCCGAATGGACGTGTTTGCAAGCGAAACCGCGCCGTTCGCCGTCGCCATCGGGCTCACGCTCGCCATCGCGTTCATCGAGTTGCTGGGGCTGCTATTGGGGGCGCAGCCATCGGCCATGGTCGACAGCGCCCTGCCCGATCTCGACGCCGATATCCCCGACATGGAAGTAGGGCCGCTGAGCCAATCGCTGAGCTGGCTCAGCTTCGGCAAATTGCCGGCACTTGTGGTGCTGATCCTTATCCTGGCCAGTTTTGGCCTCTGCGGCTTCGCCCTGCAGGAAGCCCTGCGGCGGACGCTCGGCTTCGCGCTCGATCCCTGGCTCGCCAGCGTACCGGCAGCGATCGGCGCCGCCTTTGTGACGCGCCATGTCGGGCTGGCCATTGCCCGTATCATGCCCAAGGAAGAAACCGAGGCGGTCAGCACCAAGGCCTTTGTCGGCCGGGTGGCGACCGTGTTTCGCGGCGTTGCCGGGCCCGGCACCCCGGCCGAAGCAAAGCTGACCGACATCCACGGCAAGACCCATTACCTGCTGATCGAACCCGACGACGGCGAGCCGGCCATGCCTGAAGGCTCCGAGGTTGTCATCATCCGCCAGCAGGGACCCGTCTATCGTGCCATCAGCAAGCTCAAACCGGCCAGCTGATGCCACAGACATTTCGGGCACCAGCGGCGATCGAGACCGGCCCAACGCCGGTGGCGACGCCACCACCGGCCAGTGCCGATCCGCCTGCCCCCGCCACGACAACGACCACCATCCAAGCAACGCCGCCAACCCCGGTCCAGGAGTTCAGCCCCGTGTCCCAGTCCCTCTACGATATCCTGATCATGATCGCCGTGATCCTGGTGGCGCTGTTCGCCATCGGCATGGTGTTTTCGCGCCTCTACCAGCGCTCGTCCAAGGAGGTCAGCTTCGTGCGCACCGGTTTTGGTGGGCAGAAGGTGATCATGAATGGCGGCGCACTGGTGTTTCCGATCCTGCATGAGCAGATCCCGGTCAACATGAACACGCTGCGGCTCGAAGTGCGCCGCGCCGCCGACCAGGCGCTGATCACCAAGGACCGCATGCGTGTGGACGTGCAGGCCGAATTCTACGTGCGGGTGCAGCCGGTGATCGAATCCATCGCCAACGCCGCCCAGACGCTGGGCCGGCGCACCATGGAGCCGGGCGCGCTCAAGGAGCTGGTGGAAGGCAAGTTCGTCGACGCGCTGCGCGCCGTGGCTGCCGAGATGGCGATGGAAGAGCTGCACGAGCAGCGCGTCAACTTCGTGCAGAAGGTGCAGGCGGCGGTTTCCGAGGACATTCTCAAGAACGGGCTGGAGCTGGAATCGGTATCGCTGACCGGGCTCGACCAGACCAACCGGGAATTCTTCAACCCGGACAATGCCTTCGACGCGGAAGGTCTCACCAAGCTGACGCAGGCTATCGAGGAGCGGCGCAAGACGCGCAACGATATCGAGCAGGAAACGCAGGTGCTGATCGAGCGCAAGAATTTCGAGGCGGAGGCGCAGAAATACCAGATCGCCCGCGACAAGGAGTTTGCACGCCTGGAGCAGGAACGCGAAATCCAGACGCGGATGGCCGAGCAATCTGCGCTGATCAAGCAGCAGCAGTCCGAGCGTGAGCGCGAAGCCGAGGAGGCGCGCATTCTGGCAGCGCAGCAGGTGCGCCAAGCGGACATCGCCTCGAGCCAGATCGTGCAGGAGCGCGAAATCGCCACGGCGCTGGCCGTGGAAGCGGCGGCGGTGGACAAAGCCCGGCAGATTGCGCTGGCCGAACAGGCGCGCGACATCGCCATTGCGGTCAAGAGCAAGGAAAAGTCGGTTGCCGACGCGGCCGCCGACGAGGCGCGCGCCGTCGCCGCCAGGGCGGCGGAAGAGGTGACGACCTCACGCCAAACCGCGGTGGCGGAACGCGAAAAGGCCATCCAGCTCATCGAAGCGCGCAAGGCCGCCGAGCAGGCGGCGATTTCGATCACCGTGGCGGCCGAGGCCGAGAAGTCCGCGGCGACCGACCGCGCCGAGGCGGTCCGCATCGGGGCCACGGCAGACGCCGACAAGGCCCGCGTGGCGGCCAAGGGCTCGGCCGATTCCGAAAAGCTGCGGGCCGAGGCGCTGGCAGCGGTCTACAAGGTCGAGGCGGAAGGCAAGCGCTCGGTGAACGAGGCCAGCAATACGCTCAATGCAGAGCAGATCGCCATGCAGGTGCGGATGCGGCTGATCGAGGCGCTGCCGCAGATCATCGCCGAGAGCGTCAAGCCGATGCAAAATATCGACGGGATCAAGATTCTGCATGTCGATGGCCTCAACGGTTCGAGCCAGAATGGCGGCGGCGATGGCGTGGCGGCCAATGGCGGCGGGCTGGCCGACCAGGCGGTGGCAGCAGCTCTGCGCTATCGCAGCCAGGCGCCGCTGATCGATGCACTGATGGGCGAACTGGGTTTGAGCGGCGGTACGCTGGATGGGCTGGCGGCTTCGGTGACGAGCGGGACTGGCGTTGCCAAGCCCGAGATCGACATCAAGGGCAAGAAGTAGCATGGACCCTGATGTCGCGGCCGTATTGGACGCCTATCCCGCGCCGTTGCGGGAGAGGCTGATGGGGCTGCGGGCGCTGATCGCGGAGACCGCGGCTGCGACCGACGGCGTCGGGCCGCTGGAGGAGACGCTCAAATGGGGCGAGGTCAGCTACCTGACCTCGGCCAGCGGCAGTGGCACGACGGTGCGCATCGGCCGGGACAAGCGGTCGGGCAAGCCGGGGATCTATGTGAACTGCAAGACGGACCTGCTGAGCCGCTATCGCGCGCTCTATCCGGATGGCTTCGGCTATGACGGCGATCGCGGCGTCATCCTGGGCGAGGCCCCGGACGAAGCCGCGCTCAAGCATATGATCGCGCTGGCGCTAACGTATCACGCGCGGAAAACGCGGTAGTCAGGATGGCATGCGGGCGTAGGCGGCGAGCAGGTCGCTCACCAAGACGCCATCAATGGTCATTCCGGCCAGGTCGGCGTTCCTGATCGCGGCATTGGCCAGCGAGACGCCATCAAACACCGCGCCGGACAGGTTGGCGTTGGTCACAGTGATCCCGGACAGATTGACGTCGTTGAACGTCGTCGCGGCCAGATTGACGTCATCGAACGCAGCCCGGCTCAGGTTGGTATCGGTGAACCTTGCGCCGCTGAGGTTGGCGTAAAACCTGGCTTCGGCGAGGTTGACCCCATCGAAGTTGGAGCCTGCCATGTCCGCCCGATGGTAATGCGCGTCGCGCATGATCTCGCCGTCGAAAGGGTTCGAGTTCTCGCTCATCTTCTGTCCTCGCACAGGCAAAGCGCGCCCGACCGGCATCCTGATGGGATTTCCGGAGGGTGGCAACTCACCTTGCGGCTTTATCGCGCGCAGTCAGTCACACAGCGTATTCGGCCACGACATCGCCCGAGACCGGGTCGGTGACGCCGAGGCCGTTGCCGAGGTCCTCGAGCATCGACCGCAGGCCATCGAGCGAGTGGATCATGACGGGGCGGGCTTTGACGATGCTGTCGAAGTCGTTCCATTCGCCCAGCACGCAGAAGTCGCGTTCGCCTGTCTTGACCAGGCTGAACCGCTGCAGGCCGGCCGCCTTGAAGTCCTCCGCCACCTCCGCGAGCAGCGTATCGTGATGGGTGATGAACTGTTTCTCGAAACCCGGCTTAACGCGCATGCGCACGATATTGTAGGCCGTCATGATGTCCTCCCATCCGGCCCGGACGGCCGGTGGAGGCATTGTACGCCTGATCGATAGCGTCTCACAGGGGCCGGCGGCCGCTCAGGCCAATGCCAGCCCTTCGCGGGCGCAGAGTTCGGCCATGGCGCTGCCCGGCGGCGGCGGCGGCATGTCGGCCCTGCCCCGGCGCGTGAGCTGGCTGCGCCAGAGGTGGATGGCCAGCGTATCGGGGCCAATGGCCGCGTCGACGCTGGAGCCGGGCTGCATCAGCCCCGGGATGCCTTCGTAGGGGATCGGGTATAGCGCCGAGCTGGGCAGGACGTGGCCGGCGAGGCCACGCTGCTGCACATAGTGCGTCAGGGCCATGGGGCCGGTGGCGCCATATTGCATGTGTTCGGGCGCGACGGGATCGCCGAAGAGGCGGCGCACCCCGACTTCGAGGCGGCGGAAGATGGGCAGATGCGGCTCGAGCAGCGGGCGCGGGCCGGGCGCAAAAATGCCGAGCAGATCATCGAGCAGCGGGGCATTGGCCGGGATGTGCAGCACCGCGCCGTTGACGGAGCCGGGCCGCTCATAGGCCATCAGGTAGTCGGGCGGGCCGGCGATGGGGCGGACGCAATAGACGTCGAGATCGGCATAGACGCCCCTGTTCTGGCGCAGGCCGGTCATGCGGAAGAGGTCGGAGAATACGCCCGGCGTGCCCCGACCCTTGTAAAACATCAGCCGCTTTCGCGGCAGCACCTCGGCGGCATCGCGCGCCACCGCACCATCAGGCAGGCCGGGTATCGCATCGTAGGAATAGACCTCGACGCGATGCCCCTGGCGATTGAACGAGGCAATAGACAAAGCCTCGAGCCAGCTCATCGGCCCATGCCAGAAGCTGAAGATGGTGGGCAGTGTCATCGCTCTGGTTCAATCCGTGAGATCGCAACAGACCTCATCCTGAGCTTGTCGAAGGACGAGGTCGTGGCTGGATTTGTGTTCCCGACCGCGTGGTTCGACGGGCTCACCATGAGGTCTAGCCCCCATCAGACCTGGGGCTTGCGCTTTGGCTTGTGGTCCTTCTTGGCAGGCTTTTCCTTCTTGGCGAAGGGTGCGCCCTCGGCAGGCTTGCCGGCCCATTTGGGCTTGCCCTTGTCCTTGCTCGGCGGCGCCTTGGCGACCTTGGGCGGCCGTGGCTTGTCGAAGTCGGGCCGCGGGGCACGCGGGGCTTCGGACTCGGCTGCCGGGTTCCAGCCGCCGGTGGCGGGCGCTGCTTCGAGATCGTCGGGGCGCAGCCCGGCTGAGCCGTAGCGATGCTGGCGGTCATTGCGCTCGGGGCGCGGGGCGTTGGGGTCGTAGCGCTCGACCGGACCGGGCGGACGACGCTGGCTCGGTGGCGGGCCGGAGCGGCGCTCGCCGGGGCCGTCGACGGCCGAGATGGTCACGCCGCGTTCGCCCGAGCCATTCTTCTCGATCGACTTGGCGAAGGCATCGGCCTTGGGGGCGGCGACTTCGAAAATGGATTCGGTATCGAAAATGCGGATCGAGCCGATCGCGGTCTTGGTGACGTTGCCGGCCTTGCAGAGCATGGGCAAGAGCCAGCGCGGCTCGGCCTTGTGCTTGCGGCCGACAGTGACCTTGAACCAGGTGCCGCCCTCGAAGCGCTCGCGGGTGCGCGGGTCCTTGTCGCCCGGCTTGTCGAAGACCGGGGCGTCGGAGACGTCTTCGGGCGCCGGACGGGCAGCGAGCTGCTGGCGCAGATAGGCGGCGGCGATGGCTTCGGGCGTGTAGCGGGCCAGCAGCTGGCCGACGAATTCGGCCTCGTCATCGGCGACCGGGCGGGTCAGGCCCTCGGCGCTGAGAATGCTCTCGCGGTAACGGGCCTCGATTTCCTCGGCCGAGGGCGGCGCCATCATGGTGACGTCGAGCTTGGCCACCTTGAGGACGCGTTGGGCGACGTTGCGGCGATGCATCGGCGAGATGATGACGCAGGTGCCCTTGCGCCCTGCCCGGCCGGTGCGGCCCGAACGATGCAGCAGCGTATCGGGATTGGTCGGCAGGTCGGCGTGGATCACGAGGTCCAGGTTCGGCAGATCGATGCCGCGGGCAGCGACGTCGGTGGCGACGCAGATGCGGGCGCGGCCATCGCGCATGGATTGCAGCGCATTGGTGCGCTCGGCCTGGCTGAGCTCGCCCGAAAGGGTGACGACGTCGAAGCCACGGTTATGTAGGCGCGACGACAGGTGCTTCACGCCTTCGCGGGTCGAGGCGAAGACGATGGTGTTGACGGCCTCGAAGTAGAGCAGCGTGTTGATGATGGCGTTTTCGCGCTCGGCCGCCGGGACCAGCATCAGCTTGTAGTCGATATCGGCATGCTGCTCGTTGGCGCTGGTGGCGGCGACGCGCAGGGCGTCGCGCTGGAAGGTCTTGGCGAGCTGGGCGATGGGCTTGGGGACGGTCGCCGAGAACAACAGCGTGCGGCGATCTTCGGGGGCCGCGTCGAGGATGAATTCGAGGTCTTCGCGGAAGCCGAGATCGAGCATTTCGTCGGCTTCGTCGAGCACGACGGCGCGCAGGGCCGACATGTCGAGGGCGCCGCGGGTGATGTGATCGCGCAGGCGGCCGGGCGTGCCGACCACGATGTGAGCGCCGCGTTCAAGGGCGCGGCGTTCCGTGCGGGCATCCATGCCGCCGACGCAGGAGGCGGTACGAGCGCCGGTTTCGGCATAGAGCCAGTCGAGTTCGCGCTGCACCTGGAGCGCCAGTTCGCGGGTCGGGGCAATCAGTAGCGCCAGCGGGGCGCCGAATTCGGTGAAACGCTCGGCATCACCCAGCAGGGTCGGCGCAATGGCCATGCCGAAGGCGACGGTCTTGCCCGAGCCGGTCTGGGCGGAAACGAGCAGGTCACGGCCGGCCGCTTCATCTTCGATGATGGCGGCTTGGACCGGGGTCAAGGTCTCGTAGCCCTTGGCAGCAAGAGCGCGGGCGAGCGGGGCGAGAATGGTGTCAGGCAGGGACAATGCGGTTCTTTCGGGTGGGTGAGAAACGCCAGCCCGAACCTCCCCCTCAATCTCCGGGAAGCTGCGCAGGAGTTCCTGATAGGTGCTTATAGCACAAACAAGCAAAAAGGCCGCCCGGCGGGCGGCCTAGGAATTGGGGGCTGCATTTATTCTTCTCCCCGTCGGGGAGAAGGTGGCGCGCAGCGCCGGACGAGGGGGTGCTGTGGTTGAGCCAAGTGTCCTTGGGCAAACCACGCCTCCCCTCACCGACCCGGCTGCGCCGGGCCACCTCTCCCCGACGGGGAGAGGAATAGAAAGTGGGCTTTAGCCGACGAGTTCGTCGTCGTTGAAGAAGAACTTGATTTCCTGGGCAGCGGTCTCAGGGGCGTCCGAACCGTGCACCGAGTTTTCGCCGATCGAGAGGGCGAATTCCTTGCGGATGGTGCCTTCAGCGGCGTTGGCCGGGTTGGTTGCGCCCATGACTTCACGGTTCTTGAGGATGGCGCCTTCGCCTTCCAGAACCTGCACGACGACGGGCGAAGCGATCATCTGCTCGACCAGTTCGCCAAAGAAGGGGCGATCCTTGTGCACGCCGTAGAAGCCTTCGGCCTGGGCGCGGGTCATGTGGATCTTCTTCAGTGCGATCGGACGCAGACCGGCTTCCTCGAACTTGGCGACGATCTTGCCGATGAGGTTACGACGGACGGCATCGGGCTTGATGATGGAGAAGGTGCGTTCGAGCGCCATGAGGGTCGATCCTTGAATGGGTCTGTTGGAAAGGTCGCGCCTTGTAGCGTCAGAGTTTGACGGAGGCAAGACGGCGCGCGCCGCGACAAGGCAGCGCGCGCCGGGCAGATGGCGACGGCTTATTGCGGCGTGAGCGTCTCAGTACCGGTGCCATCCTGGCCGGCCACGGTCCAGATGCCCTCCATGGAGCCATCTTCCATGATTTCATAGACCAAGAGGCCCACGGCATCACCCAGGACATAGCCTGCCGAGAAGGCATTGCCATTGCGCATGCAGATGCCGGTCGAAGTGGTCGGACCCGTGGTCCACTCGATGGCACAGGTGGTTTCGCTCAGCAGCGTGATCTCGGCGGTGCCGGTATAGGGCGAGCCGTTGATATTGGTGCCTTCGACGGCGTAGCTGCCGCCCACATCCTGGGCGGTAGCGAAACTGCACGATGCCAGGGCAAGAAGCCCGGCGAGAACAAGACGACGCATTTCTGTTTCTCCCTCATGCGGACCACCTGGTCCGCTGGCCCATGCTGCCATGCGCCGAAGCCGGTTGCCATAAGGGCTGCTTAACTCTATCCAACGCCAAACACTTTGTCGCAGGCCCGCTGCCGCGGTTACATCCGTTCCAGCCACAAGCCTGCCAATCCCATAGATTGCCTGACCATGTTGACCATCACCAACCTCACCTATCGCATCCAGGGCCGCGAATTGTTCGAAGACGCGTCGGTGGTGTTGCCGACGGGGTCCAAGACCGGGTTTGTCGGCAAGAACGGCACGGGCAAGACCACGCTGTTCCACCTGATTCAGGGCCATATCGGCGCCGATTCAGGCTCGATGGAGCTCAACAAGAAGGCGCGCATCGGCGCCGTGGCACAGGAAGCGCCGGCCGGCAATGAAAGCGTGCTGGACGTGGTTCTGGCGGCCGACAAGGAGCGCACGGCGCTTCTGGCTGAAGCCGAAACCGCCACCGACCCGCACCGGATCAGCGACATCTACACCCGCCTCGCCGATATCGACGCCTATTCCGCCGAGGGGCGCGCTTCGTCCATTCTCAAGGGCCTGGGCTTCGAGCAGGACCGGCAGATGGCACCGACGCATGAACTGTCGGGCGGCTGGCGCATGCGCGTGGCGCTGGCCGGCGTGCTGTTCAGCCAGCCCGACCTGCTGCTCCTCGACGAGCCGACCAACTATCTCGATCTCGAAGGCACGCTGTGGCTGGAAAAGTACCTGGCCACCTACCCCTATACCGTCTTCATGATCAGCCACGATCGTGACCTGCTCAACAAGTCGGTCAACTCGATCATCCATCTCGAGCACCGCAAGTTCACCTTCTACAAGGGCAATTACGACACGTTCGAAACCACGCGTCGCATGCAGATGGAGCTCAACAACAAGAGCCGCGACAAGTCGCTGGACCAGATCGCGCATCTGCAGAAGTTCGTCGATCGCTTCAAGGCCAAGGCCACCAAGGCCAAGCAGGCCCAGTCGCGCATGAAGATGATCGAGAAGCTGAAGCCGCCGGCGGCGATGTTCGACGAGTATGCGGCGCCCTTCACCTTCCAGCAGCCCAAGGCCGATCAGGCGACGCCGATGATCTCGCTCGATGGCGTATCGGCGGGCTATGGCGACAAGGCCATCCTGCGCAATATCAACATGCGCATCGACCCTGACGATCGCATCGCGCTGATCGGCGTCAACGGCAACGGCAAATCGACCTTTGCCAAGCTGCTGGCCGGCGACATCGCCCCGATGGGCGGCCAATTGCGCAAGGGCAAGAAGCTCGAAATCGCCCACTTCGCACAGCACCAGATGGACAAGCTCAAGCCCGAATGGACGCCGTTCGAGCATGTGGTCGACATGATGCCCACCGACAGCGAAGCGCGGCGCCGGTCGCGACTGAGCCAGATGGGCCTGACCAAATCGCGCATGGATACAAAAGCCAAGAACCTTTCGGGTGGCGAGCGGGCGCGCCTGCTGATGGGCCTGATCACCTTTGGCGGGCCGGGCATGATGATCCTGGACGAACCGACCAACCATCTCGATATCGATAGCCGCGACGCGCTGGTGCACGCACTCAACGACTATGAGGGCGCGGTGCTGATCATCAGCCACGATCGCCACCTGATCGAGGCGACTTGCGACACGTTGTGGATTGCCGAGAACGGCACCATCCGCGAGCTGGACGAAGATCTCGATACCTACCAGCGCAACATCACCTCCACCAAGGAAGGCAAGGGGGGCGGTGGCGGCGCGAGCAAGGGCAAGCTCAGCAAGCAGGAGGCCGCCGCCAGGCGGGCCGAAATCGCTCCGTTGAAGAATTCCATTAAGGATGCGGAAACCAAGATCGCCCGTTTGAAGGTGGAAATAGACAAAATCGACGCCCAGCTGGCCGATTCCAGTGTCTATAACGGCCCACCCGAGCGGCTTATAGCGCTGGGCAAGGACAAGGCGCGCTTTGCGGCCGAGCTAGAGACATCTGAAGAACAATGGCTGGCCCTGAGTGCCGAGCTGGAGGATGCTGAGCGCGTATGAGAAAGCTCGCCGCCAAAGATGTAATCTTTACCCTCGGGATGCAGCGGCACCCCGAAGGCGGCTGGTATGCGCGCACCTTCGAAGACGGCGACAAGACCGACGGTCGCGCCCGTTCCACGGCGATCTATTACCTGCTCGAAGCCGGCGACACCTCGCATTGGCACCGCGTCGATGCGGTGGAGGTATGGCACTACTATGCCGGCGCCCCGCTGCGGCTGCGCATCTCGGATGGCAATACGGTGGACGAGCACGTGCTTGGCACAGACCTCGATGCCGGCGCACGGCCACAGGTAGTGGTACCGACGCAGGCCTGGCAATCGGCCGTGAGCACGGGCGACTGGACGCTGGTGGGTTGCACGGTGGCGCCGGGTTTTGAATTTTCCGGCTTCGAGCTGGCCGAGAAGGACTGGGCGCCGGGCCAGGCCTAGCGGCGCCTATTGCGCCGGCGTGTCGACCAGAATGCGAGCGCGCGGTGTCCCGGCCAGGCCCGGAGAGTTTTCGGGCACCGACCACACCCGGGTTTCGAGAAAATCGCGAAAGGCACTAGCCTGCTCGACGCTGGCAAAGTCGAGCCGCACGACGATGTAAGCCGCATCGTCCTGGGGCTGCTGCAGGTGGTGACCGATAACGCCCGCCTGGGCTCGCCGCTCGGCGAAGCGGTCGAAAGCTGCCTTCCAGGTGGTGAAATCGGTGATTGCGTGCTCGATGTGCAACGTCGCCATGATCTTCCCCGTAAGCCGGTCCATAGACGATGGGGAAGTGTGGGCCGCACCTGCCGTTAATGCAACAGATTAGAATGCGGGCCGCCCCGTTGACAGGGACGCGCCGTTGCAATTTGCTGGCATCACCAAAGTCGCTGAAAGTGCACCATGCGTCGCCCTGGTTCCAAGCTGGTTGTTGCCCTGCTGCTCTGCCTGCTGTGGATTCCCGGCCTGGCGCAGGCACAGGACCTGACCAAGGCGCAGCGCGCCGAAATCCGGCGGTTTGCCTACAATAACAGCCTGTTCGTGCTCTATCACGAGGTCGCGCACCTGCTGTTTCACCAGTTGGACTTGCCGATCCTGGGTCGGGAAGAAGACGCGGCCGACAACATGGCCACCTGGACGCTGCTCAACAAGCGGACGCCGGAGACCGATCGCGTGCTGGCCGATGCGGCGCAGGGCTGGATCCTCAGCGGCATCGCCTATGACAGCGGCGGCGACGAAAGCGACTACGCCGCCAACCATAGCCTCGACAAACAGCGGGCCTACCAGATCGTTTGCCTGATGGTGGGCATGGATGAGGACGCCTTCCGCCCCATCGCCAACGAATATCGCATGGATCGCGACCGCCAGGACGCCTGCTACTGGGACTATGACACTGTCGACCGCGCGCTGCAGGGTCTTCTCGGCGGGCGGGGCCACAAGAATGGCGGCACGGAAGTGGTGGTGACCTATCACGACGCCGGTGGACAGTTGAAGGCCGCCGCCGACGCTTTCAAATCGAGCGGGGTCTTCGACCAGGTCGCCGCCGAATTGCGCGACAATTACAGCCTGCGCGAGCCAGTGCAGTTCAATGCCAAGCGCTGCGGCGAGGCCAATGCCTTCTATGATCCGGAGACGGTCGAGGTCATCTTCTGCTACGAGTTGATGGCCGACTATATGGAGCTCTACCAGGAGAGCATGCCCGACGAAGTGGCGCCCGTGCCGCGCCAGACAGGCGTCGGCAAGGAAAAGACCTCCAAGTTCTGACACGGCAAGGTGGCGGGCGATCACCCTGCCCTAGCTGAACCCCACATAGCGACCCGGCTTGTGGTTGGTGGCGATGATCATGTTGAGCACCAGTGCGCCCAGGATCGAATAGGCCACCCGATCGAAGGGCAGCACGAAGAAGGCTGCGATCAGGATCACGGCATCGACACCGAGCTGGAAGTAGCCGGCGCGGATGGCGAAATTCTCCTGCAGGTACAATGCCAGGATGTTGATGCCGCCCACGCTGGCCTTGTGGCGGAACAGCGACAGGATGCCCAGGCCCATCAGTCCGCCGCCGACGAGAGCCGCGAACAACGGGTGGATGCTGGAAATGTCGAGCCAGTGCGGAATGCTGGCGGTGAACCATGAGACCAGGCCCACGCAGGCAAAGGTCTTGATGGCAAAGGGCCAGCCCATGCGCAGCACGGCCAGCACGTAGAATGGCAGGTTGATGGCGAAGAACAGCCAGCCGAAGGGAATGCCCGTCACATATTGCAGCAGCAGCGCCAGGCCGGCCGTGCTGCCGGTGGTCAACGTCACCTGGGCATAGAAGACGATGCCAAGCGACACCAGCATGGTGCCGATGAGCATGGCGAAGATGTCTTCGTGCAAGCGGTGTCGGCTGGGCGTCGAAAGATCAGGCGTCATGCCTTCTTGACCCAGCGACCATCGGCCTCCTGCTGCCAGTAGGTCACCGCATTGCCCTCGCGCAGCGCCTTCCAGGCGAGGCGAGCCTCGGCCACCGCGTCGGGATCGTGGCCCGAAAACATGTAGACGATGCGCTCATAGCCCTCGGCCGATTGCGGCACGGCGCGATCCACGAAAAAGCGGACATTGGCGCCGCTGGGATTGTCGGTGCCAGTGGTGATCAGCACGGGCTGGTGGGCGTCGGTCTCGTCACCGGCAAGGCCGTGCGGAAGAAAGCTGTCGTCGCGATAGGTCCAGAGATGGGCATCGAGCGCCTCGGCCCGCTCGGTCGAGCCGGCCTCGACGACCGCCCGCCAGCCGCGCTCGAGGGTCTTCTCCAGGAGCTGGGGAATGACGGCTTCGAGCGGGCGCGGTTCGAGGTGGTAGAAGAGGATATCGGCCATGGCGGCACACTAGCCCTGATAATAATCCCGCACCAGACGATCGAGCAGCGCAACGCCGAAACCGGGGGCCCAGGAGGTGTTGACCTCGCTGGAACCGGCGCCAAAGGCAGTGCCGGCGATGTCCAGATGCGCCCAAGGCACGTCGTTGACGAAACGCTGCAGGAACTGGGCCGCCGTGATGGAGCCGGCGGGCCGGCCAACCGAATTGCGGATATCGGCGAACTTGGACTCGATCAGCTTGTCATAGGCCGTCGCCAGCGGCATGCGCCAGAGCTTTTCATTGGCGCTGAGGCCAGCATTGAGCAGGCGGGTGGCGAGTTCGTCATTGTTGGAAAAAAGGCCGGCATGCTCGTGGCCGAGGGCAACGACGATGGCGCCGGTCAGGGTGGCCAGATTGATCATGGCGCGCGGCTTGAAGCGGTCCTGCGTGTACCAGAGCGCATCGGCCAGCACGAGCCGGCCCTCGGCATCGGTATTGATCACCTCGATGGTGGTGCCGCTCATCGCCTTGACGATATCGCCGGGGCGGACGGCTTTGCCCGAGGGCATGTTTTCAACCAGGCCGATAACGCCCACGACATTGACGGGCGCCTTGCGGGTGGCGAGCGCCAGCATCAGGCCGGTGACAGCGGCGGCGCCGCCCATGTCGCCCTTCATGTCTTCCATGGAGGCAGCGGGCTTGATCGATATGCCGCCGGTGTCGAAGACGACGCCTTTGCCCACAAAAGCCAGCGGCGCGGCGGCCGTCTCGCCACCGCGCCATTGCATGACCACGAGCCGCGCCGGGCGCTCGGAGCCCTGGGCGACGCAGAGCAGCGAGCCCATGCCGAGCTTTTCGAGCGCCTCCGGTTCGAGGATTTCGACCTCGACACCAATACTGGCCAATTCAGCGGCGCGGGCCGCGAATTCGACCGGGCCGAGCACGTTGGCCGGCTCGTTGATGAGATCGCGTGCCAGCAGCGTGCCGGCAACCGTAGCGCCGCGGTCGGCGATGGCCTGCTCGGCAGCAGCCGGGTCGGCGACATGCAGGGTGACCGTGAGCGCCGAGGGGCCCTCATCGGCGCGGACGGACTTGTATTTGTCGAACCGATAATGGCGGAGGCGCAGGCCGGCGGCCAGTTCACCAATGGCGGCAGGGGTGGCGCCGGCTTCGTCGACCACCACGGCCACATCAGCGGCCCGCGTTGCCGCGATCTTGGCCAGGAGCGAGCCACCGCGGTCGGTCCAGCCGTTGAGCGGGATATCGGCGCCGGCCTTGCCGCTGCCGAGCACCAGCAGGCGCTTGCGCTGGGCGCCGAGCACATCCAGCGCCTGGCCCTGCTTGCCCTTGAAGGCACCGGCTTCGGCCGCTTCCGGCCAGGCCAGGCCGGTGGTCGCCCAGACGGGTGCTGCGGCTGCCGCCGGCGCCTCGCCCTCGGCGGCATAAATGACAGTGAGCGGCGCCGAAGCGCCGACAAGGGCGGCGACGCGGATGGAAATGGTCTGGGACATTGAAGGCCTTGGTGGCAAATCGGGCGGGGCCGCCGCTGGCGGCGTCAAGCGGTTACATTGGGGGGTTTGGCGGCCGCGTCAATCCCGCAACAGGACCACAGGCAAATCCGCGCATGGGGCGCTGCGCGCTTGTGTGGCCCGGCGAACTACACCAAGGTCCCGCCAGGCAAGGGCGGCAATTCCTCGACGGATAATCGGAACAGGGCACGATGGTCCGGATTTCTCTTGGTAGCACCGTATGAAAAGACTGACCGCGTATCTGGCGCGCATGTTCGTTGCGGACGCGCTGATCCTGTTCGGCGTGGTGTGTTTCCTGCTTTGGCTGGTCAATTGCCTGCGCTCGTTCGACGTGGTTTCGGTCAAGGGGCAGAGCGTACTGGTGCTGGGCGTGCAGGCGCTCTACACCATGCCGCCGCTGGCGATCGCCTTCTTTTATGTCTGCGTCGGCATTGGCCTGGCGCGAGCGCTGCAGGCGCTGCAGGCCAATAAGGAACTGCACATCATCCACACCAGTTACGGCCTCGGCTCGCTGTGGCGCGCCACGGGCGTGGTGGCCGGCGCCGGTGTTATCGGCGTGCTGCTTCTCTCCAATTTTGTGGAGCCTCTCGCCTATCGCCGGCTCAACGCGCTGAGCGCCAGCATTGCCGCGGACCTCGTCAGTTCCACGCTGCGGCCGGGGCGGTTCACCCAGGTGACGCCCGGCGTGGTGCTGCTGATCGGCGGACGCGGCGCGGACGGCGCGATCCGCGAGTTCTTCGCCGACGACCGGCGCGAACCGGACATGCGGCGCACCTATATTGCGGAATCGGCACGCGTCGCGAGCGACGGGCAGAACTACGTGCTCGAACTGCATAACGGTTCGCTGCAATACCAGGGCAGCGACGGGCGCTTCTCGGAAGTCACCTTCGGGCGCTACGACGTGAGCGTCGAGCAATTGTCGCAGCCCATGGGCCAGGCCGATCCGATGCTGGGGCAAGACAGCCTGACGCTGGTTGCCGAAGCGACGCGCAGCGGAGAGTGGAGCCAGCAATTGCTCGTGCTGCTGGCCAACCGTTCGGCGGAAGGCCTGCGCGTCATCGGCATGGCCATGATGATGCTGGCCATGATGGGCTTTCCAAGCGGTCGCCGGGCACGAATCCCCGTACCCATGGAAGCCGGCGTCCTGCTTATCGCTTTCGGCGAACGTGGTATCAGCGCCTATAGCCCGCTGGGCACCGCGACCGGGGCGCTGGCCATGATCGCGGTGGCGGGAATTGCGCTGCTGGTGAGAATTCGGCCGCGTCCCCTGCCCCCGCTGGTGCCGACATGAGCCGGATCGACTGGCTGGTGCTTGGCCGGCTCGGCAGCCGTATCGGCGTCACGGTGCTGGTTTTCTATGGCCTGATCGGCTTGGTGGAATCGCTCGATACGTGGCGGTTCAACTTCGTTGCTGAGGCCCATGGCCTCCATATGGCGCTGGTCATGCTCGCCATGAGCGCCGTCAAGTGGACCATCAAGACGCTGCCGGTGACGGTGCTGATGGGCGCGGCGCTGGGCTTCCTCGATCTCAAGGCGCGGCACGAACTGACCGTGATCCAGGCCAGCGGCATATCGATCTGGCGGACAGTCCGGGCGCCGGTGATCGTCCTGGCGGTGATTAGCCTCGTGGTCGGGCTCGGCCTCGAAACGCTCAGCACGCAGATCAACCGCGTCCTCAGCCCGACGCCGCCTGGCCAGGCCACCATGCTGACACCGGCGGGCGAGGTCTGGCTCGAGCAGCGCAGCGGCGACACGCGCTACGTGCTGATGGCAACCGGCATGCAGGCGGGAGGCACCGTGCTGGGCCAGGTAACGCTGTTCCACCTGGGCGACAGCGATGAGGCCCGCATCGAGGCCTCCGAGGCCAGGCTGGAGAATGGCGAATGGGTGTTTCCGGCGGCCATCGTCCGCAATCCGGACGAGCAGGCGCACACCGTTTTCGACTACCGGGTGCCGACGGATTCGTCGCCGGCCGAACTCGGCCTCAAATTGGCGTCCACCGAAGATCTCACCTTCTTTGAGCTGGCTCGGCTGCTGCAGCAGGGCGTGGCGGACCCCAGCATCCGCACTGCTGCGACGATGCGCCTCATCAAGCTGCTGGCCCTGCCGCTGGTGTTGACGGGGTCCCTGTTCATTGCTTTTGCGTTTACCGCAGGTTATCGAAGAGGCTCTAATTATGGTCCGGCGGTCCTCTATGGGATCGTGCTCGGATTCGTTGTTTTCGTGATTACCGAGATGGCCGACCGTGCCGGGTCGACCGGCGTTCTCGACCCCACGTTTGCGGCAGTCGGACCGGCGTTTGTGGCCATCGTCATCGGCGTGACGGTGCTGCTGCACAAGGAAGACGGACGCGCGTGAATATGAAGGCGAAAAGGGGGAAGTCGCCACGCCGCCTGGTCTGTGCCAGCGCGCTGCTTGCGCTTGCCCTCAGCACTAGCGCATTCGCCCAAGGCCTTGTTCCCACTGACTTTTTCAGCGCCCCCATCGACGCCTCCGCACCCGCTGCGGTCGAGGCCAACACGCTGACCTTTGACAGCAGCACCAATATCATCACTGCCAATGGCGACGTCGTACTGAGCCAGGGCGGCTACACGATGAGCGGGCAGAGCCTGGTCTACGACCGCAACAGCCGGTCGCTCAAATTTGTCGGCCGGGTAACGGTGCGCGATCCCTCGGGCAACCTGGCCGAAATGGCCGACCTCGATGTTTCCGGCGGCATGAAGCAGGCCTTCGTCAACGCGCTGACCATCACCACCTATGACGGGGCGCGGATCACCGCCGACAGCGTCGACTATGACGCCGCGTTGCGCACCTTGCTGGAAGACGCCAGCTATGCCCCGTGCGGGGACTGTGTCGACGACGCCGGGCGCCGGATCGGCTGGGCGGTCACCGCGTCGCGGATCACCTACAATGCCGAGGACGGATCGGTGGCGCTCGAGCAGCCGACACTGTCGCTGCTTGGGGTTCCGGTGGCCTGGCTGCCCTATCTGTGGCTCCCCGATACCAGCGACCTGGCGCTCGCCAATGTCCGCACCCCGGTCTACGACTACAGCGACAAGACCGGTCACACGCTGGTGGTGCCCTACGCGGCCTATTCCAGCCGCTGGACCGATATCATCCTGACGCCCACCTTCATGACGCGGCAGGGTTTCCTGCTCGGGGCGGAGTGGGTGCAGCGATTTGATCGCGGATCGTTCCAGATCAAGGCGTCCGGCCTCTACCAGTTTGACCAGTCCGCATTCACGTTCACCGAAGCCAAACGCGACTGGCGTGGCGCCGTCCAGACGTCGGGCGAGTTCACCCCGATCGAGGATTGGACGGTGGGCTGGAGCTATGCGGCCTTCACCGACGCGGCCTATCTGCCCGATTACCGGCTGACCACGGCCAAGTCCTCGGTCAACCAGGTCTATGCGACCCACCTTACCGATGACACGTTCCTCGATGCCCGCGTGCAGCAGTTCAACCTGCTCGGCGACGTCACCGCGGCATCACAGGGGCAGCAGGGCAAGGCCCTGCCCTCGCTGCGCTTCGAGCATGTGGAAGATCTGGGGCCAGGCAACGGACGCATCGAGATCAGCGGGCGTCTGCTCGGCGTACAGCGCGACATCGACTCGGTCTCAACAGTCAACGGCGTGCCCTATACCTGGGGCTATGCCGGCAACAAGCAGCATCTGAGCCTGCAGGCCGGCTGGCAGACCCAGTGGATCGGCGGCGGTGGCTTCGTGGCGACCCCCTATCTGGGTGGCCGCGCCGACGTCGCCTATTATGACGGCACCAGCCCGCTGCTGCCCGGCGCGACAACGCTGTGGAGCGCCACGCCGATCGCGGCCATGGATGTGCGGTTCCCGCTGGCCGCCAGCGACGGCTCCACCGTGCACCTGATCGAACCCATCGCGCAGCTGGCCTATCGCGGCTCGAACACGACCAATGTCGGCATTACCAATGACGACGCCCAGAGCTTCGTCTTCGATGACACAAACCTGTTCAGCTACAACCGCTTCTCAGGCGGCGACCGGCAGGAGACCGGGCTGCGGGCGACGATCGGTGGCCGCTACCAGGCCAATTTCGCCGATGGCGGCTATATCGAGCTGATTGCCGGGCAGTCGTTTCAGCTGGCGGGACCCAACGCCTTCGCCACGCCGGGACAGGCCAATACGGCTGTGGGCGCCGGGTTGAGCGCGACGGCATCGTATGCCGTGCTGGGCGCCTATGGTTCCTTTACGCCCGGCGTCAGATTCGGCGGCAAGCTGCAGGTCGATAGCGCGACGGCCAATGTCATGCGTGCTGGTCTTGGCGGCACCTTCGCCAACAATGGCTATGCGCTTTCGCTGGACTACACCTATCGCGCCGCCAATCCCGGCCAGGGCATGGTGCTGCCGCAGCACGAAATCGGCGGCGAGGTAACGGTGCCGGTGGCCGAATACTGGTCGATCAAGGCCAGCAGCTACTGGGACATCCAGGCCAATACCTGGCTGCAGGTTGGCGGCGGCATCGTCTACGACGATGGCTATCTGGTGCTCGGCGCCAATGCGACCCGCACCGGCCCGACCCACACCACCCCCAACGACACGCGGCTGACGGCGACGTTCCGCCTCAAGGCGCCGGCCGGGTTCAATCTCGGGTTGTGACCGCAGCGCGTCGGCGCTGGGGTTATGGCAGCAAACCGATTTTGGCCTCAATCATCGGGCAATTGACAGCACGCTGTTCCCGCCGCATTGAGGGCGGGTGGATTGACGCGAGGCGGATACTGACAATGGCGAAGACTGTTTGGGGGCGCGCTGCCAGCGCCATGATCGTGGGCGTGGACGCTTTGCGCG
>CBFGMY010000029.1:0-27359 GCA_965650055.1 uncultured Devosia sp.
CGCCGCCACCTGTGCGCACACCCCGAGGGCCTGGGCGTGGACCGCGACGGCGCGCCGCCGCGCTTGAACGGCGCCATGCCTTCATTGGCCAGTTGATCGGCGCGCTCGTTCAGGTCGTGGCCATTGTGACCCTTGACCCAGTGCCAGGAAATCGTGTGGCGCTTGGTCGCTTCGTCCAGCGCCTGCCAGAGCTCAAGATTCTTCACCGGCTTCTTGTCGGCCGTCTTCCAGCCATTGCGCTTCCAGCCGTGCATCCAGCTCTGCACGCCGTTTTTCACGTATTGGCTGTCGGTATGGATTTCGACGGTGCAGGGGCGCTTGAGGGCGTTGAGGGCCTCGATTGCCGCCGTCAGTTCCATCTTGTTGTTGGTGGTCAGCGCCTCGCCACCCTTCAACTCCTTGGTGTGGCCGCCATATTCGAGAATGGCGCCCCAGCCGCCTGGGCCGGGATTGCCCGAGCAAGCGCCGTCGGTGTGGATGATGACGGTGTCAGTCATGTTCTGTCGGGCGCTCATAGATGTGGAACTGGCAGCGCAACCCGCCGGGCTCGGTTTCGACCCGCGTGGGGACCATGCCGATCTTGCGGAGGACGGCAAGCGAGGGCGCGTTTCGGACGTCGGCGAAGCCGATGAAATGGCTGACGTCGCTGTCCTGGAAGATCCAGTCGCGCAATGCCGTCGCCGCCTCCGTCGCATAGCCCTGTCCGTGATGCTCGCTGAACAGCGCGTAGCCTATCTCGGGTTCGCCGGTGGGGGGATAAATGCCGTAGCCCGCGCGGCCGACAAAGGCACCATCGGACTTCCGCGTCAGGCGCAACTTGCCCAGCTTGCGGGTCTCGAACAGGTCGATCCAGCCGGCAAGAGCCTGCTCGGCCTGCTGGCGCGTCCACGGCTCGCCGCTCTGCGACAGATACCGCGCGATGTCGGCGGTCCCGTGCAGGCGGATCAGGTCATCCACCTGATCCATGCGCCAGCCCGACAGCACTAGGCGCTCGGTTTCAAGCAGATCGAGTCCACTCATCGGGCGACGGCGGCTTCGATGGCACGCAGCTCGCGCGGGATGTTGAAGGCGATGTTTTCCTTGGCGGTGACGCGCGCCTCGACCTTGATGTCATAGCGCTGCGCAAAGGCCTCGATGACCTCATCCACCAGCTTTTCGGGCGCCGACGCGCCGGCTGATACGCCCAGGGTCCTTATACCCTCAAGCCGCGACCAGTCGATCTCGGAGGCACGGTCGACCAGCATCGACACCTTGCACCCCGCCCGTTCGGCCACTTCCACCAGGCGCAGCGAGTTCGATGAATTGGGCGAACCGACCACGATCATCGCATCGACCTCCGGCGCCACCGCCTTGATGGCCTCCTGCCGGTTGGTCGTGGCGTAACAGATGTCTTCCTTGTGCGGACCGTTGATCGCCGGGAAGCGCGACTTCAGCGCCGCGACAATCTCCCGGGTATCGTCCACCGACAGCGTCGTCTGCGTCACGAAGGCGAGCGTCTGCGGGTCGCGCGGCTCGAACACCATGGCGTCGGCCACCGTCTCGACCAGCGTGATGGCGCCATCGGGCAGCTGGCCCATCGTGCCGACCACTTCGGGATGCCCCTTGTGGCCGATGAGCACGATTTCGTGGCCCTCGGCAAAATGGCGTTGGGCCTCCACATGCACCTTGCTGACCAGCGGGCAGGTGGCATCAAGGAAGAACATGTTGCGGCTCCGGGCATCGGCCGGCACCGACTTGGGCACGCCATGGGCCGAGAACACCACCGGCGCGTCCGTTTCCGGGATTTCGCTCAGTTCCTCAACGAAGACCGCGCCTTTGTCTCGCAACCCATCGACCACGTATTTGTTGTGCACGATGGCGTGGCGCACATAGACCGGGGCGCCATATTTCTCGAGCGCGAGCTCGACGATCTGGATCGCCCGATCGACCCCGGCGCAAAAACCGCGGGGGGCGCATAGCAGAATGTCTAGTTGTGGCCGCTTTTCCATATGAGATCAGATGCTTTCGTGGTCCGCCCAAGTCAAGTCTTGTTGCGGTCGCATGGACGCACGGGCATTATGCGCCCTCAATTGAGGCAAGGACTTACCAGTGAGTTTGGCGCAGGAAATGTTCGCGATCGCCCCGGCCATCGGGAAGGCGAACCTGTCCGCCAGCCAGCTCAAGCTGCTCAGCGGCAAGGCACGCTGGATTTTCCGCGTCGGCGAGGCGGGGTTTCCGACGGTACCGACCATTGCGCTGACCCGCGCCGCCTGGGAGGCGCTGCAAAGCGAACGTACCCGCCGGGAATCCAAGTTGCGCACCCATTGGGTCGCCTGCCTGTTCAAGCTGGTGGGCAAGGATGCCCAGCCGCCCACCCTGGTCGTGCGCACCTCCGCGGCAAGCCACAATGGCGGATTGATGCCCGCCAAGATGGGCATCGCCGCCCCGGCCAATCCCGAGGATTCCGTCGATCCGACGCGACCGCTGGCCAAGGCGATCAAGGCCGCATTTGACAGTTATGGCTTCGGCCCGGGCTGGACCGGCCGCGCCGACGAGGATCGCGGCAAGCAGATCGTGCTGGTGCAGGCCGCGGCCGAAGGCGAGGTCGAGCAGTTTCTGACCCGCAACGCCAGCACGGGCGCCATGGGCCCCGCGCCGGTACAGGGTGCACCGCTGCCGCGCCTGCCCGAATCTGTGACGGCACTGGTCGCCTTGGTCGACGCCAAGGCGGGGCGGCACATGTGCTGCACCGTTGCGATTACGCGCGGGCAGGTGGTGTTTCTCTCCGCGCGTCCCTCGCAGGTGTCTGCCGCCGCGGACCTCGAGGCGGCGGTCGATCGCGTCAATCGCAAGATCTGGTCGGCGCAGAATGCAGTGAGCCGCGTCGATCCGAACCGCCTGGCGCAATTGCTGCATCCGCGGTTGCGGTCCACCGAGGGCGCAGCGCCCATCGCGATCGGGCTCGGCGTCTCCCCCGGCGCGGCCAGCGGCATTGTCGTCTTCAACCCCGAGGACGCCGCGCGCATGCGGGCGCGGGGCAAACACTGCATTCTCGTGGTCACCGAAACCGGCCCCGCCGATATCGAGGGTATGAAGGCCGCCACCGGCATTCTGACGGCGCGCGGCGGCATGTCGAGCCATGCCGGCGTCATTGCGCGCATCACCGGCAAGCCCTGCGTCGCTGGTGTCCGTACCCTGTCGGTCGATGCGGTGGAGATGGTCTGCACTATTGGCGACCGCGAATTCCGCACCGGCGACCGCCTGACCATTGATGGCAGCGACGGACACGTCTATGCCGGGCAGCTGTCGCTGGCCCAGCCCCATATCGGCGGCGCCATCGGCACGCTGCTCGGCTGGTCCGATGCCAGCCGCACCATCGCGGTGCGCACCAATGTCGAGACGGTGGATTCGGCCAAGACGGCACTGAGCTTCGGCGCCGAGGGCATCGGCCTGGCGCGCTCGGAGCATATGTTCTTCTCGCCCGAACGCATGGTGGCCTTGCGCCGCGTCATTCTCAGCGAGGACGAGAGCGATCGCAGCCGGGCGATCAACGGCCTGGTGGATTATCAGACCGGGGACTATTCGGCCCTGTTCTCCACCATGCAGGGGCTGCCGGTCACCGTCCGCCTGTTCGATCCGCCTTTGCACGAATTCCTGCCGCGCAGCGATGAGGAAATCGAGGAAACCGCAGCATCGCTGGGGCTGGCCGTGCGCGCGCTGCGCATCAACCTCGAACGGATCGCCGAGGTGAACCCCATGCTGGGCCATCGTGGCGTGCGCCTCGCCATCACCTATCCCGAGATGCTGCAGATGCAGATGCAGGCTTTGATGGCCGGCGCCCGCGCGGCGAGCGAAACCCAGAACGAGCCTGTGGCAGTCGAGGTCATGGTGCCCTTCGTCTCCACGGCCAGCGAAGTGGCCTGGGTGCGCGATCGGGTCAACGCCATCGCCGCCAATTCGGGCCTGCTGCGCACCGACCGGGTCCGCTTTGCGTTCGGCACCATGATCGAATTGCCGCGCGCCTGCCTGCGCGCCGGCGACATCGCGCAAATGGTCGACTTCTTCTCCTTCGGCACCAACGACCTGACCCAGACCACGTTCGGCATTTCTCGTGACGACGCGCCGACCTTTCTCGCGGCCTACCAGCGCAAGGGGATCTACGAACGCGACCCCTTCGTTAACATCGACGAGAAGGGTGTTGGCGAAATGATCGCCATCGCCATCCAGCGCGGAAAGGCGGCCAATCCCAAGCTCAAGATCGGCATCTGTGGCGAACATGCCGGCGATCCGGCGTCGCTGAAGTTCTTTGCCGGCCTGGGCGTCGACTATGTCAGCTGCTCACCCTATCGTGTCCCGGTGGCGCGGCTGACGCTGGCGCAGGCTTCTGCTTAAATAGCCGGACTTCGATCCCCATATGAAGGGGACCGCGCCCGGCCCGAGGCCGGCGCAACGGGATGGGGACGATACCGACGTGAGAGTTTTGCCGGTTCTGGCGCTGCTGCCGCTGCTCAATGTGTCCATGCCGGCTGCCATGGCCCAGGCGGTGGGTGCACAATGCACCACGATCGCCGCCGACGCTGAGCGGCTGGCCTGCTTCGACGCGGCCTTCGCTGTCCCAGCCCCCACCGCCGACAGCGTGGTGTTCCAATCCGAGCAGCTTGTGCCGGCCCGTCCCAATGGGCGCCAGCCGGCCACAATCACCGTCGCCTGTGAGGCGGGTGTGTTGAGCGTCGCCTTCGCCTTTGCCGGCAACACCATGTCCGCCCTGGGCAATGATGCCGGTATCACCTGGCAGTTCGACCTGCAGGCGGCCCGCAGCCGCACGCTGCCCGTCAACGCCAGCAACACCGCCATCGTGCTCGACAATAATCGCGAGGCCCTGGCCTTTATCCAGAGCGTGGAGGGGGCAACCAATCTCACCGTGCGGGTCACGCCGGTCAGTTCCCGCTCGCTCACCGTGCGCTATCGGGTCGAGGATTTCGCCGGCAAGATCGCCCCGGTTCGGGCCGCCTGCGGGCTCTAGCGGCCTCTCCGGCCGCCGCCGCAAGCTGCGACAAATCCGCCGTTCACACTTCTGCCCGATGCCCGCCATGGTTAACCCATTGCTGCGCCTCAAAGCCTGTTTACCGAGCGCTAACCCTAATCAGACATCATCACGGACGTCGGCATTTTAGCGTCACTTTCGCCGACCAGTAGTT
Source organism: uncultured Devosia sp. (assembly GCA_965650055.1). GTDB lineage: Bacteria > Pseudomonadota > Alphaproteobacteria > Rhizobiales > Devosiaceae > Devosia. The sequence goes on from CBFGMY010000029.1 coordinate 5,178, forward strand.
TTGTTGCGTAGCGTTGAGTAGCGTTTGATGGCTTCTTCCCACCGGCCGGTGCAGTCGCGCCCGGTCAGAGCGGTTCGCCGACATCCCTTCGCCAGGCTTCTGGTCGTTGGGATTTTTTGTGGCCTCGGCTATGTCGGGCTCACCAACGGCGCCTTTGGCCCCGCTTCCGACCTTGCCGACGCTCTGCCGTCCGAGGTCCAGCTCGTCGCCGCCAGCATTTCCTACTCGGGCGTCGACCCGGTCATAACAGGTTCGGTCGACCATCTGTTCGAAACGGCCAGCTTCACCGGTCCCAACCGGGCCGAAAAGACCGATCGCCTGCGTCCAGCCGTCGACGTGCTCGCCGTTTCCCGCAGCTTTGAAGAAGTCCGCATCCGTCTCGCTGCCTTGCGCGCCGGCCCCGCGGATCCCACCGATCTGGGCCAGTCGCGGCTCGCCGATGTCGCCATCGAGGCGACGGGCGACGTCGAAATCGGGCCACGCATGTCGATCGCCTCGATCGATCCATCGGGCGCTGCCGCGCTCGACGCCATCGCCGGGATAGCCCCTGCCTCCACCACCCCCATGCCGGCGATCGCCTCCCAGCAGCTGGCCTATGCCCGCGCCACCGCGCCGGTTACGGGCGGGTTCTCGACCGGTACGGCCATGCAGGTCTCCGACAAGGAACTGTGGTGCCTCGCCACCGCGATCTATTTCGAAGCGCGCGGCGAAAGCTATCGCGGCCAGGTGGCCGTGGCGCAGGTCGTGCTCAACCGCGTCAAGGACTACCGCTATCCCGATACGATCTGCGGCGTGGTGTTCCAGAATCAGAGCCGGCGCAATTCCTGCCAGTTCTCATTCGCCTGCGACGGCATTCCCGAGACCATCAATGACCGCCAGTCCTGGGCCCAAGCTGAGGACATTGCCAAGCGCTTCACCAATGGCGAACTCTATCTGACCGAGGTCGCCAACGCGACGCACTACCACGCAACCTATGTGCGTCCTGCCTGGGCTCCACGCATGACCAAGCTCACCCAGATCGGGCTGCACGTCTTCTACAAGTTTAAGAGCGGCTGGCTGTTCGGCTGATCAGCAGATGCGGTAGCCGGCGCCCGAAACGCAGGTGATGTCGCCTCTACGCGAAACGCCGACATTGCGGTCGCGATAATAGAAGAACGAGTCGCCGTAGGCCGTGCCGAAGCTGAACCACTTGCCGCCGCTCCAATAGGAGAAGCGATTGTAGGTATCGCTCGGATCCTGCTCGACGCTGATCCCCGGATACTGGACGTGGTTGGAAAACATCGCGTCGGTCGAATAGGTGCCGGTCGCGGTCGTGGTGATGGTCACGTAGCTCACCTTGCCGGCCTCGACCTTTTTGACGCGCACCGTCGAGAGCGGGTCGGTGGCGACCCAGTCGTCATAGTCGACGACATAGTCGCGGCCTTCGAACTTCACCAGGCTGGCGGCGTCGATGCCGCCCGGAGCCAGTTCATCGGCCAGGGCTTCAAAAACCATGCCCGGGCCAATGGCACCGAGGGCCGTTGCGCAGACGGCGCCCAGGGTCATGCCGAGCAGCAAGCGGCGATCTGGCAGGTTCATGGCGTTCCGTCCCGAAATGAAGCGAATGGCGACATTGTCTTAACGGTTTAGAAACCATAAGCGCCCGGATTGGGCAAAGTTCATTGTTTGTTAGGGTTAATCTCCACAGGCGGGGTGGAGGCTAGACCGAGAGCGCCTCGAAGGCGGCGATGAAGCGGTCATGCGCTTCGCGCGTCGGCCATGGGCGGATCAGCCGGTCGAAGGCCTCCACGTCGAAGGCCGGCAGGCTGGGCTCGCCGAAGAACTTGCGGGCCTCGCCATCCTCGAAGCCGGCAAGGTGGATCGCCTCGAAGAAGGCGGCTTCGCGGTCGGCCTTCTTGACCTGCTTGGCAAGGGCGGCCGGCATGGCAGCGGGCAGCGAAAAGCGCAGGTAAACAGCTGACAGCAGACGATTTTCCACGTCCTTGTAATTGCCGCCCATCGCCGCCTTGAAGGGGGAGATGATGTCGCCCATCACATATTCGGGGGCATCGTGCAGCAGGGCCTGAGCCTGCGAGACGGGGTCGCAACCGGGGTTGTGGGCGCGGAACAGTTCGAGCACCAGCACCGAGTGCTGTGCCACCGAAAACGGGTAATCGCCATGCGTCTGCCCATTCCAGCGGGCCACGCGGGCGAGGCCATGGGCGATGTCGCTGAGTTCGACATCCATCGGCGACGGGTCGAGAATATCAAGCCGGCGCCCGGACAACATGCGTTGCCAGGCGCGAGTGCTAGCGCGTGCCATGGTGCCCCAAAACTGCGATGAATATGCGATCGATTGGTTCGAACAATCCTAGCAGTTGGGTACGATTCGCTAAACTGTGTGAAGGGCGCTACTCCTCCGCCACATCGCCAAACTGATAAGTAGCCCAGACGGGCAGGGCGACGGAAACGGGTTTGTCGCCCACTGTCACTGCCGAGGCATCGGTGATGCGGTCGAGCCGCAGGATGGCGACGGCACTGCCATCGACCACCTGACCGATCGTGCCGGCCTCGCGGCCGCCGGCAACAACCGGGCTGCCGGCTGGCGCATCGATCCCCGAGACGATAACCGGGCGGCGGCGGGCCGTGCCGCGATGTTTCATGCGACTGACGACCTCCTGGCCGACATAGCAGCCTTTCTTGAAGTCGATGCCGTCGAGGATGTCGAGGCCGATATCGTGGGCGAAGGCGTCGTTGGCGGGGAAGTCGTTGCCCTGATGACTTATACCGGCCCCGATGCGCTCGCCATGGTAGTGGCTGTCATCGCCAACCCAGCCCTCCGTAGCCTCGACCGGGGCGATGGTCCGCCAGCCCATATCCATCGGACCATAACGGTCGGTGTGATGGACGAAGCCTGGCTCTGCATCCTGGGCGAAACCGACCCGATGGGTTTCGCGCAGGTCGTCGATGTCAACCTGCGCCCGGAGCCGATACATCTTCATGCGCTTGAAGAAATCGTCGGCGACCGACTGGTGCACGTCGAGCCAGAGCGCATCCTGCGCGTAGCCGGCGAGGCCCTCGGCCAGAATCTTGCCTTGCGCCGATAGCAGCGCCCAGGCCGCAGCGACCTCGCCATTCCCTTCGCCTTCACTGGGTATGTGGCCGGTGACCACATCATTGAGCAGCTTATGGGCATCGGGGCCGGAAAAGCGGAACACGGCGCGGTCGGCGCGCAGATAGATCGTCATGCTGACTTGCCTCTCGGACGGGGCGTCCGTTAAACCGGCCCTGTACAGGCAGGGCGGGATCAAGACATGGCGCAGTACGATACGATTTTCAAGAACGCCACCGTGGTCAACCAGGACGGCGAGGGGCTCGCCGATATCGCGGTCCGTGCCGGGCGGATCGTGGCGCTGGGCAATGTCGGCGGTGACGCCGCTGAGGTCGTGGACTGCAAGGGGCTGCACATCCTGCCCGGCGTCATCGACACGCAGGTGCATTTCCGCGAACCGGGCCTGACGCATAAGGAAGACCTTGAATCGGGGTCGCTGTCGGCGGTGATGGGCGGCGTGACGGGCGTGTTCGAAATGCCCAATACCAATCCGCTGACCACGACGCGCGAAACCTTCGAGGCCAAGATCGCTGCCGGCACCAACCGCATGCATTGCGACTTCGCCTTCTATATCGGTGGCACCCACGAAAATGTCGGCGAGCTCGCCGCGCTGGAGCGGCTACCCGGTTGCGCCGGGGTGAAGGTGTTCATGGGCTCGTCCACCGGCTCGCTGCTGGTGCAGGACGACGCCGGCGTCGAGGCGATCCTGCGGGCCATTTCACGCCGCGCCGCCTTCCACTCCGAAGACGAATACATGCTCGAAGAGCGCAAGCATCTGCGCGTGCCGGGCGATCCCAGTAGCCATCCGGTCTGGCGCTCCCCCGAAGTGGCCATGAGCTGCACGACGCGGCTGGTGAACCTGGCGCGAAAGACCGGCAAGCGCATCCACGTGCTGCATATCTCGACCAAGGAAGAGATCATCTACCTCGCTGACCACAAGGACGTGGCCAGCGTCGAGGTTACCCCGCATCACCTGACGCTGGACGAGACGGCCTATACCCGCCTTGGCACCTATGCGCAGATGAACCCGCCGGTGCGTGACAAGGCCCATCGCGACGGCATCTGGAAGGGTGTCGAGAACGGCGTCGCCGATATCCTGGGCTCCGACCACGCCCCCCATACGCGCGAGGAAAAGGACCACGCCTATCCCCAGAGCCATTCCGGCATGACCGGGGTGCAGACACTGGTGCCTGTTATGCTGGACCACGTGAATGCCGGAAAGCTCAGCCTGCAGCGCTTCGTCGACATGACCAGCGCCGGACCGAACCGCTTGTTCGGCATCGCCAACAAGGGCCGGATCGCGGTGGGCTATGACGCCGATTTCACCGTGGTGGATCTGAAGCGCCGCGAGACCATCACCAATGACTGGGTGAAGTCACGCGTCGGCTGGACCCCCTATGACGGCGTCGAAGTGACCGGCTGGCCGGTCGGCACGATCGTGCGCGGCAACACGGTGATGTGGCAGGGGGAGCTGGTGACACCGAGTGTGGGTCAGCCAATGCGGTTTCTGGAGGCGCTTTAGCGTACGGCGCCGCGCGAAGAGTCCTCGTTGGATACCCCCTCCTAGCCTCCCCCTGATAGGGGGAGGAATCCGAGCGGTGGGGCGCGAGAGATCGTGCCAAACTCTGGATCAGCTCCTCCCCCTATCAGGGGGAGGGTGGGAGGGGGTATCCTCTAGAAGACCGCTGACCATCTCAAACACGCCATCTGGATTGATCAGGTCCAGGTTAGTAAACCGGACCACTCGATATCCACGTGACTCTAGGTAATCCGTCCGAATGGCATCGCGGGCGATTCCTTCGTCAGTATAGTGACTGTCGCCGTCAATCTCGAAGACGAGCTTGGCTCTCTTGCAGACGAAATCAACTATGTACGGCCCGATCGGCGCCTGTCGGCGAAAGTGCCAGCCTCCCTGCCGTAGCGTGTGGATGGCGATCCAGAAGCTGATCTCAGCGGGCGTTGATTGCTGGCGCAGCCGACGTGCGAGCGCGTTCGACACGCCCCCTCAATCCCCCGCGACAAACGCCTGCCACTCCCCGTCCTTGCCGATATAGAGGCGCCAGTAATACCAGGCTTCGAGGTCCACCAGCTCCTGGAACTGCTCGGCCGTCAGGATGCGATAGGCGTCGAGCTTTTCCTTGGGCGTCAGTGCGGAGAGATCTTCCACCACAGCCAGGTAGGGCCAGACATAGCTGGGACTTTCGCTAGCGCTGTCGAACACCGCGTAGGGCGCGTTGAGCAGTTCGAGCATGATGGCAAGGTTCTCTATGCCCTGGCCGTCGGCCGAATAGGTCTTGAGATAGTCGACCGCATCGTCGGGCCCGCCATAGCTCACGGTGGGCGGATTTTGCTGGGCTTTGACGATGGGGCGCAAGGCTTCGATATCGCCTGTCAGCGCAGCGGCGATCAGCGCGTCCCGCGTCTTGCGCACCGGCTCGGGCAGGGCCGAGAGGTCGTTGCTGACGGTGTATTCCGGATAGGCCGGCTCGTCCTGCGCGGCGGCGGGCAGCGTCAGTGACAAAGCAAGAATAGCGGCGGCAAGCAGACGCATGGATGATCCTCCCGAGATGGAAGCGATCATGCCCATTGGGCAAATTCTGGCAAGCTATTGCAGGATGCGTTCGAGATTGTATTCGCCCGAACGGATGCGGTCGGGCAGCAGCGCGATGAGATCGGCGGTGGCTTCGTCGCCATGCATCTTGACGAAGGTTGCCAGCGCCGCGAACAGCGAAGCATGGGCCAGGGCGGCGCTCTGCACACCGTCATCCTCGGCCACGTTCCAGGCTTCGGCGAGATATTCGAGCGCCAGCTGACGCTCGCCATTGTCGCGGTCGAAGACGCCATGCCCAGAGGCGGGCGCAAACATGGTTTTGCTCGTGGTCATGGCATCGGGGTTAGCACGCTGGGGCCGCGCAGGCCCGCAGGAAGTAACCCGAAGGTTAACGGCCCGTAGTCGATTGTAACGAGCCTGACCGGTGTCCGGGGCCTATTCGGCAAAACGCGTATGGATGTCCCGCGCCGTCTGCTCGGCCTCGACCAGGAGGCGTGTCATGGCGGTGCGCGCGGCCGGGGTGCAGGCACGATGAAAGCGCGAATAGGCGGTGTAGCCGACGTTGAAGGCACCGGCGAGACGCTGGCGGCGATCCTCATCGGGTTCATCCAGGGCGATGAGCTCGGCCATTTGCGCGCGCCAGTCCTCGGGGCCAGCGTCGCAGAGCGGCTGCAGGAAATAGAGGCTGCCCATGATCTCGGCCAGCCGCTCCATCTGCCGCTGATAGGGCGGGTCGACGGCGAAGGCGGGGCCAACGCCGATGGCGAGCAGCAGGGCGATGGCGGCGAGGCGATATTTCACAGTGGCGATCCGCAGCGGAATGCCCCCTCTCTATCAGCTTTGCGCGAGGACTGCGAAGGCCCTCGCAAGCACGTCATCGAGCCGGCTGGTGGTGCGCAGCGCGATGAGGGCCGCCGGGTCCAGCCACTTGTGGTCGGCAACTTCATCGGAGGGGCGAACCTGGCCGGAAAAATCGCGGGTGGCGAACACCGCCAGCCGGAAGGTGCCATCGCGGCCCAGGGGCTGCACCAGCACCGGGCGCGGATTGCGGATGGTCAGCCCCACCTCTTCGGCGATCTCACGGGTGGCGCACTGTTCGATCGTCTCGCCGGGCTCGATGCGGCCGCCGGGCAGGGTCCACAGATGCTGATAGGGGGCAAAGGCGCGCTTGATCAGCAGCACCTTGCCGTCGCGCACAATGGCGACGCTGGCGGCGTTGGGGAGTTCGTCGGTCACGGGTGGCTCATTTGCGATTCGCGAAGCGTGCGGCTACTTTTCCGTCGAATCGATAATGCAGCCGCCGCGCTGACTCTATCACCGGGTCATTCCCGCGAAGGCGGGAATCCAATTTTCGCAGGATGCCGCCCAAAGAATGGATTCCCGCTTTCGCGGGAATGACGTTGTGGGGATTTTATCAGGAAGGCCGACCATGTGCGGACGCTACGCATCCACACTCCCGCCGGAGATGATGGTGGAGCTGTTCAAGCTGCTCAACAGCGTCGATCTCGTGCCGCGCTACAATATTGCGCCGACGCAGCCGGTGGCCGCCATCTGGGAAGCCCATGGGAAGCGCGAAGCGCATTTTGCCCGTTGGGGCCTGGTGCCGGGCTGGGTCAAGGATCCGCGTGAATTCCCGCTGCTGGTCAATGCGCGGGTCGAGACCATGGCCGAGAAGCCGGCCTTTCGGGATGCGCTCAAGCATGGCCGCTGCATCATTCCGGCCAGCGGCTACTATGAGTGGCACACCAATCCTGATAAGACCAAGCAGCCCTATTACATCACCATGGAAGACGGTCGGCCCATGGCGCTGGCCGGACTCTATGCCAGCTGGATGGGCCCGAATGGCGAAGAGATCGACAGCGTCGCCACTATTACCGTGGCCGCCAATGCACAGCTGTCGGAGGTCCATGACCGCATGCCGGCCATTCTCGAAGGCGCGGCGATCGACGATTGGCTCAACGTGCGCGAGGTCCGGGCACACGAAGCCGGGCAGCTTGCGCTGCCGCTGGCTGACGGGGCGTTGAAGTTCCACCCGGTCTCGACGCGGGTCAATTCGGCGCGCGACGACGATCCGGGGCTGATCGAGCGGGCGGAGATCGTCCGGCCGGAGCCTAAGCTGAAGAAGGCCGCGGGCGGCGGGCAGATGAGTCTGTTTTGAGTTCAGGAAACTCTCAGTCGACGCCCTCCCCCTTGCGGGGAGGGATCAAGGGTGGGGGTGGTCAGCCCCGCTATCGGGGCTTCAGTCCCCCACCCTGCTCGATTCAACGGACTTAGCTGACGCTAAGTCCTATCTCGCTTCCCTCCCCGCAAGGGGGAGGGGGCGCCGGCTGATGGCCCGGCAGGCCTAAAACATCCCGAAATACCCCAACGCGTCGCCCATCGCGTCTTCTTCCCAGCCGAGGTGGCTGAGCAGCACGCGTTCGAGCGCGTGATAGACGGTCCTGGTATCCTCGAACCGCGCCGGCGTCGGCTCGGCGGCGAGCGTGTTGAGCGCGTCCACGAGGCGCTCGAGCAGCTCGTGGACCACGACATGCTCGGCGGCGAGGCGATCGGCGATAGCCTTGAAGCCGGGGCTCTGCATGGCCAGCACCGGGAAGATATGCGCATCCTCGATGGAATGGTGCGTATTGACGATCTGGCAATGCTGCCCGCAGAGATTGCCGAAGCGGCGATAGTTGGCGACAACAGCCAGATCATCGGTTTCGGCGGCGATCTCGGCGCGGCTGACGGCGCCGGCATTGGCGCGCTCGATGAGCTTGCCGAGCGTCTTCATGTTGTCGCGCAGATGGTCATGCACCATGCGCAGGTGCTGGCCTGCCTCGCGCTGATCGTCGGTCAGGCCTTCCAGCGTCTGGAGCGGCGGGCGGGTGGCGTCGTCAAGAAAGCTGATGTCGAGGAGCATGCGGCTTAGATGGGACCATCGCCCGGCGGGCGCAAGGCGGCACTCGGAGGTAACGCGGTGACCTGCAGGTAACCGGGCTGCTCAGCCCAGCATCTTGCCCGGATTGAGGATGCCCTTCGGGTCCAGCGCCGTCTTGATCGCGCGCATCATGTCGAGCGCCACCGGATCCTTGACCTGCCTCAGCAGTTCGCGCTTGAGCTGGCCGATGCCATGCTCGGCCGACACCGAGCCGCCCAGCCGGAGCACGATCTCGTAGATCGCCTCGTGCAGCTTTTCGTCCGACGCCGCCATGAAGGCCTTGGGTTCGGCGCCGACCGGCTGGCTGAAATTGAAGTGGATATTGCCGTCGCCCATATGGCCGAATGGAACCGGGCGAATGCCGGGAACGAGGCGCTCGGCCGCGGCGACACCCTCGGCGATGAGCTGCGGCACGGCGGCAATCGGCACCGAGACATCGTGCTTGATCGAAGCGCCTTCCTTGGACTGCACCTCGCTCATCTGCTCGCGGAAGGCCCACATGCGGGTGCGATCGGCCAGCGACTCGGCGAAGACCGCATTGTCGATGAGCCTGTCGGCAAAGGCGGCCTCGATGGCGGCCATGAGGGTGCCCGGGGCGCCACCGGCCATGCGCGACACTTCGATCAGCGCATACCACGGGGAGGGACCGGCGCTGGGATCGCGGTCCAGCATGCCCTGGCGCAACTGCATGTCGAGGCCGATGCGCGGCACGATCTCGAAGGCATTGAGCCGACTGCCGATGCGCTCGCGCAGCAACTGGAACAGGGTGAGCGCCGCCTCGGGACCGGCAATGCTGACCAGCGCGGTTTCGTAATCCTCCGGCTTGGGGAAGATCTTGAGCGTCGCCGCCGTGATGATGCCCAGCGTGCCCTCGGCCCCGACCAGCAGGTCCTTGAGGTCGTAGCCGGTATTGTCTTTCTTGAGGGAATTGAGCCCGCGATAGAGCCGGCCATCGGCCATGACGGCCTCGACGCCCATGGTGAGTTCGCGGGCATTTCCATAGGCCAGCACGTTGACGCCGCCGGCATTGGACGACAGCAGGCCACCAATGCGAGCCGAGCCCTGCGAGCCCAGCCAGAGCGGGAAGATGCTGCCTTCGGCCTCGGCCGCCTTGTGGGCGTTTTCGAGGATCACGCCGGCTTCCGCCGTCATGGTGCCGGCGGCGACGTCGACGCTGCGGATGCGGTCGAGTCTTGCCAGGCTCACGATGACCTCGTCGCCCCGCAGCGGCACTTGTGCGCCGACAAGGCCCGTATTGCCGCCCTGCGGGATGATGCCGACGCCATGCTCGCCGGCCCAGCGCACAATGGCCTGCACCTGTTCGACCGATGTCGGCAGCGCGATGGCGGCCGCGGGCTGGTGGAAGCGCTTGCGCGGCTCGTTGAGGTAGCCACCCATCCGCTCGCTCTCGCCGATGACCGCATTGGCGCCAAGGAGCGCGGTGAGCTGGGCGACGATATCGGTGGCGGACAGGGGCATGGGGAACCGGAGTTGGGGCGGCGAGTGTCCGGCATGTGCCACAGCCGGGACAGAGCGACAATGGCCAGCGCGGCACAGGCTGGCAAGCACCATGGCCGCGTGGCTGCCGAGCGATCCCGGTTGTGGCGCGGCAGGAGGAATCCATTATGGTGAGATCAGGGGCGAACCGATGCTCATCCCTGTCTGCAACTCTAGCCTAGTAGGACGCGCCGGCTCAGCGGTGCGGGAATGACATGACAGCCTTGGTCTGGCCGGAAATCTACTTCATCCGGCATGGTGAAACGCCCTGGAATGCCGAGCGCCGCTATCAGGGGCGCAAGGACATTCCGCTCAACGACAAGGGCCGTGGCCAGGCCAGCCAGAACGGCAAGACGCTGGCCGCCTTGTTCGCAGCGCGCGGGCTCGATCCGCTGGCCTTCGAATGGCATGCCAGCCCGCTGGGGCGGACCCGCGAAACCATGGACCGGGTGCGTGCCGGCTTCCAGCAGCACCTGCCCGAGGTGAAGTTCGACCTGCGGCTGATGGAGATCAGCTTCGGCGTGCTCGAGGGCAGCCTGCACGAGGAGCTTCCGGCCAACATGGCTCTGGCGCCGGGCGACCGCGACGAGGCCTATTGGGATTTCCGGCCGGAAAACGGCGAAAACTACCGGGACGTCGAGGCGCGGCTCAATGAATTCGCCACGGTGCTCAAGGGACCATCAGTGGTGGTGGCGCATGGTGGCATTGCCCGCACTCTGCGGGTGTTGATCGAGCATGCGCCGATCGTCGAAGTCATCAACTGGGCGCCGCCGCAGGATGCGATCATGCACTTCCTGCCCGGCAAGATGGAACTGCTGCGGGCCTAGCGCCGATTGACCTCTGCCGCCCTGCCGACTCCATGACGCGTTTTCGAACCGGAAAAGTGCTTCCCACTTCTCCTGAAAACGCTCTATGAAAGCCCGCAACCACGGGGCCGCGCCATGTCTTTCAATACGTTTGGACATCTCTTTCGCTTCACCACCTGGGGCGAAAGCCATGGGCCGGCCCTGGGCGTGGTGGTGGATGGCTGCCCGCCGGGCCTGACCCTGACGCCCGAAATGATCCAGCGCGATCTCGATCGCCGCAAGCCGGGGCAATCGAAATACACGACGCAGCGCCGCGAGGCCGACGAGGTCAAGATTTTGTCCGGCGTGTTCGAGGACGAACGCACTGACGGTCCGCGGACCACGGGCACGCCGATTTCGCTCGTCATCGAGAATACCGACCAGCGCTCCAAGGACTATGCGGAGATCCGCGACAAGTATCGTCCGGGCCATGCCGACTATACCTATGACCAGAAATACGGCATCCGCGACTATCGCGGCGGTGGCCGCACCTCGGCGCGCGAAACCGCAGCGCGCGTGGCGGCAGGCGCCGTGGCTCGCCAGGTTCTGGCGGGCATCACCATTCGCGCCAGCCTGGTGCAGGTGGGGCCGCACAAGATCGACTACGGCAATTTCGATTGGGAGCAGGTGGGCGAGAACCCGTTCTTCTGCGCCGACGCCAAGGCGGCCGAGCTTTGGGCCGACTACCTCGATGGCATCCGCAAGGATGGCAATTCCGTGGGTGCCGTGATCGAAGTCGTCGCTGAAGGCGTGCCGGCCGGCTGGGGCGCCCCGATCTATGGCAAGCTGAGCGCCGACCTGGCCTCGGCCATGATGAGCATCAATGCGGTCAAGGGCGTCGAAATCGGCGCCGGTTTCGACGCTGCGTCTCTCACGGGCGTCGAGAATGCCGACCAGATGCGGGCAGGGCCCGACCGGCCGTATTTCCTCGACAACCATGCCGGCGGCATCCTTGGCGGCATTTCCAACGGCGACCCGATCGTCTGCCGCTTCGCCGTCAAGCCGACCTCTTCGATCATCACGCCCCGCCAGACGGTGACGACCAAGAACGAAGACACCGACATCATCACCAAGGGTCGCCACGACCCCTGTGTTGGCATCCGCGCCGTGCCAGTCGGCGAGGCGATGATGGCGCTGGTGCTGGCGGATCACGCGCTCAGGCACCGCGGCCAGACCGGTCGCGAAGGTGCGGTGGGCTTCGAGCGAAACTAGCTTATCTACCTCGCCCAAAGGGAGAGATGGAGCTAGCGCTTGCGGACGAATTCCGTGCGCAGCACCAAGCCCTTGATCGCGTCGTGCCGGCAATCGATCTCTTCGGGATTGTCCGTCAGGCGAATGGACTTGATGACGGTGCCCTGTTTCAGGGTCTGTCCGGCGCCCTTGACCTTGAGATCCTTGATCAGCACCACCTGATCGCCATCGGCCAGAGCAGTGCCGGCGGAGTCCACGACAACGATCGCCGTTTCGGGCGTCGCAGCCGCCACTTCCGAGGCAGGGCGCCACTCGCCGGTTGCGTCGTCGTAAACATAGTCGTCAGTGCCGTCGGTCATACCAGGTCCGGGTTGTGCCACGCGTCGCGTTCGAGCGTGGTCCGCGTCGTGCTAACCGGTCAGCGTGCGGAACGCAAATCGCGGGCGCTGGTCGGCCAATCGCTGTCAGCGCCCGAACACCAACACCGTCTCCACATTCCCGTCGCCACCGGCGATGGGGGACGTCACCGAATTTCGGTGCTGGAACCCCTGCGTTTCCATGAAGGCGATGACCTCGGCGCGGGCGGTTTCGATTGCCGTATCATCGGTCACAATCCCGCCCTTGCCGACATTCCGCCGGCCGACTTCGAATTGCGGCTTGAACAGGATTACGGCATCGGCCGTGGGCGTGCACAGGGCAAGGGGCGCTGCCAGCACTTTGGTGACCGAGACGAAACTGACGTCGGAGACCAGGAGGTCGATGGGTTCGGGGATCATCTCCGCATCAACGTCGCGGGCGTTGACGCCTTCCATGCTGACCACGCGGTCGCTACCCCTCAGGCGCTCGTGCAACTGGTCATGCCCGACATCGACGGCATAGATGCGGCGGGCGCCGCGTTCCATCAGCACCTGGGTGAAGCCGCCGGTGGAGGCACCAACATCGATGCAGGTCTTGCCATTGGGGTCGATAGTGCCTGCCTCGAGGCCGGCCACCAGCTTGAGCGCCGCGCGCGAGACATAGTTGGCCGCCGGATCCTCAAGCGCGAGCTTGTCATCATGCCCGACCATGCGGTTGGGCTTGTCAGCGGTGACGCCATTGATGGTGACGGTGCCGCGCAGGATGGCGTCGCGCGCCCGGGCCCTCGATGGCACCAGGCCACGTTGCTCCAGCGCCAGGTCGAGGCGGATGCGCTCGCTCATCCTTCGACCAGGCGCTTGACCTTGGCGATGGCGGTGTCCTGCGCTTCTTCATAAGCCACGGTGCCGTCGAACTGGCCATCGGCGTCGATCAGGAAGGTCAGCGCCGTATGGTCGACGAGGTAATAGGGATCGTCCGCGGCAAAGCCTTCGGCACGCTCGCCGACCACGCCGAAAGCGGCCTTGACCGCCGCAGTCTGGGCCTCGTCACCGACCAGGCCAATGATGGAGGGATCGAACCCTTCGACATAGCCCTTGACGGTATCGAGCGTATCGCGCGCCGGATCGACGGTGACGAAGATGATCCGGAGCTGCTCGGGCGTGAGGCCGAGCGCGGTCCGCCACGCCGTGGTTTCGGCCAGGGTGGTCGGGCACACGTCGGGACAGAAGGTGTAGCCAAAGAAGATCAGGCTCGGCGTGCCCTTGAGGCTGTCCTGCGTGAAGGTGCCTCCCTGAGTCGAGGCCAGCTCGAAGGCCTGGCCGGTAACGCCAAGCGGCCGTGCCGGCGGACGGAACAGGAATAGCCCGGTGGCGCCGATAGCAACCACGGCGACCAGTGCCCAGAGCACGATGCGGAAATTGCGGAGGGATTTTGGAGTGGTCATGCCGGCCTTCGTGCCACGACCTCGTGGTTCGACAAGCTCACCATGAGGTCTCCTTGAGGCTCGGTCCGTTAGTAGACCTCATCCTGAGCCTGTCGAAGGACGAGGTCGTGTGCCGGTCAGGCGTCCAGCGGCTCGGTGCCGGTGGGGCGGCCGTCGCGGGAGAGGGTGATCTTCTCGATGCGGGCCTCGGCGGTGCGCAGCAGCGTTTCGCAATGGGCCTTGAGGGCTTCGCCGCGCTCATAGATGGCGATGGATTCGGCCAGCGGGGCGCGACCCGATTCGAGCTTGCCGACGATTTCCTCGAGCTGGGCGAGCGCCGCCTCGAAGCTCAATGTCTTGACGTCGTCATTGCTGGTTTCGGGCATGGCTCAGGTCCGTTGCTAGTCTTCGAGGCGCCCGGTGGCGCCGTCCATCAGCATGGCCACATGGTGCGAAACACCGCCGGCCAGGCCCTTGAGGTCATAGCCACCTTCGAGCAGCGACACAATGCGATTGCCGCAGCTGCGCTCGGCGGCATCCATCAACTTTCCCGTGACCCAGCCAAAGTCCCCCGACTGCCAGTTGAGCTGCGCCAGCGGGTCTCGCTCATGCGCGTCGAAGCCGGCCGAAATCAGCAGCAGGTCGGGTGAGAAATCGAGCAGGGCCGGGATGATGCGGTTGGCATAGGCGTCGCGCATGCTCTCGCCGTCGGTATTGGGATCGAGCGGCGCGTTGCTGATATTGCCGACGCCGGTTTCGCTGGCCTTGCCGGTGCCCGGATAGAGCGGCATCTGGTGGCTCGAGGCGTAGAACACAGTCGGATCGGCCTTGAAGATATCCTGCGTGCCATTGCCGTGATGCACATCGAAATCGACGATGGCGATGCGCTCGGCGCCATACTTGCGCTGGGCTTCGCGGGCGACGATGGCCACGGTGTTGATGAGGCAAAAGCCCATCGGCGTGGCGATTTCGGCGTGATGCCCGGGCGGCCGGATGGCGCAGAAGGCGTTGTCGACCTCGCCCAGCAGCACGGCGTCGAGGGCAGCCAGCGCGCCGCCCAGACCGGTGGCGGCGGCAGCCAGTGAATCGGCGGAAATGAAGGTATCGGCATCGAGCTGGCCGATGCCTTCGGCCGGGCGGCCCTGACGCAGATGCGCCAGATACCTGGAATCGTGGACCAACTCCGCCAAGGTCAGATCGCCCGACGGCGCGTTGCGGCGAACCAGCTTGTCGAAGCGCGGGCGGCTGAGGGCATCCTCGACGGCGCGGATGCGATCGGCGCGCTCGGGGTGACCCTGGGGCGTGACGTGATCGGCAAAGTTGGGCTGGCTGACGAGCAGCGTGGTCACGGGCGGTCACGGCTCCAGTTGATTCGTCGCTTCGTCTTGACGCGCGCAGGCCGCGTTGTCAAACAACGGCCATCACTAAGAACGGTCCCTCAATGTCGTATGAACCGAAATCGGTGGCAGATGCCGCGGCGCTGCTGCGCGCGGGCAAGCTCTGCGCCTTTCCCACCGAGACGGTCTATGGCCTGGGCGCCGATGCGACCGATGCCGATGCCGTGCTCTCGATCTACGAGACCAAGGGGCGGCCGCGCTTTAATCCGCTGATCATCCACTGTGCCGACCTTGCCATGGCCGAAACGCTGGCGGAGTTCTCCCCATTGGCGCGTCGGGTCGCGGCGCTGTGGCCGGGGTCGCTGACGCTGGTGCTGCCGGCGCGGGCGGGCAATGGCCTGGCCGATGTGGCCACCGCGGGGCTCGATAGCGTCGCCATCCGCATACCCGACCACGCGCTGGCGCTGGAACTGATTGCAGCGGTTGGCCGGCCGCTGGCCGCGCCGTCGGCCAATCCGTCGGGGCGGCTGTCGCCAACCACGGCCGAGCAGGTGCGGCGGGGCTTTGGCGGCACGGTGCCGGTGCTCGACGGTGGGCCATGCCGAGCCGGGGTGGAATCGACGATTATCCGGGTCGAGGGCGAGCGGCTCGTGCAGCTCCGGGCCGGTGCCGTGGCGCGCGAGGAGATCGAGCGGCGGCTTGGGGTAGCGATCGAGATTGCCGAGAAGGATGCGGCGGTGGCGGCGCCGGGCATGCTGGCCAGCCACTATGCACCCAATGCGCTGATGCGGCTGAACACGGCGCCGCGGGCGGGCGAGGCATTTCTGGCATTTGGCGACGTGCCGGATTTCGGCGGGGTGATGCGCAACCTCTCAGCGGCAGGCGACCTGCATGAGGCGGCGCGGAACCTGTTTTCGATGCTGCATGAGCTCGATGCTGCCGGGGCAGGGGTGATTGCGGTGGCGCCGATCCCGGAGACGGGACTGGGCGAGGCGATCAACGATCGGCTGCAAAGGGCCGCCGCGCCAAGGGGATAAGCGGCGACGACGAGTCTTTGTCGGATACCCCCACCTAACCTCCCCCTGATAGGGGGAGGAATCCGCGCTGTGGTTGTCGCAGATCGTGCCTCACAAGGGATCTGTTCCTCCCCCTTTTCAGGGGGAGGCTAGGAGGGGGTACTCTTCCTAGTCACGCACCTTGTATGGCTTCTGATCCCGCATGAACCTGGCCAGGGCCTCGAGGTCCGGGTCGCCGCCGGGGGGCAGGACGACGCGCAGGTTCACGTACAAGTCGCCATCGCCATAAAGGCCCTTGCCCTTGAGGCGGAGGGCCTTGCCGGTATCGACGCCGGGCGGCAGGTTGAGTTCAACCGAACCGTCGAGCGTGGGTACGCGGATCTTGGCGCCGAGCACGGCTTCGTAAAGGGCAAGCGAGACGTCGGTCCGCAGGTCGGCGCCATCGCGGCGGAACTGTTTGGATTTTTCGAAGCGCACGGTGACGAGCGCATCGCCTGGCTCGCCCATGCCGGGCGAGCCCTGGCCCTTGAGGCGGATCTGCTGGCCTTCCTCGACCTTTTCGGGAAGCTTGACCGAAAGCACCTTGCCCGTGGGCATGCGGACATCGACCGGCTTGGCCTTGTGGGCATCTTCCAGCGATATCGTCGCATTCACGACGATATCCTCACCCTTCATGCTGCGGCCGCCGCCCGTGGCCGTGCCGGCAAACGGGTCCCATTGCGGGCCGCCGGCGGGGCCACGGCCGGGCCCAGCGCCGGGGCGGCCCTGGCCACCGAAGCCGCTCATGAATTCCTTGAGGATATCCTCGGCCGAAAAGCCGCCGGCCGCACCGGGGCGCGCGCCGCGCGTTCCACCGGGATTGAAGCCGGCAAATTTGGGGTTGCCGTCGGCGTCGATCTCGCCACGGTCGAACTGGCCGCGCTTGCCGGTATCGTTGAGCAGATCATAGGCATTCGTCGCCTCGGCAAACTTGCCGTGCGCCGATGGATCATCCGGGTTCTGGTCGGGGTGATACTTCTTGGCCAGCTTGCGATAGGCGGACTTGATGTCCTTCTCGCTCGCCGATCTTGGCACCCCAAGCACGGTATAGGGATCGCGCATTTGGTCCATTCAATGAGTCGGGCGTTGCTTCGCCCACAGTTGGAGTCCTATATGGCGACGGCTCCCCGCCTTGTCCAGTTTCCCGCGACGAAGGGATGATACCCAAATGCTGCAGACCCTGACCGAACGCCTATTCGCGGACGATGATCGCACCGGCCTCGACCCCCTCGCCGTATTCGAGGAGTGGTTCGCGCTGGCGCGAGATTCCGAGCCCAACGATCCCCATGCCATGGCCTTGGCGACGGTGGATGACGATGGGTTGCCTGATGTGCGCATGGTCCTGCTCAACGCGCGAGACGAGCGCGGGTTCTGCTTCTTCACCAATTTCGAGAGCGACAAGGGCCGGCAGCTGCATGCCCATCCCAAGGCGGCCATGGTGATGCACTGGAAGTCGCTGCGGCGGCAGGTGCGCATGCGCGGGCCGGTCGAGGTGGTGACGCCCGAAGAGGCGGACGCCTATTTCGGCAGCCGGCCCAAGGGCAGCCAGATTGCCTCCTCGGCTTCCGATCAGTCGCGGGTGCTCGACAGCAAGATGACCCTGCTCGACCGGGTCAGCCAGCTGGCGACCACGATCGACGACGGCCCGGTACCGCGTCCGCCGCACTGGTCGGGCTTTCGCCTCGTGCCATCCAGCATCGAATTCTGGAAAGACGGCGAATTCCGCCTGCATGACCGGGTGCGGTTCGAGCGGGGCGGGAGTGGCTGGGTGAGCAACAGGCTTTATCCGTAGGGCGTGTAGTCGTTTCCCTCTCCCCATCGGGGAGAGGAACGGACCCACCTTTCCAATCCCCGCCACCTCGCATAAAACCCTCGCAGGGCTTGGGGACTTGGCGATGAGTTCGGTGCAGGAGCAGCCGGTGCCGGTGATATTTACCGGGACGCGGGGTGAGCTGGGTGGCACGCTGCTGCGCGGCTATGCGCTGCTCATTCCCACGATCGGCCTCTATCGCTTCTGGCTGACCACCTGGAAGCGGCGCTTCTACTGGGCCAATACCGAAATCGACGGCGACCCGCTCGAATATACCGGCAGCGCCTTCCAGCTGCTGCTCGGCTTCCTGATGGCGCTGGCTGTGTTCGTGCCGCTCTATGGGCTGTTTTTCTATCTCTCGACGCAATCGTCCGAAGCGGCGGTCATCGGCCATGGCTTCGTTGCCGTGCTGCTGTGGTTCCTGATGGGCTACGCCATCTACCGGGCACGCGATTTCCGCCTGTCGCGCACGCTGTGGCGCGGCATTCGCTGCGATCAGGGCGGCAGCGCCTGGGGCTATGCGGTTCGGCGCTTCTTCTGGTCGCTGCTGGTCATGGTGACGGCGGGCCTCGCCTATCCCTTCATGGCGGCCAATCTTTGGGCCTATCGCTACCGTCACAGCTGGTATGGCGACCGCCAGTTCGGCTTTGTCGGCAGCTGGAAGCAGCTCGTCGGGCCGTTTTACCTCTCGTATCTCGCCATCGCCGTGATCGGCGCGGTCGGACTAGGCATGGGCGCGGCCATGGGCGGGCTACCCGATAGCGGCGGTACGCCTACTGTCGGGGGCGTCGGCGTGATGGCCATCGCGGCAGCGCTGATCGGGGTGATGTATCTCTACTATCGTGCGCGCGAGCTGAGCCGCATGTTCTCCGCCGTGCGGCTGGGCGAGGCGGCGCTGACGGTGACCGTGCGCGCCCGCAGCCTGCTGGGGCAGTATCTGGTATTCGGCCTGGCATTGGCCGGGAGCTATATCGTGCTGGCGATCGGCGGGATCATTGTGCTGGGCACGGTGGCCGGCGGCGCCTTTGCCGATGGCGAGTTCGACCCGCAACTCTTCATGCAGTCGCTGCAGGGCAGCATGACCGTGCTGCTGGCCATCATCTTTGGCTACCTGCTGCTGCTTGGCGCCTTCAGCCTGATGGTCGAGCTGTTCCTCGGGCTGGGCTTCTGGAAGATGGTGGCCAGGGGCGCCACCGTGACCGGCATCGACAGCCTGCGCAGCGTCAAGGCGCGCGACGAAGATACGGCGCTGGCTGGCGAGGGCCTGGCCGATGCGCTCAATGTCGGAGCCTATTGATGGGGATCGCGGGGCGCTTCCACGATGGTCTGGTGGCCCAGGTGCATGCGGTCGGTCTCGACTACGAGCGTGCCGGCTCGACGGGCACGCTGGTGATCCGCGCCGAGGACCGGACCGAGCTGGGTCGTTGGCCTGCCGATGACCTTTACGCCGTGCATGGCCGCAAGGATGAGCTTCGGCTGGGCGCCAGCGGTCAGCCGACAGGCGCCCGCGTGGTGGTGCGGGGTCGTGAGGAGGTCGCCCGCGTGCTGGCGACCCTGCCGGTGCTGCATGCCAAGCGCCGGCAGCAGACGGGCCGCGAAATCCGGCTGGCAGTAACCGCGACCGTGGCGCTGGCGGCGGTCATCGGCGCCTATCTCTATGGCGTGCCGTTGCTGGCGAGCCGCATCGTCGGCCTTGTGCCTCCGGCCTGGGAGCGCAGCCTGGGCGAGACGGTTGCCGGGCAGATGGAAGCCAGCCTCAACGACAGCGGCGGGTTCAAGGTTTGCGATGCCGATCCCGATAGCCTGGCGAACCGGGCCATTGCACGCTTTGGCGCTGCGGCCCTGGAGGGGACCGGCTCGCCCTTCGAGCTCGATATCAAGGTCGTCAAATCCGACATTCCCAATGCCTTCGCGCTGCCGGGCGGGCAGGTCTTCTTCTTTTCGGCGCTGCTGGAACAGGCCGAGACGCAGGATGAGTTCGCCGGCGTGCTGGCGCATGAAGTCGGCCACGTGGCGCATCGGCACGGCATGGAGCAGCTGATTTCGACCGCCGGCACCGGCGCGTTGATCGGCTTCATTCTGGGCGACATGACCGGCATTTCGGTGGCGGCAGGCCTGGGGGCAACGATCATCGATGCGCGGTTCTCCCGCGATGCCGAACGGCAGGCCGACGCCTTCGCGGCCCACACCGCCGAGCGCATGGATTTCAACCCCGCCGGGTTGGCCGACCTGATCAATCGCGTCGGCGCCGATGACGAATTCGCCCGGGCCCTGGCACTGCTCAGTACCCATCCGCTGACCGATGACCGCAAGGCGGCGCTCGAAATCCTCAGCCAGCAGCGGCCGACCGGACTTGAGCCGCCATTCACGGCAGCGGAGTGGACCGCGATCCGATCGATGTGCGGCGAACCGGACGAGACGGCGCCCGCCAAGACCAAGAACAAATGAGCGGGCCCGGAAATCTTCAAATTAACTCAATATCTTGCTTATATCGTGCGCACGGTGAATTGACGGCGGTGCGGTGCGCATTCTGATCCGGACATCGCGATGGGCCACCTGGGCGCGCCGGCTTGGCAGCGTCGCGGTGCCGCTCGTCATTATTTCGGTGCTGCTGCATTGGTTGCGGCTGATCACCAGTGACCTGTTCCTGGTGGCGGCGCTGGCGGCCGGCGCGGTGGCCCTGCTGGCCGTGCTGACGGCGCTGATCGCGCTGGCGCGGCTGTGGCAAACGGGCGACCAGGGCTGGGGCAGGGCGCTGGCCGGCCTCTTGCTGGGGACCGTGAGCCTGGCGCCCTACGCCTGGTATGGCGGGCTGATGCTGCGCTATCCCGCGGTAACCGACATTGCGACCACCGATCGTGGACCCATGCCGCTGGTGTTCGAGCCTGGTACCCAGGCCATGCCGCCCCCCAAAATGCTTGATGCCGCCGAGATGGCCGCGACCTTTCCCAATGTCGAAACGCGGAGCTATCCGCTTGGCCTGGTGCCAACTTTCGGCTTGATCCGGGCGATGGTGGCCGAGCGGGGCTGGGATATCAGGCTGTTGCGGGAGCCGGAGCCAGAATCCGACCTCGGTCAGCTCAACGCGCAGATCGTGACGCTGCCCGGCTGGCGCGAGGAGGTGGTGATCCGGGTGACGGGCAGTCTCACCAGTTCGGTCGTCGACATGCGCTCGGCCTCGCTCAATGCGCTGCACGATTTCGGCTCGAACGGCTTGCGCATCGAGGACTTCCTGGCTGCGCTCGACGAGGCGGTAACGACCCTGCTGCGCGACAACCCCAATGCCAACCAGCCCGTCGAGGCCGAGCCTGAGGCGGCGCCGGTGGCCACGGAGACGGAAGCGGAGACGGACTAAGGCTGAGGACCCCCGATCACCCAAAACCCCCGCGTTCCCTCGGGCTTGACCCGAGGGCCACTCTCAACACGGCGCAAACGACGAAAGGCCCTCGGATCAAGTCCGAGGGAACGCGGTGGACAGTGAGCGGCCTTATGGCGACAGACGCGTGCCGAACAGTCCGCGCGACACGCTGAGTTGGCCCAGCGCCACAAGATACTCCACATGGGCCGTGATGGTCATCCGGGCTGCCATGCGTACGGGCAGGGGTTGGGCCGGGTAGATAGAGGCCACCACGGCAGCCACGGTGCTGGCGCCGGCCCGAACCGCGGCTATGACCTGCGCGTTGCGCATCTGACGATGCGCCTTAAGCGCCGTCGCGTAAGCCGGGCCGTCGGCGATGGGACCGCCATGGGCCGGCAGATAGTGGCGGCATGGCAGGGCCATCACCTTGTCCAGCGAGGCCAGATAGTCGGCCATCGAGCCATCGGGGACAGAAACCAGGGTCGAGTTCCAGCCCATGACATGATCGCCACTGAGCAGGATATCGCCGCTGCTGAAGGCGAGATGGTTGGCGCAGTGGCCGGGCGTGGCATGGACAACCAGCGGCAGATCGCCGGCCATAATGGCGTCGCCGTCGGTCAGGGTGCGGTCCGGCATCAGATCCCAATCGCACGACCTGCGGATCGGGTTACGCTCGAATCGGCGCAGCGGGCGCGACAGCCGATGCGGTCCGCCGAACCAGAGCGGCGCCCCCAGGTCGCGCGCCAG
>CBFGMY010000030.1:0-27008 GCA_965650055.1 uncultured Devosia sp.
ACCCACCGCCTCGGCCCGTCCACGCACCACAGCGAGGCCGACCGCAGGGCAGCGCGCTCCTCGTCTTCGCCATGGGTCAGGAAGATCGCGCCATGCGCCGGCAGACGCGCCTTGATCCAGGCCATCAGCTCGGAGTGATCGGCATGGGCCGAATAATTGCCCATCGAGCGGATGGTGGCGCGGATGGGCACCAGGGTGGAGTGGATGCGCGCTTCCTTGGCGCCGCTGAGGATCACATGGCCCAAAGTGCCCGGCGCCTGGTAGCCGACGAAGAGCACGGTGGCGTTCGAGCGGATCAGGTTGTTGCGCAGGTGGTGCTTGATACGACCGGCATCGGCCATGCCCGAGGCGCTCATGATGATGGCGCCGCCGCGGATGGTGTTGATGGCCTTGGACTCTTCGACGCCCTCGACAATGCGGAAACGGGGATCGTTGAACAGCTCGTCGGCGCCCAGTTCGACGTCGTCGAACATCTTGGCATATTTGCGATAGACGCCGGTGACCTTGGAGGCCAGCGGACTGTCGAGGAAGACCAGCTTGGGATCGATCTCGCCCGATTTGATCAGATAGCCGATATCGTGCAGCAGCTCCTGGCTGCGCTCGACGGCAAAGGCCGGGATGACCAGGTTGCCACCCCGCGCCATGGCGGTGTTGATCTCTTGCTTGAGGGCGGCACGACGCTGGCTCAGCGTATAGTCCTCGCGCTCGCGCCCGCCATAGGTGCTTTCGCAGAGGATGTAGTCAAAGCCCGCCGGACCCTCGGGCTCGTTGTAGAACACCTTCTCGTCCGGCCCGATATCGCCCGAGAACATCAGGCGGATGGTCTTGTCGCCATCTCTGACCTCGACCTCGATGGAGGCCGAGCCGATGATATGCCCGGCATTCCAGTAGCGGGCGCGGACGCCCGGACCGGGCTCGATCCATTCGCCATACTGGCAGGTCTTGCGATGGGCCAGCGCCTCGGTGGCGTCTTCCATGGTGTAGAGCGGCTTGGCGGGTTCGTCGCCGCGCCGGTTGTGCTTCTTGGTCTCGCGTTCGGCTTCGCTTTCCTGGATGCCGGCGCTGTCGGGCAAGAGATATTCGAGCAGGCCCGCCGTGGGCTCGGTCATCCACATCGGGCCGCGCCAGCCCTCGCGATAGAGCTTGGGCAGGAGGCCGGCATGGTCGATATGGGCGTGGGTCAGCAGCAGGAAATCGATCGCCTTGGGGTCGAAGGGCGTCGGCTTGAGATTGAGGTCGCGCACCGACTTGTTGCCCTGGAACAGGCCGCAATCGACGAGGAACCGGCCCCCGGCATGCTCGACCCGATAGCAGGAGCCGGTCACCGTGCCCGCCGCGCCGTGGAAGTGAAGGGTGACGGTCATGGCTGCGGCTCCTGTTTTTTGCAGTGTTGGTCTGCAAGTGTGTCATTACCGAGAAGGCGCAACAACCTCCGGTCGTCACCCTCGGGCTTCCCCCGCGGGCCCTCCCCTCGCTGCGGGTCCGGAACTACCCGCCCCCCGGGGCCACCCCCTCGGGGGACGGCCGGTCGTGCTGCCGATCGCCTTCTCCCCTTGCGGGAGAGGGGCAGAGACTAGCGCGGCGCGCGTTTGGCCAGAATACGCTGCAAGGTGCGGCGGTGCATGTTGAGGCGGCGCGCCGTTTCCGAGACGTTACGGTCGCACAGTTCATAGACGCGCTGGATATGTTCCCAACGCACCCGGTCGGCCGACATCGGGTTTTCCGGCGGCTCGGGCTTGTCCTCGCCGGTAGCCAGCAGCGCATTGATGACGTCGTCGGCATCGGCGGGCTTGCTCAGATAATCGATGGCGCCCAGCTTCACGGCGGTGACGGCGGTGGCGATATTGCCGTAGCCGGTCAGCACCACGGCCCGCGCATCGGGTCGCTTGGTGTGCAGTGCCGAGACCACTTCGAGCCCGTTGCCGTCTTCGAGGCGCAGGTCGACCACGGCATAGGCGGGTGGCTTTTCCGCCACCGCGGCCAGCCCTTCGGCGACCGAGCCGGCAATGCGGACATCAAAGCCGCGCCGCGCCATGGCGCGCTCGAGGCGCTGCAGAAAGGCCGCGTCGTCATCGACAAGCAGCAGGCTGGGGTCGGTGGCCAGGAGGTCTTCGATCGTGCTCATGGGCTTTCACATAAGGCTTTGGTGCGGAAAGGTCAAAATGTGGCTCTGATGCATCCCCAACCACTGAGCGGCACCTCCCCCTCGACGGGGGAGGTTGGGAGGGGGTGCTGGGAGTCCCGATATCCGGGCCAACCACCCCCCACCCTGACCCCCCGCAAGGGGGAGGGTGTCGACTGCGAATGCGATGCCTACCCACCCGCCTCCACCGCGCTCCTCGGCCAGACAATCCGCACCCTGGCATGTCCATTGGCGGCGATATTCTCGAAGGCCAGCCGTCCACCGGTGCGCTCGAGCAGGGTCTTGGCGATGAAGACACCCAGGCCCAGGCCCCCCGGCTTGCTGGCATCGGGCCCGTGGGGATCGCGGGGGCGGCTGGTGAGGTAGGGCTCGCCCAGCCGGGCGATCAGCTCGGGCGCAAAGCCCGGGCCGTCGTCCGTGATCGAGACGGACACCGCTTCGAGGTCCCAGGAGGCCTCGACCCGCACATTGCTGCGCGCAAAGTCGGTGGCGTTTTCGATGAGGTTGCCCAGGCCATAGAGCAGGCCGACGCTGCGCTGGAACACCGGGGGCGGGCCGGCCGCCCTTTCGTTGTAGAAGAGGATCGCCTTGCCGCGCCCCTCATGCGGGCGGGCGACTTCGGCCAGAAGATCAGTCAGCGGCACGGCGGCGAAGGGGTCGCCGCCATCGCTGCCCAGGTTGCGCAGCTTGGCGAGGATGGCGCGACAGCGCGCCGCCTGCTCGATGATGAGTTCCACGTCGTCGGCCAGGTCGCTGCCGGGCTCGGCTTCGGCGCGCATTTCCTTGGCGGCCAGGGCGATGGTCGAAAGCGGCGTGCCCAGCTCATGCGCGGCAGCGGCGGCCAGGCCATCGAGCGCCGAGAGCTGCTCCTTGCGCGACAGCGCCAGTTCGGTCGCCGCCAGCGCGTCGGCGATCTGGCGGGCGTCATGGGCGACGCGATTGGTATAGGCCGAGATGAAGACCACGCCGCAGACGATCGAGACCCAGATGCCGATGACATAGATGCGGTTGAAGACGATCTGTTCGTTGGGGGCCCATGGCAAAGGCAAGTGCCAGACCGAGAGGGCCGAGGCGATGATCGCGGCCAGGAGCGCGATGAAGAAGGTGGCCCGCTGCGGCAGGGTGGTCGCCGAAACCGAGACCGGCGCCAGCAGCAGCAGCGAAAACGGGTTCTGCAGGCCGCCGGTGAGCGCCAACAGGCCGCCCAGCTGCAGCAGGTCGAAGCCGACCTGGCTGGCCGCCGACAGCGAAGTGGGGCGATGGGAGGCGCCAAGCCGCAGCACCAGGCCCAGATTGAGCCCGGCCGAGGCGGCGATGAGCGCGAAACACTCCACCAGCGGCAGCGGGAAACCGAGCCCGAACGCCACGAACAGCACGCCGATGGTCTGTCCGCCGACCGCCAGCCAGCGCAAAAGCACCAGGGTTTGCAGGCGCAGCGGCCGCCAGGTGGAGGGCAATGGCAGGCCATCGGCCTGGGTCATGGTCATTTTTGCGCCTTTCCGAGGTATAAACCGGTCGCCCCATGGTGAGGCAAAAACTGCATTTCAAGGGTCAAAAACGCATAGGCACAGCATTGATCCCACCCCAGAGCGGGCCACGTAAGGGTCATCGTGACTGGGAGAATGAAACCGAAATGACCACAGCAATCATCAAACCTCAATGGTCCCCGCTGACCATCGCCCTCATGGTTTTGGGCTTTATCGTCTTCTGGCCGCTTGGCCTGGCCGTCCTGGGCTACATCCTGTGGGGTGAAAAGTTCGGCGGCTCGTCCGAGAAGGCTCAGGCCTACTGGAACAAGGGCCGCGACTGGTGCGCCCCCAACCGCCATCGCCATCACGGCTGGCACAACCACCGGAGCCACGGCATGAACTCGAGCGGCAATGCAGCCTTTGACGACTACCGCGCCGAACAGCTCAAGCGCCTCGACGAAGAGCGCGCCCGCCTCGACGCCGAGATCGAAGCCTTCCACGAATACATGGCCAACCTCAACAAGGCCAAGGATCGTGAAGAGTTCGATCGCTTCATGAACGAACGCCGCGGTTCGCGCCAGGGCTATGACCAGCCCAAGCCCGACAATGGCGACCAGAACAACAACGGTTGGGGCAATAACGGCTAACCCCTCCGGCGAGGTGCGCCCCGCGGCGCATCCTTCGCCAGCCGACCTCCCCGACCTTCTCTCCTCCTGAAGCCGGTCGTTTCCCACGACCCAACTGGCGCCCCGAACGGGGCGCCATTTTTCGTTGGGGGGCTTTTGATCCGCAGGGACCTCAGTCGACACCCTCCCCCTTGCGGGGAGGGGCGGGGTGGGGGGCGTTTGGCCCCAATATCGGGGCTCTCAACACGCCCTCCCAACCTCCCCCGTCAAGGGGGAGGTGCCGCGCAGCGGATGGGGAGTCATTCGGGCCAAATCCCGCTATCATACCCCCGCGATTCCCTGGGCCTTCATGAACCTCTTCTTCCGCGCCAAGCCGAAAATTCCTGCCAGCACCGTCATCGACATCGATGGCGCGCCGGTTGTCGTGACCGTGCGGGTCAATGCGCGGGCGCGCAGCTATCGGCTGTCGCTGCCCCATAGTGGCGGCCCGCTGCTGACCCTGCCCCCGCATGGCAAGTGGGCCGAGGCCGAGGCGTTCCTGGCGCGGCATCGCAACTGGCTGGCCGCCCGCATCCATCGTGCGCCCGAAGCGTCGCGCTTCGGCGATGGCGGCGTGGTGCCACTGCGCGGCGTCGATCATCGCATCATCGCTACGGGCAAGATCCGTGGTCATGTCGAAGTGGCCGATGATGACGGGGCGCCGGTCCTGCTGGTGCCTGGCGACCCCGCCCATCAGGCGCGGCGGTTGACCGACTGGCTCAAGGACGAAGCGCAGGCCGACCTGGCCGAACGGACAGCGATCCATGCGGCCCGGCTGGGCGTCACCGTCAAATCGGTCAAGATGCGCAGCCAGTCGAGCCGCTGGGGCTCGTGCTCGTCATCGGGCAATATCAACTACAACTGGCGGCTGATCCTGGCGCCGCCCTTCGTGCTCGACTATGTGGCGGCCCATGAGGTGGCGCATCTGGTCGAGATGAACCACTCCGCGGCGTTCTGGGCGACGGTCAAGCGCACGCTGCCGGAGATGGAAAAGGGCCGCGCCTGGCTCAAGGCGCATGGCCGGCAGCTGATGGCGCATGGGGGCTGACTAGAGCCCTTGTTCCTCTCCCCATCGGGGAGAGGTGGCTCGGCGCAGCCGAGTCGATGAGGGGGTGCGCGTCTCGCCCAAAAACGTCCTGAGCAAGCCACACCTCCCCCTCACCGCCCTTCGGGCACCTCTCCCCGATGGGGAGAGGAATAGGAGGGGGTACCCGCTCTAGTTCTGCTGATCACCAAAAATCAGGTCCATCAGCGTGCGCTGGCTGTTGGGGTTATCGATCGGCACGGGCTGGCCCACGGTGGCTGGCGGCTGCATCTGGGCCGGGGCGCTGGGCACCCAGACCTGCTGGCCGGTGGCCGGATCGATCACCAGCACCATGGGCAGGCCCGTGGCCGGGTCGATGGGCGCCTGGCCGACGCCATTGGTCTGCTGCTGCAGCGGATAGCCGGTGACCGGGTCGATCGCCTGCGGCTGGACCACCTGGCCCACCGGCATGCCGGTGGCCGGATCGATCTGGACGCCATTGGCGTCGACCAGCATGCCGCCGGTATTGTTGATAGGCATGCCCGTTGCTGGATCGAGCTGCGCGCCCACCACGGCCCCGGTCGCCGGGTCGATCATCTGCCCGGTCTGGATGGGCTGCTGGGTAGCGGCCTGGGCGGCGGTGGCCGGCACATATTGGCCGGTCGCCGGATCGAGCTGCATGAGCTGGCCGGTGGTTGGATCGACCGTGGTCTGCACCGGAGCGCCGGTACTGGCATCGACATATTGCGTCATCGGCTGGCCGGTGGCCGGGTCGATGGCGACCTGTCCGGTGGCGGGATCGATCACCGGCTGGGCCACAAGCTGGCCGTCATAGGAGCCGCCCGGTATCTGGGCGACCTGCTTGCCGGCATGGGCCTTGGTCATGAATTCGGACCAGATGGCGGCCGGTACGTTACCGCCCGACAGGGTGGTCTTGGTGTCGTTGTCGTTGCCCAGCCACACGCCGGTGACCATGGCGGCGGTGTAGCCGACAAACAGCGCGTCACGGGCATTCTGCGACGTGCCGGTCTTGCCGCCAAACTCCCAGCCGCCCAGATTGGCGCCCTTGCCCGTACCCACCTCGACAGCGGTTCTGAGCATGTCGTTCATCTCGGCCAGGATATTGGGCGCGACGACGCGTCCGGGGCCGGCGTCGGACGCCTGGTAGAGCGAGGTGCCATCCTTGGAGGTGATCGAGGTGATGACGTTGGGGATGACGCCCATGCCCCCATTGGCGAAGGGCGCATAGGCCGAAGTCAGCTCGAGCAGGTTCACTTCCTGGGTGCCGAGCGCGATGGACGGCACCGCCGTCAGCGGCGAGGAAATGCCCATGCGGGTGGCCACGTCGATCACCGCCTGCGGGGTGACGTCGATGGCCAGGCGCGCCGCGATGGTGTTGAGCGAATAGGCCAGGCCCTGGCGCAGTGTCACCGTGCCGGCATACTTGCCCGAGGCGTTGCGCGGGCTCCAGCCGTTATAAGTGAACTGGGCATCCTCGGCCAAAGTGTCGGGCGTGTAGCCCTTTTCCATGGCGGCCATGTAGACGAAGGGCTTGAAGGTCGAGCCGGGCTGGCGCTTGGCCGTGACGGCGCGGTTATACTGGCTGGCCTGGTAATCGACGCCGCCCACCATGGCGCGAACGGTGCCGTCCACATCCATGGCCACCAGCGCGCCCTGGCTGAAGCCGCGCTTGGGACCTTCGGACGCGACCAGTTCCTTGACGATGAACTCGGCATCCTTCTGCATCTTGAAGTCGATGGTGGTCTGGACCACCACGTCCTCCTTGATGTCGCCGATATAGGCGGTCATCAGGCTTTCGACCCAATCGGCCACATAGTCCTCCGAACCGGCGACGCGGGTGCGCACGGTCTGGCTGGGGTCGATCTGGGCGGCCTCGGCCTCTTCGGGGGTGATGAAGCCGTCACGCGCCATGGCGGCGAGCGACAGGCGCTGCCGCTCGATGGCGCGCTCGGGATTTGATTTTGGATTGTAGGCGGAAGGGGCCGGAAGGATGCCGGCCAGCATGGCCGCCTGGCCCAGCGACAGGTTGCGGGCCGAAACGCCGAAATAGGTCTGTGCCGCCGCCTCGATACCGGTTGCACCCGCGCCGAAATAGACGCGGTTCATATAGAGTTCGAGGATTTCTTCCTTGGTGTAGTTCTGCTCGAGCCACACCGCCAGAATGGCTTCCTGCACCTTGCGGCCCAGGGTCTGGTCGGGCGTCAGGAACAGGTTCTTGGCCACCTGCTGGGTGATGGTCGAAGCGCCGCGGGTCACGCCGCGCGCCTGCACCGACTCGATGGCCACAGAAATGAGGCCCAGCGGGTCGACGCCAAAATGCTGCATGAATCGGCGGTCTTCGCTGGCGATGATGGCCGCCGGCACATAATAGGGCAATTCGCGATAGGTGATGGCTTCGCCGCCCGTCGCGCCGCGGTTGGAGATCAGGCTCCCGTCAGCTGCGAGAATCCGGATATTGGGCGGACGGTCGGGAATGGCCCAGGTGTTGGACGAGGGCAGCTGGGCGCCATAATAGACGATGACGCCGATGACGGCGATGCCGCCCCACAGGCACGCCACAAAGCTCCACCACAGCAGGCCCATCAGGAAGCCGCCGCTGCGCGACCGCTTCTTGCGGGCCGGCTGGGCCTTGCCGCGACGCGGGGTCTTGGGCGGCTTACCGCCGCCACCCGATCCGCCGGTGCCGACGCGTTCGTCGGTCACCGAGAACGGCATGGACTGACCCAGGGTCGGCTCCACGCGCTGTTCCTTGCCGCCACGGGCCGCCGGCTTGGGCTTGTTGCCCTTGCCTGGCTGATTGCCAACGCGGTCATCGGCGGAAATGCGAAAATCCATCAAGCAGACCCTGAAATCTGTTGCCTTTGCGCGCTTCTACCCTGTTCGGCCCGGATGGGAAACAAGAGCTTAGCAAACGGTTAAGGCTGATACCGACCGGCTCATGGGACAAGTCTGGGCGCGGCATACCTGCCGAGGCGCTTCCCACGCGATCGCAGCTATGCTTTTCGGGGCCAATTGTGGCCGGTTTATGGGACGTTTTGCGGGTTTTGCGGCGGTGTTGCGGGGGCGTCACAGCCTTGCCGAGGCGCGCGGGAAAAGCTATGTGCGCCCGGCACTTCACGGAAAGGCCACCATGCGCCTCCACCTTGCCGGGCTCATCCTGGCCTTCATGGCCGCGCCCGTCACGGCGCAGGACCGGGCTACCCTCGATCGCGCCCTCGACGCTGCCGTCGCCACCTTCGAGCAGGCGTTACCCCGCCTTGCCGCCAGCGCGTTCGGCGTCGACGTGGCCGCCTATCGCGATGCGCTGACCCTGCAGCGCTTCCGGTCCAGCTTCTGGGGTGGCATGGTGAACGTGGACCTGACCATACGCGACACGCCGGACGGGTCCTGCAGCCGCTTTGCGGCCTTCGTGCGCGTGCCGCCAGAGAATGGCGTGGTGCGGCTGGTTCTGTGTCCGCAATTCTTCAGCGATGGCGCCGACGCGCTGCGGGAGCTGACCATGCTGCACGAAATGGTCCACGTGGTTGCCGGGCCCGATGAATGCCAGGCCATGGCCTTTGCCGCCGCAGTGGAACAGGCGGCGCGGGGGCGTTTTACGCCAGTGGAGGCCTATTGGCGGGCCAGCGGGTGCGAGGGGACAGGGTTTCGACTGCCCTAGGCGCCCCGCACTCACCCCACCCCCGACGTTCCCTCGGGCTTGACCCGAGGGCCATTCGCCGCTCGCGCCGGGTTGAGGGTGCCCCTCGGGTCGAGCCCGAGGGAACGCGGTTGGGTGGGCGCTATCGAGCGACAGACCTACCTGCCCGCCTTACCGCCAGCCCAGCGCCGGAGCCACCAGTTTGAGGATGCTCTCGATGACATGGGCGTTGTAGGCGACGCCGAGCTGGTTGGGCACGGTCAGCAGCAGCGTATCGGCGTCGGCTATGGCCTCGTCGGCTGCCAGTTCCTTGATCAGCTGCTCGGGCTCGGCGGCATAGCCACGGCCGAACACGGCGCGCTTTTCCGGCTCGATATAGCCAAAGCTGTCTTCCTCGCGGCCGCCGCCGCCGAAATAGGCACGGTCGGTGTCGTTGACCAGCGCGAAGATCGAACGGCTGACCGAGACGCGCGGTTCATGCGCGTGGCCGGCCTCTTTCCAGGCCGCGCGATAGGCGCGAATCTGCTCGGCCTGCTGGATGTGGAACGGCTTGCCGCTCTCGTCGAATTTGAGGGTCGAGCTCTGCAGATGCATGCCCAGCTTCGCCGCCCAGACGGCCGTGGCGTCGGTGGCGGCGCCCCACCAGATGCGCTGCGAGAGGCCAGGCGAATGGGGCTCGAGCCGCAGCAGGCCCGGCGGATTGGGGAACATGGGACTGGGATTGGGCTGGGCAAAGCCATGGCCCTTGAGCACTTCGAGCAGCACTTCGGTCTGCTCGCGCGCCATGTCGGCATCGGTCTTGCCCTCTGATGGAGCGTAACCGAAATAGCGGTAGCCATCGATGACCTGCTCGGGCGAGCCGCGGCTGATGCCCAGCTGCAGGCGACCACCGGCGATCAGATCGGCGGCGCCGGCATCCTCGGCCATGTAGAGCGGGTTTTCGTAGCGCATGTCGATGACGGCGGTGCCGATCTCGATCTTGCTGGTCCTGGCGCCGATGGCGGCCAGCAGCGGGAAGGGGGAGGCGAGCTGGCGGGCAAAGTGGTGCACGCGGAAATAGGCGCCATCGGCCCCCAGTTCCTCGGCCGCAACGGCCAGATCGATGGACTGCAGCAGCGCATCGCCCGCACTGCGCGTCCCAGACTGTGGCGAGGGCGACCAATGGCCGAAGGAGAGGAAACCGATCTTTTTCATGGGAGGACCCTGAACCTGAGAAGCGGCGCAAGGCGCGCCATTGTTACCCCTTAGCTATGCTGTCGTTGAAACGCCGCCAAGCCAGTTCTGCGGAACGCATTGTTCGGCCAGGTGAACGGCGCCTCGCTGGTGGACACGACGCTGCTGCCGACCTAGGAAGCGGCAACGGGAGGAGCGCGACGATGCGGCTGGCGGTGACGGGCACACATGGAACCGGCAAGACCACGCTTGTCGACGACTTCGTTGCGGCCGGTCCGCGCTATGAGGCGGTGGCCGAACCCTATTGGCTGCTGGCCCAGCAGGGCGTGCCTTTCGCCGATGGGCCGACCAGCGCGGATCTTGAGGAACAGCTCAAGCAGAGCTGCGCGCTTATTCTGGCGACGAGCGGGCAGGCCGATGTCATCTTCGATCGCTGCCCGCTCGATTTCATCGCCTACCTGGATGTGATCAGCCCCCGGGAAGGCTTCGAATGGGTTCCGAGCGGCAGGCTGCTGGGCCAGATCGAAGCGGCGCTGGCCACCCTGGACCTGCTCGTCTTCCTGCCGCTGTCGCGCCCCGACGAGATCACCGTCGCCATCGAGTTTCCCAAGCTCAGGGCGCAGACCGACACCCGGCTCAAGGCCATCCTGCGCGATGATGACCTGGGGCTGCTGGGTTCCGGCCCCCGCGTCCTGGAGCTATCGGGCCCGCCGGAGACGCGGTTGCGCGACCTCCTGGCTGTCGCCGGGTGAACGACGCGCGCCGGTGACAATGACGGGGCGGGGGCGTAGGCTCGTGGGCCCATCGCGAAGCGGGCTGCAGCGTGTTTCGACTTGTCGGGCTGACATTGGTTGCCATAACCGCCTTCGCGGCCAATTCCGTGCTGGCCCGGCTGGCACTGGCGTCGGGCACCACCGATCCCAGCCTCTATACCGGCGTCCGGCTGGTCTCGGGCGCGCTGGTCCTGCTCTTGCTGGTCTCGTTGCGCCGGCAGGGACTGCGACCGATGCTCGCGGCCGGAAGCTGGATCGGGGCGGCCGGCCTCTGCGCCTACGCGCTGGCGTTTTCCTTCGCCTATATTGCCCTGGGTGCCGGCACAGGCGCGCTGATCCTCTTTTCAAGCGTTCAGTTCACCATGCTGGGCTGGAGCGTCATCAAGGGCGAAATGCCGGGGCCGCTGGAATGGCTGGGCATCGCGATGGCGCTGCTGGCATTCGGCTTTCTGGTCTCGCCCGGCCTCACCGCGCCCGACCCGCTGGCCGCTGCTCTGATGGGGGTGGCCGGTATCAGCTGGGCGGTCTATTCGCTGGTGGGGCGCGGTTCGAGCAGCCCCCTGCTCGATACGGCCGCCAATTTCCTGCGCAGCGCGCCGCTGGCGCTGCTGTTGATCGCCATCGGTCTCGTCCAGCCTCTGGGCGACTGGCGGGGACTGGTCTGGGCCGTGCTGTCGGGCGCGGTGGCGTCGGGGCTGGGTTATGCGGTGTGGTATGCCGCGCTGCCCGGCCTGCAGCGCAAGCAGGCCGCGATCGTGCAACTGAGCGTCCCGGCGCTGGCGGCCCTGGGTGGGGTGGTCTTTATCGGCGAAACGCTGACCGCCCGGCTGCTCATCTGTAGCGCCGCCATTCTGGGCGGCGTCTTGCTGGCCATCGTGGCCAGCGACAGGCGACGCCGGATCGGCGCCGCCTCGGCTTAGGGCATCAGACGTCCAGGTTGCTGACGCTCAGCGCGTTGTCCTGGATGAAGTCGCGGCGCGGTTCGACCAGATCGCCCATGAGGGCGGTGAAGATCTGGTCGGCTTCGTCGGTCTGATCGATCTCGACCTTGAGCAGGGTGCGCGCATTGGGGTCGAGTGTGGTCTCCCAGAGCTGGGAGGCGTTCATTTCGCCCAGGCCCTTGTAGCGCTGCAGCGAGACACCCTTGCGGCCAGCATCGGTCACCGCCTTGAACAGGCTCGAAGGGCCATAGACGTTGATCGTCTCCGCCTTGCGGGTCAGCGTGGGCACGCCGCCATAGATTTCGTCGAGCCGCTCGGCCAGCTGGCGGAGCTTGCGGGCATCGGCGCTCTGCAGCAGGGCCTTGTCGAGCAGATGGCGCTCGGCCACGCCGCGCACGGTGCGCGAAAAGGCCAGTTCATCCATCTCGGTAATCTGCCCGCTCCAGCCCTGTTCCCATTCGTCGGAAATGCGGTCGAGCCGATTGCCGACGCGGGTGAGCACCTCGCCCATCTTGTCGGCATCGGCGAGACCGTCGGGATCGAGACCGCCCACAATGGCTGCCTGTTCGACCAGGTTGCGGTTGTAGCGCGTGTTGAGATTGTCGATGGCGGCGACGATGCTGCGCGCCTGCTGCACGATCGACATCAGGTCGGGGCCGGCATGCTGGTGGCCATCGCGGGTCGTCAGCACGGCCTCTTCGAGCCCGGCGGCGATCAGGTAGTCGTCGAGCGCGTTCTCGTCCTTGAGATACTGCTCGGACTTGCCGCGCATGGCTTTGTAGAGCGGCGGCTGGGCGATGTAGATATGACCGCGTTCGATCAGCTCGGGCGTCTGCCGATAGAAGAAGGTCAGCAGCAGCGTGCGGATATGGGCGCCGTCCACGTCGGCGTCGGTCATGATGATGATCTTGTGGTAGCGCAGCTTGTCGGCGTTGAATTCCTCGCGGCCGATGCCCGTGCCAAGCGCGGTGATCAGCGTGCCGACCTGCTCGGACGAAATCATGCGGTCAAAGCGCGCGCGCTCGACATTGAGAATCTTGCCGCGGAGCGGCAGCACCGCCTGGTTGGAGCGGTCGCGCCCCTGCTTGGCCGAGCCACCGGCCGAGTCGCCCTCGACGATGAAGATTTCGGACTTGGCCGGATCGCGCTCCTGGCAATCGGCGAGCTTGCCGGGGAGCGAGGAGATTTCGAGCGCGCCCTTGCGGCGGGTCAGTTCGCGCGCCTTGCGGGCGGCCTCGCGGGCGGCGGCGGCTTCGGCCACCTTGCCCACGATGATCTTGGCTTCGTTGGGATGCTCCTCGAACCACTGGCCGAGCTTGTCGTTGACGATGTTCTCGACGACGGGCCGGACTTCGGAGGAAACCAGCTTGTCCTTGGTCTGGGACGAGAATTTTGGGTCCGGCACCTTGACCGAGAGCACGCAGGTGAGACCCTCGCGGGTATCGTCACCGGTCATGGTGACCTTTTCGCGCTTGGCGATGCCGCTCGATTCCGCGTAGCCGACCACCTGGCGCGTCAGCGCGCCGCGCAGGCCGGCCAAATGCGTGCCGCCATCGCGCTGCGGGATGTTGTTGGTGAAGCACAGCACATTCTCGTGGTAGCTGTCGTTCCACTGCAGCGCCACTTCGACGGTGATGCCGTCCTTCTCCGAGATCATGGTGATGGGCGCGGGGACAACGGCCGACTTGGACTTGTCGAGATACTGAACGAACGCCTCGAGGCCGCCCTCGTAGAACAGTTCGGTCGTCACCGGTTCGGGGTGGCGCAGGTCGTTGAGCAGGATGCGGACGCCCGAATTCAGGAAGGCCAGCTCGCGCAGGCGATGCTCGAGCGTCTTGTAGTCGAACTCCACCATGGTGAAGGTTTCGGCCGACGGGAAGAAGGTGATGGCCGAGCCGCTGCGGCCCTCATAGGTGGCCGGCTGCTTGTCCTCGACATAGGTGCCGGTCTGCTTGAG
Source organism: uncultured Devosia sp. (assembly GCA_965650055.1). Lineage (GTDB taxonomy): Bacteria > Pseudomonadota > Alphaproteobacteria > Rhizobiales > Devosiaceae > Devosia. Next base: position 13,804 of record CBFGMY010000030.1, read on the forward strand.
CGGGGCATCGGCATCGCCATGGGTGAAGCTCATCTCGTGAATCTCGCCATCGCGGCGGATCTTGAGCTTGAGCCACTGGCTGAGCGCGTTGACCACGGAAACGCCCACGCCATGCAGGCCACCCGAGACCTTGTAGCTGTTCTGGTCGAACTTACCGCCGGCATGGAGCTGGGTCATGATGACCTCGGCCGCCGAAATGCCCTCTTCCTTGTGGATGCCCGTCGGAATGCCGCGGCCATTGTCGATGACCGTCACCGAACCATCGGCATTGAGGGTCACCGTCACCAGATCGGCATGGCCGGCCAGCGCCTCGTCGATGGCGTTGTCGACCACCTCATAGACCATGTGATGCAGGCCCGAGCCATCATCCGTGTCGCCGATATACATGCCCGGGCGCTTGCGCACCGCATCGAGCCCCTTGAGCACCTTGATGCTGTCGGCGCCGTATTCTTCGGGGACGGGATTTTCGCTATCGGTCATGGGGTCCGAATCATTGGTTTTCGTCAGGGTTTTGTTCTAGCGGAACGGGGGTATATCCCCAAGCAAAATGGCCGTTTGATGGGCGTTTGCGGGGGATTGAGCGGCCCGCTTTCACATGTTGGCTGGCTGTGCTCATGACGACCCCACCCACGGCGTTCCCTCGGACTTGATCCGAGGGCCCATCGCCGCTTGTGCCGTGTCGAGAACGGCCCTCGGGTCAAGCCCGAGGGAACGCCGGTGGACAGGAGAGATCAATGACAACCTAGTCCTTCGCGACCCGCCCTTCGCGCACCGTCACCATCTGCGCCCGCTCGCCGAGCGCCTCGAATAGCACCCTGTCGGTGCCGGTGAGGAAGCACTGCGTGCCCAGCCCGTCGAGGGCCGAAAACAGCGCCCGGCGGCGGTCCGGATCGAGGTGGGCGGCGATCTCGTCGAGCAGGAGAAATGGCGTGATGGCCGTCCGCAATTTGACCAACCGCGCATGCGCGAGGATGAGGCCAATGAGAAGGGCTTTCTGTTCTCCCGTCGATCCCAGCGCGGCCGGCATGGCCTTCTGGGCATAGGTCACTTCGAGATCGACGCGGTGTGGTCCTGATATGGTGCGTCCGGCGGCCCGATCAACCCCGCGCGAGGCCCGCCAGGTCGCTATCAGCGCGGTTTCAAGCGCGGCCGAGGAGGCTGGCTCCAACGCGGCCTCGAACAACGGCGTGAGCGCCAGATGGGCCGCAGGAAAGCTCTGGTCTTCGAGGCTCTGCTCGATCAGCGCCTGGAGATGATGGAGGCTATCGGTCCGTGCCAGGTGGATCGAGGCGCCGAGCTCGGCCATCTGCGCCTCGATGGCGTTGAGCCAAGCCGGATCGCCATTGTCTTCGAGCAGGCGATTGCGCTGCCGCATGGCCTTTTCGTAGTCGCCGACCGAGGCGGAATGGGACGGGATGAGCGTCGTCACCAGGCGGTCGAGAAAGCGCCGCCGGTCCCCGGCCGGGCCGGAAAACAGCCCATCCATTGATGGCGTCAGCCAGAGCACGCGCAGATAGTCGCTCATCGCCTCGATGGAGCGGGCATTGGCGCCATTGATGCGCACGCGCCGGCCGCCATCGGGCGAAGCCCCGGTGCCGATATCGGCGGGGCCGTCATCGGTTTCGACCGTCGCCGCCACCGCCCAGCCGGTATCGCTGCCATGGGCCTGCAGCGTCTCAAAGCTCGCGCCGCGCAGGCCGCGGCCGGGCGACAGCACCGAGATGGCCTCGAGCATGTTCGTCTTGCCCGAGCCATTGGGCCCGGTGAGCACGACATGGCGGGAATCGAGATCGAGCGCCGCCGCCGTGTAGTTGCGGAAGGCAGTGAGCCGGATGCGGGAGAGGTGGCGGGTCATGCAAACCCTTCTTTCCCTCTCCCCTTGAGGGAGAGGGTGGATCGGCGCAGCCGAGACGGGTGAAGGGTTGTTGCAGTCGGCATTGCAGACTTCACCATCGCAGACCCCTCATCCGCCTTTCGGGCACCTTCTCCCTCAAGGGGAGAAGGGAGGAATCGCGTCTGCGGAGCAGTCAGTGGATGCCGCCTAGACCCGCATCGGCATCAGCACATAGAGCGCGCGTGTTTCGCCGTCATCGCGCACCAGCGTCGGCGAGCCGGCGTCGTTGAACATGAAGACGGCGTTGTCGCTGCGGATCTGGCCGATAATGTCGAGCAGGTACCGCGCGTTGAAGCCGATCTCGAAGCCGTCGGTATCGAAGTCCACTGCCAGCTCTTCGCTCGCCGTGCCGTGGTCCGGATTGGTCACCGAGAGTTCGAGCAGGCCGTCCTTGGCCTGGAGCTTGACGGCCTTGCCGCCGCGATCGGACGCGATGGTGGAGACGCGATCGACGGCGGTGGCGAAGCTCGCCCGGTCGACATTCATCTGCTTGTCGTTGTTCTTGGGCGTCACGCGATCATAATCGGGGAAGGTGCCCTCGATGAGCTTGCTGAGCAGCACCACCGAGCCGACGGTGAAGCGGATCTTGGTGTCGCTGACTTCCACCGTCACGTCGCCCTCGGCGCCGTCGAGCAGCTTCTGGACCTCGCCCACGGTCTTCTTGGGCACGATGATGCCGGGCATGCCCTTGGCGCCCGCGGGCGCCTCGATCTCAGCGCGGGCCATGCGATGGCCATCGGTGGCCACGGCGCGCAGCACGGTGCCGATGGTGCTGACGTCGACCGTGTGGAAATAGATGCCGTTGAGGTAGTAGCGCGTCTCCTCGTTGGAGATGGCGAACTGGGTGCGCTCGATCAGCTCGCGCAGGGCCGAGGCGGGCATGGCGAATTCGTGGCCGAACGAGCCCGATTTGAGATCGGGGAAGCTGTCGGGGCTGAGGCAGGCCAGGTTGAAGCGCGAGCGGCCGGAGGTGAGAACCATGTTCTCGCCGCCATCGGTCTCGAGCCGCACTTCGGCGCCGTCGGAGAGCTTGCGGACGATTTCGTAGAGCGTATGGGCCGGCACCGTGGTGGTGCCCGAGGTCGAGACCATGGCCGGCACGGCTTCGGTCACCTCGATGTCGAGGTCGGTTGCCCGCAGCTCGACCTTGTCGTCGCCGGCCTTGAACAGCACGTTGGCGAGGATCGGATAGGTGTTCCGCCGCTCGACCACCCGGTGCACATGGCTCAGCGACTTGAGCAGATGATTGCGTTCGAGCGTGACTTTCATGCGGCAACTTCCCTGGCACTACGGCGCTGCACCGGATGCAGCAAAACCCCCGGCAAGCCGGGGGTTGGACATTTACAATTTCATAAGGGATTAGCAAGGGTGAGAGCCGCATCGGTGCGAGGAAATCCCCGATTTCGCCTCGCACGTGGCGCGATGTCGTCATCGCCTGACTTGGGCTAGACTCGCGGCAGCAGATTTGATGAAGGAGCGCGGCATGGCCGAGAGTTTTGTACCCGGCGGCATCGCCGTCATCACCGGCGGCGCCAGCGGCATCGGACGGGCCGCGGCCCGCAAGGCGGCCGCCGCCGGCATGCGCATCGTGCTTGTCGACGTCAACCAGGCCAAGCTGGCGGCCACCGCTGCCGAGCTGACCGCGACTGTCGGCGCCGGCAATGTGTGGGCCGATATCGTCGATGTCGCCGATCCCCTGGCCCTGCAGGCGCTGGCCCGACAGGTGGAAACCGCCTGGGGCAGCCCAACGCTGCTGATGAACAATGCCGCCTATTTCGTCGCGGGCGGCGCCGGCGGCATTCTCGACCCGATCGAGAACTGGCAGCAGACCTTTGCCATCAACGTGCTGGGCCCGGTCAATGGCGTGCAGGCCTTCCTGCCCGGCATGCTCAAGGCCGAGCATCCCAGCGTCATCGTCAATACCGGCTCCAAGCAGGGCCTGACCAATCCGCCGGGCAATCCGGCCTACAATACCTCAAAGGCGGCGCTCAACGCCTATACGCAGAACCTGGCGCGCGACCTGCGCGAGCGGGACGGCGCACGCGACCTTCGCAAGGGCGAAGGCGCGGGGGTCACCGCCCACCTGCTGATCCCCGGCTGGACCACGACCGGCGAAGCCGAGCACCGCCCCGGCGCCTGGCTGCCCGAGCAGGTGGTCGACTACATGGAGCAGGCCATCGCGCATGACAGCTTTTTCATTCTGTGCCCGGATGGGGAAACGACCAATGCGATCGACCACAAGCGCATCCTGTGGAACACGCTCGATATCATCGAGAACCGCCCGGCGCTGTCGCGCTGGCATGCGGACTGGAAGGACAGGTTCGCGGCGTTCATGAAGGGGGCGTAGGCGGGCGCCAGCGTCGCTATTCCTCTCCCCATCGGGGAGAGGTGGCTCGGCGCAGGGTCCTGAACGCGAAGCCGGTGGTGATCGCCTTCTCCCCTTGAGGGGGAAGGTGCCCGAAGGGCGGATGAGGGGTCTCTTCTCGATCTCACGTCTGGCATGGGATGGCGCAGCACCCCTCACCCTGACCTTCCGCTGAACGCGTCAGGTCGTCCCTCTCCCTCAAGGGGAGAGGGTGGGAGTACTACTCCTCGAGCATGCGCTTGAGCAGTTCGATTTCCTGCGCCAGCTCGACGTCATCCTTGATCATCTGTTCGACCTTGCGGACCGAATGGAGCACCGTGGTGTGGTCGCGGCCGCCGAAGCGCCGGCCGATTTCGGGCAGGGATCGCGAGGTTAGCGCCTTGGCGAGGAACATGGCGATCTGGCGCGGACGCACCACATCGCGGCTGCGGCGGGCCGAGAGCAGCTCGTTGCGCGGCACCTTGTAGTGGCGGCTGACGATCTTGAGGATGTCCTCGATGCGGACGCGGCGGGCTTCGCGCGAGCGGATAAGGTCGCCGAGTGTTTTCTCAGCCAAGGGAACCGTGATCAGTTCACCGGTGAGCTGGTTGGCGGCCACCAGGCGGTTGACGGCGCCGTCGAGGTCGCGGCCATGGCTCACCACGGCGCGGGCGACATAGTCGATGACCGGCGCCGGGAAATGCATGCCGTAGCGGACCGCCGACTGTTCGGCGCGGCGCTGCACGATGGCCTTGCGCAGATCGAGATCAAAGCCCGAGATCGGCACGACCAGCCCGCCGGACAACCGGGACCGAATCCGCTCGTCGAGCATTTCGAGATCGCGCGGCGGTGCATCGCCCGCCACCACCACCTGCTTGGCGCCGGTGAGCAGCGTGCCCAGGGTATGGCCGAATTCGGTGGCCGACTTGCCCTGCAGGAACTGCATGTCGTCGATCAGCAGCAGGTCGACGCGGCGCAGCCAATCCTTGAAGCCGAGCGCCGACTGGCGCTGCACGGCGGCAATGAAGTGGTACATGAAGTGGTCGGCCGTCAGATAGACGATGTTCTTGGTCGGGTCAGCCTGCTGCACCTGGTGCGCGATGGCGTTGAGCAGGTGCGACTTGCCCAGCCCGACCGTGGAATGGATGTAGACCGGGTTGAAGGTCACGGTGTTGTTGGCGACCGCGTTGGCGATCTGCTTGGCCACGCCCAGTGCCATTTCATTGGCCTCGCCGGGAACGAAGCTGTCGAAGGTCATGCGCGGATCGATGGCGCTGCCGGCCAGGGCATCGCCCTTGGCGGCGGAATTGTCCCGCACGAGGCGCGGCTGGCTGACCGGCTGGGCGACGGTCGATGCGACAGGGCTTGAGGCTTCGCTGGGGGCTGCTGGCTCGGCGGCCACCTGGCTCAGCCGCGGGCGAGCCTGGCCATTGACGCGCAGTGTCACCTGGATGCGGGCCACATCCTCGGCATCCTGACGGAAAGCTTCCAGAATCCGGTCGGCATAGTTGGACTGCACCCACGAGCACAGGAAGCGCGTGGGGGCGCTGAGGTGCACCACGTCCTCGACGATTTCCTCAAGCTCGAGGCGGGCGAACCAGGAGGCAAAGACATCCTCGCCAACGCCGGCCTTGAGGCGGGCGCGGACCCTGGTCCAGAGTTCGCGCTGACCTTCGGAGGTGTCGGAGCTGATCATGACAGGTTTTTCGCCTTTGGTCGTCGGGAGGGAGGAAGAGGGATTGGCTTGGCTCCAATCGTCCCTTCCCGCGGTTACCTGTCGCATCATCGTGGAGTGCCCCATTTTGTTCGATCCGCCCGGCCCGCAAAGCTCGGTCGGCATAGTCTGCCCTGATGTGCCATGCCCGGTGGATCTGATGTCCTTTGGCCATAGCTTCGCCCATGGCGCCCGTTCGAGCGGACGCACTTTCTCGATCCGGTGGTGACCCACCGGTTTCAAACCTAGTCTTGTCGTGAACCCGGCCCGGCTACGCCTACAGGCCTTACTGAACCGCGACGGCCTCGATCGGACCGGCCGCTAACCTTGCTGCCAACACAACCTCTACCGAATGAAACTTCCCCGGCATAAGCGCCGAAAAGCTGAAATCCAACGCCCCGAAATGACCCCGTCAGCCACGCCGGGACACTCGTTTCTGGTGCCCATTTTCCCGGCTGACCAGTTCACTTTAGAGGGACGATTTTGGCCCCGCAACCGTGGAATCTGTAAAATGGGGGCTTGACTCCGAGGATGTCATTTTCGCTTTCGCGCCCCCACCAAAGCCCCTCAAACCAAGGGCCTGTGACTCAACGCAGATTCGCAACCTTAACCTGTACAAAGGGGTAAAAATTTTATTTCCGCGGCGACCCGACTTTCCGGCAAAAGCCCGCCTTGCCACGAGCGAGAGAACCGGTCCTTTGCCAACAAACCCTTGATATCAAAGGCTAAAAGCTAGTCCGGCAAATTTGCCTGGGTCACTCACCCGACTGTCACCGCAATGACACGAAGTCGTCATCTCGGAAAAACCTGCCCGCCTACCATACAAAGAAAAAGGGCTCCCGCGGGAGCCCGAATTCACTTGTCTGGCCAACGTCTCATGGACGCGGCGGCCGGTCCAATCAGACGCTGAGCGCCTTGACCCGGTTGTTCAGGCGGCTGACCTTGCGGGCGGCCAGGTTGGCATGAACGATGCCCTTGGTCGCAGCGCGGTTGATCTCGGGCTCGGCAGCCTTGAGGGCGGCCATGGCAACGGCGTGATCGCCGGCCACGATGGCTTCCTCGACCTTGCGGATGAAGGTGCGCACGCGCGAACGACGCGACTTGTTGACCGCGGTGCGGGCTTCGATCTTGCGGGTAGCCTTCTTGGCTGACGGCGTATTGGCCATAACGGTCCTCTTGGCGTCCAACCGGCCGAAAGCGCACTGATGGCACAGGCGACCGGGATGAAATGAAATCGGCGGCACATCGATAGCCGCCAAGTTGCGCGGTCTATAGGGGAAGTAGGGGTGAGCGTCAACTGGATTCGGGGAGTGGGGGCGCGCGGCCGCTCTCGTGGTCAGCCGACCTTCCATCCTCCCCACCGGCGTTCCCTCGGACTTGATCCGAGGGCCTTTGTCCACTTGTGCTGAATTGAGAGTGGCCCTCGGGTCAAGCCCGAGGGAACGCCGCGGATAGGGGGACCTCGCGTGCCCACCACGCCACCTTCAAGGCGCCTTCTGGCATACCGGGCAGAAAAACGTCGAGCGCCCTGACTGCACGATCCGCTCTACCGTGCCCTTGCACAAGGGCGTCGGGCACGGCTCGCCTTCCCGGTCATAGACGGCAAAGCGGTGCTGGAAATAGCCCGAGCCGCCTTCGGCGTTGCGGAAGTCGCGCAAGGTCGAGCCACCCACCTCGATGGCCTCGGTCAGCACTTGGCGCACAGCATGGGCCAGGTCTTCGAGCGCCGCCTTGGGCTTGCCCTTTGATGTCACCAGCGTTCCGGCCAGCACCGTGGGCAGGATGTGGCTGCGGTGCAGGGCCTCGGCGACATAGATATTGCCCAGGCCCGCCACCACGCGCTGGTCGAGCAAAGCCGCCTTGATCGGCGCCTTCTTGCCCCCAAAGGCCGCGGCCATCTCCTCGGCGTTGAAGTCATTGCCCAGCGGCTCGGGACCCAGGTCCTTGAGGTAGCTGCTGTCCGCAACGTCGTCATAGAGGTCGATGAAGCCGAAGCGGCGGGGATCGGCATAGATCAGGTGGCTCTTGCCATGCTCGGCATGGCTGATGTCCCAGACCATGTGATCATGCTTGGGCTCCTCACCTGGCTCATAATAACGCGGCGGCTTGTCGATGCCGTGCTCGGCAAAGCGCCAGGAGCCGGTCATGCCCAGGTGGCTGAGCACGGTCTTGCCGCTCGACAGCAGGATCAGCAGATACTTGGCCCGCCGCCCCACCGAGACGATGGATTGCCCCTCCAGCGCCTTGGCCAGCCCCTCGGGGAACGGGAAGCGCAGATCCTTGCGGTTGAGCGTCACCTTGTTGATGCGCGCACCCACCAGCCAGGGCTCGAGGCCGCGGCGGACAGTTTCGACCTCGGGCAATTCGGGCATGCTTTTGGCCTCTTTACCTGCGCGGCTTTGTGCCATGGCAAAGCCGGATTGGGTTGAATATGGTGCGCCACGATAGAGAGCGTCTCGACGCAATACAAAATGGACTGGGCGACCGCCATGACCGACGCGCAAGAAACCACGCATTTCGGCGAGCAGACCGTGGCCATGGATGCCAAGCAGGGCATGGTCGATGCCGTGTTCCACGGCGTCGCCGACCGCTATGACCTGATGAACGACCTGATGAGCGCCGGGGTGCATCGCCTCTGGAAAGATGGCCTGGTCAATGAGCTGGCCCCGCCCAAATCCGGCTCGCGGCCCTATCGCGTGCTCGACATGGCCGGCGGCACCGGCGATATCGCCGAGCGCATCATCAACGCCTCGGTCGGCTATGCCGAGGTGGTGGTGTCGGACATCAATTCGGACATGCTGCGGGTCGGCGCCGAGCGGGCCAAGGGCTGGCGCTATCCTGTTCAGGCCAGCTTCGTCGAGGCCAATGCCGAGGAACTGCCCTTTGCCGACAGCAGCTTCGACGCCTATACGATCGCCTTCGGCATCCGCAACGTGCCGCGCATCCAGAAGGCGCTCAACGAGGCCCATCGGGTGCTCAAGCGCGGCGGCCGCATCCTGGTCCTGGAATTTTCGCAGGTCGACGTGCCCGGCTTCGACGCGATCTACAAACTCTATTCGGACCGGGTCATCCCGCCGCTGGGCAAGGTGGTGACGGGCGACGCCCAGCCCTACCAGTATTTCGTGGAGTCGATCCGCAAGTTCCCGGCGCCGGCGGCATTCGAGGGCATGCTGGGCCAGGCCGGCTTCAAGCGGGTCAAGCACACATCCTATACCGGCAATATCGCCACGCTGTTCTCGGGCTGGAAGATTTAGCGGATGCTGATCGGGGCCTATTTCCGCCTGATCAGGGCCGGCTATGTGCTGGCCCGCGAGGGCGCGCTGTCCATTCCCGGCAAGCTGCCGCCGGCTTTGGCGCCGTTGCGCTTCGGCATCTGGCTGGGCCGGTTGATCGAACGTCCGGCCGTGCGCAGGACGGGCCATGTCGAACGCCTCAACAAGGCGCTCAACCGGCTGGGTCCCACGTATGTCAAATTCGGCCAGACGCTGGCGACGCGGCCCGACGTCGTCGGCGCGCAGGTCGCCAATGACCTGAGCGGCCTCCAGGACAAGATGGAGCCGTTCGATGCGGCGCTGGTGCCGGGCATCCTGGCCGCCGCGCTCGAGGCCAAGGCGACCGAGCTGACCGAGCTCAGCCCACCCGTCGCCGCCGCCTCCATCGCCCAGGTACACAAGGCGCGGCTGAAGCCGGCCAACGGCCTGCCGCGCACGGTCGCGGTCAAGGTGCTGCGGCCCGGCGTCGAGACGCGCTTCCGCTCCGATATCGAGAGCTTTTATGCCGCCGCGCGCCTCGCCGAGGGGCTGGTGCGCTCGACCCGCCGGCTGCGGCCGACTGAAGTGGTCGAAACGCTCGACCGTTCGGCCCGGCTCGAACTCGACCTGCGGCTCGAGGCGGCGTCCATTTCCGAGATGGCCGAGAATATCAAGGACGATACCGGCTTCGTCATTCCCACCGTAAGCTGGGACCATGTGGCGCAGAATGTGCTGACCACCAGCTGGGTCGATGGCATCCCCATCCGCGACCATGCCGCGCTCGAAGCGGCCGGCATCGACCGCAAGGCACTGGCCACCAAGCTCCTGCAGAGCTTTTTGAAGCACGCCATCCGCGACGGCTTCTTCCATGCCGATATGCATCCGGGGAACCTGTTTGCCGATCCCCGGACCGGCGACGTGGTGGCCGTCGATTTCGGCATTATGGGCCGCATCAACCGCAAGGAGCGCCGCTTCCTCGCCGATATCCTCTATGGTTTCATCACCCGCAACTACCGCCTGGTGGCCGAGCGCCACTTCGATATCGGCTATGTGCCGGGGGATCAGTCGGTGGACGATTTTGCGCTGGCGATCCGCTCGATCGGCGAGCCGCTGCATGGCCGCACCGCGTCCGACATTTCCATGGCCCGCGTGCTGGGCCAGCTCTTTGCCATCACTGACCTGTTTTCCATGCAGACCCGCCCCGAGCTGGTGCTGCTGCAGAAATCGATGGTGTTGGTGGAAGGCGTCGCCCGCGCGCTCGATCCCGATCTCGATATCTGGACCGTCGCCGAGCCCGTGGTCGGCGACTGGTTGCGCAAGGAAGCCGGTCCCCTGGGGCGCTTCGAAGACCTCAAGGATCATTTCAAGGTCATCGCTGACGCGGCCGGTCGCCTGCCGGTCATCGCCGCCCAGGCCGAACTCGCTCTGGCCGATTACCACGCCGGCAAGATGCGGCCGGGCCGGGACTGGCTGATGCGCTGGGCCCTACTGGGACTGATCGGCATCACCGGCCTTACCATGCTGGCAGTGCTCTATCGCATGCTCACGATGTCCTGGTAAGGGTCTTGCCGATTCAATGACTTAGCCATAGATTGCGGCGCAACGACCTCGCATGCGGCATGGTCGTGAGCTTGGCGACAAGCGACGGAGGCGTCCGTTCCCATGGTCGATAGCATAGCCATTTCCCTGGTCCGGCTCGCCCATGGCGAGGGCCTGCCGCTGCCGCGGCAGCAGACGCCAGGCGCGGCCGGGCTCGACCTGTCGGCAGCGCTGGCGCCCGATGAAGTGATCGAAATCGCCCCCGGCGGCGTTGCCATGATCCCCACCGGTCTTACCATTGCAATACCGCTCGGCTACGAGGCGCAGATCCGGCCCCGCTCGGGGCTGGCGGCCAAGCATGGCATCACGGTGCTCAATTCGCCGGGCACGGTCGATGCGGACTATCGGGGCGAAGTCAAGGTGATGCTGATCAACCATGGCGCCGCGCCCTTTGCGGTGCGCCGGGGCGAGCGCATCGCGCAAATGGTGGTGGCGCCGGTCAGCCGGGTGGTGTTCGAGGAAGTGGAGGCACTGGATGAAACCGAGCGTGGCGAAGGCGGGCATGGTTCGACTGGTCGCTAGCCTCCTGGGCATGCTGGCCCTGTCGGCAAGCCCCGTTTTGGCGGGGGACCGCGCGCTGGTGGACATCATCGGCTATTCCGAGAGCGGCCAATATTTCGCCTTCGAGGAGTTCGGCATCCAGGACGGCTCGGGCTTTGCCTATTCGAGCATCTATATCATCGACCTCGGCACCGACAGCTGGGTGGTGGGGACGCCGCTGCGCGAACAGGCCGATGACGAGGGCATGTCGCTCAGCCAGATCCGCGCCGAGGTGCAGTTGCAGGCCGCGCCAGACCTGGAGGCGTTCGGCATCGACGTGCCGGCGGAATATGCGGCGCTGATCGGCGATGGCACGCCCGGCAATGATGGGCAGACACTCCGCTTCGGCTCGCCCGGCTATGAGCCAGGCGATGTTTCGGGCGATTATGAATTGCGCCTCAGCACCTTCCCGACTAGCGCCGTGGCCCCCTGCGCCGAGTGGTTCTCGGTCGATGCCATGGGCTATCAACTGGTCATCTCCGATACCGGCAGCGAGCGGCTGATCCATCGCGACGGCGCCCTGCCGCGCTCGCGCGGCTGCCCGGTCACCTATCGCCTGCATGGCGTGGTGCTGCCCTTCAATGCCGGCTCGATCGACCACGCGGTGGCGCTCATCTCGGTCTATCCCGGCGGTTTTGAAGGGCCCGATCGGCGCTTCATCGCGGTGCCGCTTGGCCTCTGACCCGCTCTCCCCGGCGGAAACCCGCCGCTACGCCCGCCATCTGGTGCTCAAGGGCATGGGCGGTGGTGGCCAGCAGGCGCTCAAGCGCGCCCGGGTGCTGGTGGTCGGGGCCGGTGGGCTGGGCAGCCCGGTAGTGGCCTATCTGGCGGGCGCCGGCGTCGGCCGGCTGGGCATTGTCGACCACGATGCGGTGTCGCTCTCCAACCTGCAGCGGCAGGTGATCCATACAGAGATCGGCGCCAACAAGGCCGCGAGTGCCGGGCGTTTTGCCCATGCGCTCAATCCACATGTCGAGATCGTCGTCCATGCCGAGCGCCTCGACGCCGGCAATGCCGCCGCCATTATCGGGGGTTACGAGCTGGTCCTCGATGGCACCGACAATCTGGCGACCCGCCGCATCGTGGCCGCCGCCTGCGCGGCCCACGGCCTGCCGCTGGTCTCGGGCGCGGTCTCGATGTTTGATGGCCAGGTGACGGTTTTCGCTCCCGGCGGTCCACGCTTTGGCGACCTCTATCCCGATCAAGCCGACGACGCCGACCTGCCCAGTTGCGAGGCCACGGGCATCTTGGGGCCGCTGACGGGGGTCATCGGCACGCTGATGGCCATGGAAGCCATCAAGCTCATTACCGGCATCGGCGAGCCGCTGATCGGCCGCGTGCTGACCTATGACGGCAAGGACGCGCGGTTCAGCGAGTTTTCGTATTAACGCCCTTCCCCTCTCCCCTTGAGGGAGAGGGACGACATTTCTGCGTCCAGCAGAAATGTCAGGGTGAGGGGTGCTGCGCTCGCCCATGCTTCATTGCGAGAACGACCAACCCCTCATCCGCCCTTCGGGCACCTTCTCCCTCAAGGGGAGAAGGAAGGCACTAAGCATCCGGATGCTTGAACACCAAAGCTGCGTTCGTTCCGCCGAAGCCGAACGAGTTGGACAGCACCACGCCCAGATCCACATTGTCGCGACGCTGGCGCAGGATGGGCATGTCTTCGAAGGCCGGATCGAGCACTTCGATATTGGCGCTTTCGGCGATGAAGCGGTTGCGCATCATCAGGATCGAATAGATCGATTCATGGACGCCCGTGGCGCCCTGGCTGTGCCCGGTCAGCGACTTGGTGGCCGAGATGGGCGGGCACTTGTCTTCGTTGCCGAACAGGGCCCGGATGGCCTCGATCTCGCGCAGGTC
>CBFGMY010000031.1:0-26933 GCA_965650055.1 uncultured Devosia sp.
GCTCTTCCGATCTGAGAAATAGATCAGCGGCGAGAAGCGGACCCGCCGGCTGGGGCAGAAGCGGATGGCTTCGGCCACGCCCCGTAGCGTCTCGACATCGGCTACCGCGGCGAACAGGAAAAAGCAGACCGGCGTGCGATTGGCCTGCTGTTCGGCCTGCGCAACGCCGGCATAGGGCAGCACGGCCGAGAAGCTCAGCCGCCGCGCCAGGTCCATCAATGCTGCGCCCGGCCCGTCCAGAGGCCCGACCACATAGGCGGCGGCTTTCATGCGAGCCAGCTCCATGCATTCCCGGCGCGCATGGTAGGGCCCGATTGCTAAGGGAAGGCTAACGGCTGGGCGCGCCCACTTGGGTTGCGTCGCCCATGGAAACGTTTCAGATTGGCAAGAGGGGCGTGATCCACAAGAGAAAACCCACCTGGGAGGAACCGAATATGCGACTTCGACCAAGCAGGCTCGCCATCGTCCTGATGGCCTCTGGCCTGGCCGCGCCGACACTCGGCGCCGAGCTGATCGGCAATGGCGGCTTCGACAGCGAAACCGCGCCCTGGTGGGCCACCGAGAACCTGACGCCCGAACTGCGCGATGGCCGGCTCTGCGCCGTGGTGCCGGGCGGCCTTGCCAATCCCTGGGACGCCATTATCGGCGTCAACGATCTGGCGCTGGTCGAGGGCGAGAGTTACCGCTTCGCCTTCTTCGCTGCGGGCGACCCCAAGGGTCCGGTGCGCGCCTTGGTGCAGATGCCGGTCGATCCCTATACCAGCTATGTGAGCCTCACCCCCACCGCCGTGCCCGAAGGCGTGGCGAGCGAGGCGACGTTTGTGTCTCCGGTCAGCATGACGGATGCGCAAGTGGTGTTCCAGGTCGGCGGCGCCGCCGAAGAATGGACTCTGTGCCTCGACGACGTTTCGCTCGATGGCGGCGCGGAAATCGCCGCTTATGAGGCCGAAACCGGCCCGTCCATTCGCGTCAACCAGCTCGGCTACCTGCCCGACGGGCCCAAGCGCGCCACCGTGCTGAACGATGCCGATGCGCCGCTCGATTTTACCGTGGCCGACGCTGCCGGCGCCGTCATCTTCTCCGGCAAGACCACGCCGCGTGGCTTGGACGAAACCGCGGGCGCGGTGGTGCATGTCGCCGATTTCACCGCGCTCGACGCCATGGGCGAGGGCCTGACGCTCAGCGTCGGCGATGAGACGAGCTACCCCTTCGCCATCGCCGCCGGGCTCTATGGTGACCTGCGCATCGATGCGCTCAGCTATTTCTATCCGGTCCGCTCCGGCATCGAAATCGACGGCGCCATTGCCGGCGAGGCCTATGCCCGCCCGGCCGGACATGTGAGTTCCCCCGCTGATGGCGCGCTCAACCAGGGCGACCGCGACGTGCCCTGCCAGCCCGCCGAGGTGAGCCAGGCCATCTATGGCGAGGCCTGGACCTGCGCCTATACGCTGTCGCCGGTAGGCGGCTGGTACGATGCCGGCGACCACGGCAAATATGTCGTCAATGGCGGCATTTCCGTCGCCCAATTGCTGGCCACCTATGAACGCGCTCTGCAGCGCGATGGCACGGCGCTGGCCGCGCTCGGCGATGGCTCGCTGCCGGTGCCCGAAGCCGGCAATGGCGTACCCGATATTCTCGACGAAGTGCGCTGGGAGCTCGATTTCTTCGCCGCCATGGTGGTGCCCGAAGGCGAGCCGATGGCCGGCATGCTGCATCACAAGGTGCATGACAGCGAATGGACCGGCCTGCCGCTGCTGCCCCATCTCGACGAAAAGATCCGCGAACTGCACCGGCCGTCGACCGCCGCCACGCTCAATGCCGCAGCGGTTTTCGCGCAGGGCGCGCGGCTGTTCGCGCCGCATGACGCCGACTATGCCGCAAAGCTGCAGGCCAGCGCGGTCGCGGCCTGGCAGGCGGCTTTGGCCAATCCTGGTGTCTTCGCCCCGGCTGCCGACGGCAATTCCGGCGGTGGTCCCTATAATGACGACAAGGTGGATGACGAGTTCTTCTGGGCTGCGGCCGAACTGTTCCTCACCACGGATGAGGCCGAATATCTCGATTACCTCAAGGCCTCCCCGCTCTGGGGCAGCGCTGCCGTCTTCACGCCGCAGGGCTTTGACTGGGGCGGCACGGCGCCCTTCGCTTTGCTCGAACTGGCGACCCATGCAGACAAGCTCGCGCCCGAGGATGCCGAGGCCATCAAGGCCCTGGTCATCGACCAGGCCGATGCCCTGCTGGCGCTGCAGGCCGACAATCCGTTCGGCCACGCCTATGCCCCGCCGGGCGGGCTTTACGACTGGGGCTCCAACCATCTGGTGCTGCAGAACGGCACCATCCTCGCGGCGGCGCACGAGCTGACCGGGGAGACGAAGTATCGTGATGGCGCCATCGAAAGCGCCGACTATGTGCTGGGGCGCAACGCGCTCAACCTCAGCTACATCACCGGCTATGGCACGGTGTTCAGCCAGAACCAGCACTCGCGCTGGTTCGCCCACCAGGTCAATGCCGAGCTGCCGCACCCACCCAGGGGCGCGCTGGCGGGCGGGCCCAATTCATCCATCCAGGACCCGGTGGCCCAGGGCCTCTTTGCCGCGGCCGGCTGCGCCCCGCAGACCTGCTACATCGACAATATCGAAAGCTGGTCGACCAACGAGATCACCATCAACTGGAACGCCGCCCTGGCCCAGTTCGCGTCGTATCTGGCTGATCAGTAAGCGGCTGGCTGGTTTCTTGTTGGGATACCCCCACCTAGCCTCCCCCTGATAGGGGGAGGAATCCGTGCGGTGGTTGTGGCACGATCGTGCCCTTTACTCGATCTGTTCCTCCCCCTTTTCAGGGGGAGGCTAGGAGGGGGTACTCTTCCTGCCCACCCTCACTCCCGCCGCATCTCCCCCCGAAACAGCGCCCCATGCCGCTTCATCAGATCAGCGATGCGGTCCGCCACCGCATGCACCGCCGGCTCGTGCCGTTCCTCGTGGTGGCTCACCAGCCATTGATCCGTTTCAAGCTCGGCAATGGGTGGTGCCACGCGCACCAGCCGCGGGTCGCTGTCGCCGACAAAGCAGGGAAAGACCGATAGGCCCGCCCCGCCCGCCACCAGTTCGCGGACGCTCATGGCGTCATTGCCGCGCACGGCGATGCGGTCGCCATGCCGCGCCTGCATCCAGCGCGACGAGTGCGTCTGGCCGCCCTCGCCGGACACGCCGACGAAATAGCCGGCCTTGATGCCGTTGATCAGGTGGCGCCCCGAATAGATGGCATAGGCCACCGTGCCGATCAGTCGCCCCGCCAGCCACTGCTCGGTGGGCCGTTGGTTGCGAATGCCCAGATCGGCATTGCGCCGGCCGATATCGACCTTCTGCATGGCGGTGACGAATTCGACGCCGAAGCGATCCTCCACCGTCCAGATATCGCCGATATGGCTGGCAACGAAGGCCGAGGTCCATGACCCGGCCGAGAAGCGCACCACCCGCTCGCCGACCGCACCTTCCTTCCAGCGCTTGAGCGACTGCATGGCCGCTTCCACATCCTCGGCCCGCTCCAGCAGGTCTTCGCCGGCCTGGGTCAGCCGATAGCCCGATTGGCTGCGGTGAAACAGCGGCTCGCCCACCTGCTTCTCCAGCGCCGTGACGCGTCGGCCCAAAGTGGCGGCGCTGAGGCGGGTCGTCTCGGTGGCGGCGCTCAGCCCGCCCAGCCGTGCCACATCCAGGAACAGCCGCAGATCATCCCAACTGAAATCCATTTTTCATTTCTGCAAAGTGCCTTGCACTCTCGACTATAGCGAAAGCCCTGCAAAATGAGCAAGGTATGTCCCAGCAGCGCCGTTGTCGCGCTGACCTGCAAAGCCGGTATCGTCAAAGTTGAAAATCCGAAACGTCAGGTTTCGGCGCCGGCACGGCTTTGCCTTATCGCCAAGGAGACCAGACATGTTCGAGCCCCTGACCCGCAAATTCACTGACTGGCGCCTGCGCCGTATCGCCATCCGCAAGCTGCATACGCTCGACGATCGCCTGCTGGCCGATGTCGGCACCAGCCGCGACGAGATCGCCTGCTTTGTCGACTGCGTCAGCGGTTGAGGAGATGAGCATGGACCGCACCACACTTGGCCCACTTTCCGTCTCGAGCCTGGCGCTCGGCGCCATGCTGTTTGGCACCGCCACCGAGGAGGCGACATCGCGTCGCCTTCTCGACGGTTTTGTCACCGCTGGCGGCAATTTCATCGACACGTCGAACAATTATGCCTTCTGGCCGGCCAATGGTCGCTCCGGCGCCAGCGAGGAAGTGCTGGGCCGCTGGCTCAAGTCGCGCGGCCGCCGCGACGATCTCATCATCGCCACCAAGACCGGCGCCCTGCCCAGCCGGCCGGGCGTCGGCCTCGAGGATATCCAGGGCCTGGGCAAGGACACGATCATCCGCGATATCGATGACTCGCTGCGCCGCCTCGGCACCGACTATGTCGATCTCTACTATGCCCATATCGATGACCGCACCACGCCGCTGGAGGAAACCCTGGCCGGGTTTGACGCGGTGGTACGGTCAGGCAAGGTGCGCGCCATCGCCTGCTCCAATTATGCGGTTTGGCGCATCGAGCGGGCGCGGCAACTGAGCCGACAGCTCGGCTTTCCCGAATATGTCGGCGTGCAGCAGCATTTCAGCTACTTCCGCTCGCGGCCCGATTCCGATCTCAAGCGCAACGCAACGATGGGGCTGCGGGGCGGCTGGGGCACCGAGGGCGGGTTGCGCGGCCAGCATCTCGACTACATCCGCTTCAACCCCGAATTCCGCGTGATTGCCTATTCGCCGCTGCTGCGTGGCGCCTATCATGATCCCGAAAGGATGCAGGAGCAGGTGCGCACCGAGGATAACGCGAAGCGCCGTGTCGTCCTCGACGCCGTCGCCGCCGAGCTGGGGGCTACGGCCGGTCAGGTCGTTCTGGCCTGGCTGCTCGCTTCGACGCCGCAGATCATTCCGTTGATGGCGGTCTCGACCGAAGCCCAGCTCAGTGAAAACCTCGGCGCTGCCGCCATCAGGCTCACGCCTGAGCAGATGCACCGGCTCAACAACGCCGTCTGAAACGGAGAATCTCCATGCAGATCAACACACTGGGCACCTTCGGATCGGTCAGCCGCCTCACCCTTGGTGGTGGTGGCATCGGCCAGGTCTGGGGCCCTACCTCCGAGGATGACGCAGTGGCAACGCTCCGCCACGCCGTCGACACTGGCATCGACCTCATCGATGCGGCCCCCGGCTACAAGATCTGCGAAGCCATGATCGGCCGGGCCTTCGAGGGCAGGCTGCCGCGCGGCGTGCGGGTGACCACCAAATATGGGCTCAACTCACCGCCGGCTGGCGAGGTCTATGACCGCTTCCGCGCCTCGCTCGAAGCCAGCCTCAAGGCCATGCGGCTCGAACGGGTCGATATGTTCCTGCTGCACAGCGAGATCCGGCCCGACGATTTCGAGTATCCGACGGCGCAGCCGCCCAGGGACGAGCGCTCGACCCGGCTTTCGCTCTACCGCGAGGCGGTGGTGCCCGCCTTTGCGCGGCTGGTGGATGAAGGACTGATCGGCCACTGGGGTATTACCGGCATCAACCATGCCGCCGCCACCATCGATGCCCTCTCATCCGGCCCGCTGCCGGCAGCCGTGCAGGCCATCGCCAACCTGCTCGACAGTCCCGGCGAAATGAACGGCACCGGCCTCGCCCCGCAACCGCGCTCGGTCATCGCCGCGGCAAAAGCCGCTGGCGTCGGCGTCATGGGCGTTCGTGCCGTGCAGGCTGGTGCACTGACCTCGGGGCTCGACCGGGCGGACAATTCGCCGACCGCGGCCGATTTCCGCCGCGCCGCGCCCTATCGCGACCTCTGTGCCGCCTGGGGCGAGGACCCGTCCATCGTGGCCCATCGCTATGCACTGGGCATAGCGGGTGTCGATACGCTGGTGCTGGGGGTCAAGAATGTCGCCGAGCTCGATGCTGCGCTGGTCGCCGAGCGGCGTGGCCTGCTCGAGGCCGAGCAGGTCGCCGCCATCGAGGCGCTTGGCCTGCGCTGAGCTATTCCTCTACCCATAGGGCAGAATAAGCAAAGGGCCGCCCCATCGGAGCGGCCCTTTTTCATCCATGCGCGCCGGCGTCTTAGAGCTGGCTGATGCAGACCGAGGTCGTGCCGCGATTGCGGAAGCCCAGCTTGGTCGCTGCAGCCTTGCTGAGATCGATGATGCGGCTGCCGTGGAACGGCCCGCGATCATTGATGGTCACTTCGATTTCATTGCCGGTCCGCTGGTCGGTGACCATGACCTTGGTGCCGAAGGGGAGGGAACGATGCGCCGCCGTCATGGCGTTTTCGTTGAAGATCTCTCCTGAAGCGGCCCGTTTCCCGTTGAAACCGGGACCGTACCAGGAGGCGCCGCCGCATTGGGCATAGGCTGCAGTGGAAAAGGTGAGGAGAGCTGCAGCAACTGCGGCGACGGAAACGGCTTTTCTAATCAAGCTTTTGACTCACGAAGTTTAAGGTGAGTTGCTGATTAATGGCGCCAGCGGGCCACAATGTGCCCTTGCTGGCCATATCCGGCCGAGACCATCCGCCTGTTGCAGGCATGCCGCAGCATTTGCGGCAGTATTTCTGCCGTGTTGCTGAATGGATCGGCGAAACTGGAGGAAATGAATCCGCTATCAGGCTGCTTGCGAGCAACCGGCGACCGCATCCGGGCCGATCCCGGATTCATCTTGCTTGCTGTGGCCGTGACGTCACAGTTCCACCCGAACTGTCCCAAAATCGCACAGAGCATAAGGTTCCGCGCAGAATTTGGACGATGTCGCGGCCGTCCGAGCCCGATTGTGGCGCGATTGTGGCTGCTGGTCCGGCCCGGAATCGTGCTAGGCCAGTCCCGTTTTCAAGGGGGATATCATGACCACCGCTGCCACGTTGATGCTGCTCGGGCGCATCATTTTCGGCCTGTTCTTCGTCATCGCCGCTTTCCGCAACACGGTCGGGTTTCGCGATCGCATCCCGTCGGTCACCAACTATGGCTGGTCCATGCCCCCGGCGCTGGTCGCGGCGGGCTTCGCCATGCAGTGGGTCGGCGGCATTTCCCTTGTGCTGGGCTGGTTTACCGTGCTCGGCGCGCTGGTGCTGATCGTGTTCCTCGTGCTGGCCACGGCCTGCTACCACAATCTCTTCCGCTTCAAGGGCAAGGAGCGCGATCCGCATCTTTACCTGACGCTGGTCAACATCACGCTGGTGGGCGGGTTGCTGCTGGTCATTGCCGACGCACTTTAGTTTGGCGGCGATAACCCTTTTCAAATGACTTCGGGGTCAGACTTGCCGCGCTTAGGACGCAGGCAATGATATTTCAATCGACCCACCGTCCCGACGCGCCGCCTGCAACAGCAGCGACGCGGCGGGACGAGCATCATGGCATCAGGACGATCGGGCGGCTGATCATGCTTTGCGCGGTCGGACTGGTCATCTCTGCCATGCTGCTGGTCGGCACCGCGCTTCAGGTCATGCGCAGCATCGATCAGGCCGATCTCGCCACCGAACGCCTGCGTGCCGCCAATGCCATTGACGCCATGGTGGCCATCCACGGCTCGTTGACCGAAACCCATGCCATCGCGCTGGGGCAGGTTGCCGGACTGTCGGGCGCCCACTTGTCCACCCGGCTGCAGGCCGACACCTTGACCCAGCAGATTCCGCTCCTGGCCGACCAGGGTCCCTCGGGCAGCTACCTTACCTGGACCCGATCCAACATGGCCGAGCAGATTTTCCGCCAGTTCGCACCCGTCCGCCTGCCGATCATCGGCGCCATGCTGCTGCTGGTGCTGGGGGTGCTGCTGAAAATGCGCCAGGTGGTGACCGATATCGAGCGCCAGCGGCAACTGGCCCATCGCCAGTCGCGCAGCGATGTGGTGACGGGGCTGGCCAACCGCCTGGCCTTCGAAACCGCGCTGAGCGACCTGGCCCTCGGTGCGACACCCTTTGCCATCATCATCCTCGATCTCGACCACTTCAAGGATATCAACGACGCCTTCGGCCATCCGGCTGGCGACGAAGTGCTGCGCGTGGTCGGCGCTCGGCTGTCGCGCCTGCTCGACGCGGGTGATTTGCTGGCGCGCCTGGGTGGCGATGAGTTCGTCATGCTGTGCACCAGCCGGTCGACGCAGCCCGCATTGACCGTGCTGGCGCAGCATTGCATCACCGCCATCGAGCAACCCATCCCCATCGAGGACAGCACGGTGCGGGTTGGCGTGAGCCTCGGCATCGTTCCGGCAGCCGCGCTGCACCTGCTGCCATCCACGCTGATGGGTGCCGCCGACGCGGCGCTCTATCGCGCGAAATCGGCGCCCGGCAGCGCCTTCCGCTTCGCTGGCGAGGCACAATCCAGCTCCGGGCCATCATCGCCGCTGGCGGCACAGCTCCTCGCGACCGCCTAGGCACCTCCATTCATTTTTGAATAGAGAACCTCCGGTCTTAGGCAAAAGCCAAACAAGGATGATTGGGCTAGTTCTTTCCACATCGAGGAAGGAAACCGCCATGACCAACCACTTCACGCCGCAATCTGCCGCCGCCGCATCCGCTGCCGCCGCCAATGCCCGCCTGCTGCAGCGCCTTGAAGGCGGCGTCATGCTGGCCCTGGGCATCGCCGCCTATGCCTGGCTGGGCCAATCCTGGTGGGTCTTTGCCCTGCTGCTCCTGGCGCCCGATCTCGCCATGCTGGGCTATCTGCGCTCCACCGCCATGGGCACGCTGACCTATAACCTGGCCCATACCTATGTCGCGCCGGCCCTGCTGGCCCTGCTGGGCCTTGCCATTGGGCCATGGGCCCTCGGCCTCGCCGCCATCTGGACCGCCCATATCGGCGTCGACCGGCTGTTGGGCTACGGCCTCAAGCTCAGCTCGGGTTTTCACCACACCCATCTGGGCCCGGTCGGCAAGGCGCGCTGAGCGCCTCAGCGCCGCCCTTGCCCCCGAAAATCAGCCGACCCGCGTCCTTCCCGGCGCGGGTCGAAATTTTTGTCGGCGGCGGGTCTCGACAAGCGAAGTAATCATGGATATAATTTATCCACGATAGGAGTTGTCCATGAAGCTGAGCGACGGTGTCGAACAATCAATCCACAGCGCACTGATGCTGGCCAGCCTTGGCGCCGATGCCGTGCTCGCCGCCTCGGCGCTCGCCGAATATCACGGCGTGTCCCCGAGCTACCTGCTCAAGCATCTGCAGGTGCTTGTTGGCGCCGATATCCTCCAATCGGTGCCCGGCCCCAAGGGCGGCTATCGCCTCGCCCGGCCGCTCGACACGATCTCGCTGCTCGACATCGTGGTTGCCATCGAGGGAGCATCGCCGGCCTTCCGCTGCACCGAAATTCGCCGCCGCGGACCCGCTCCCCTCGCCGAAAAGTTCTTCGGCGCGCCTTGCGCCGTCAATGCCGCGATGCTGCGGGCGGAGCAGGCCTATCGCGCCGAACTGCGCAAGACCACGCTCGCCGATCTGGTGACCGATCCACAAACCCCGCTGGGCGCCGCCATCGATGCCCGCGGCTGCGCCTTCATCGACCGCCACGCCAGGCGGCAAGCCCCCACTGCCAACTAAGGAAATCCACCATGACCACCGATCCGACCACGCTCATCCTCGCGCTCGCCCGGCTGCTGCTCGGCGGCTCCTTCCTGCTCTTTGGTATCAGGAACGTCGGCAACATTGCTGGCCTGACGGCAGGCCTCACCGCCCGTGGCATGGTGCTGCCCCGCCTCTCCGCCATTATCGGGGTGGGCCTCCAGATTGTTGGTGGCGCCCTGACCGCCATCGGGCCGTTCGGCCTCGTCGGCGGCGCGGCCCTGATCGTCTTCGTGATCTTCGCCACCGTGCTGTTCCACAATTTCTGGGACTATTCGGGCGCCGACCGCGCCACCCACTTCAATGCGACGATCATGAATGTCGGCCTGGTGGGCGCTTTCCTGCTGCCCATCGCCGCTTCGCTCTGACCTGAACGCTCGGGGCGGTTAGCCGCCCCGGCGGCTCCTCAGGCTTTGACCACCCGATAGTCCATATGGGTGGTGTAGCGCGTGGCGCGGGCGCCGATCGGTTCGAGCCTCGCCGTCAGCCCATCCCACAGCCGCTCACCATGAACCGCGATCAGCGGCGCGATATGCAGGTGCAAGGTGTCCACGGCGCCGGCATTGAGATAGTGCCGCGTCGTGCTCACGCCACCGGCTATGGCAACATTGCGTGCGCCCGCCGCCTGCCGCGCCAGCGTGAGCGCAGATTCCGGTCCGTCCGTCACGAAGTGAAACACCGTACCGCCCTCCATCGCGATGGGCGGGTGCTCATGGTGGGTCAGCACGAAAACCGGAGCGTGATAGGGCGGGTTTGGCCACCACAAGCCGGTCCACTCCGCTTCCCACACATCGGGTCCAGGCGCGGCGAACATGTTGCGGCCCATGATGAAGGCACCATAGTCGGTGATCGCGTCGATTTCCGCGCGGTTGTTGTCGGCATCCTCAAACATGAACCGACCCAGTTGCCGCGGGTCGATGGATCCGAAGGGGCTCTGCCGCGTCTGGTTCACGCCGGTCCCGAACCCGTCCAGCGACAGCATCATGTGGGCGCGAACCTGCTGTGCCATTTCCAAGCTCCATAACTTAATAGTATACTTAACTATTAGGGCGAACAATGCGTGCTGTCAAACCGGGCTTGCGGATCAGGCTTTGGGTCGTGGCGTCAGCCCGTGCAGGAACAGCTGCTCGAGATAGCGGGCCGCATCCTCGAAGCGGCCTTCGCCGCCGCGATCGGGGCCGAGCACGGCCCGCACCTGCACGTCGAAATCGGCATAGTGCTGAGTCGTCGCCCAGATCGAGAAGATCAGGTGATAGGGGTCCGTGCGGGCCAGCTTGCCCTCGTCCATCCAGCCCAGCATCACCTTGGCCTTCTCGTCGACCAGGTTCTTGAGGTCGATCTCGATCATCTCGATGATGCGCGGCGCGCCCTGCAGCATCTCATTGGCAAACAGGCGACTTTCGCGCGGATAGTCGCGCGCCATTTCGAGCTTGCGGCGGATATAGGAACGGATCTCGGGGAAAGGATCGCCATCGGCGTTCATTTCCTGCAGCGGCGCCAGCCAGGTTTCGAGCAAAGCCGCCATCAGCCGGCGATGAATCTCTTCCTTCCGGGGAAAGTAGTAGAGCAGGTTGGGCTTGCTCATCCCGGCCACTTCGGCGATCTGGTCGATCGTGGCGCCGCGAAAGCCATGCACCGAAAACACCTCCAGCGCCGCCTCCAGGATCACGTCCTGCTTTTCCCGCTGGATGCGGGTCAGCGGGCGCGGCTTGGGATGCGGGTGCGCGGCCGCCTTGGCGTCGGCTTTGTGCTGGCGCTTGGGGGTGGCGGAGGGCTCGGCACTTTTCAGCTTTGAGGGCGGCATTTTCGCCTTGCTAGAAAGTTTGGGAGTGCTAACATTTTTCCAACTGGTCAAAATTTCTGGACTTAACGGCGTCCCGTCAAGTGCCAAATGACAGGCCCGAGCAGAATCAACGAGAGCGAGACGTCCGTGTCCAATTCAAATGCCGTGGTGCCGAACGACCTGAGCGCCTTCTGGATGCCGTTTACCGCTAATCGGCAGTTCAAGAAATCCCCGCGCATGTTCGTCGCCGCCAAGGACATGCACTACACCACTTCCGATGGCCGTCAGGTGCTCGATGGCACGGCGGGTCTGTGGTGCGTCAATGCCGGCCATGCCCGTCCCAAGATCGTCGAGGCCATCGCCAAGCAGGCGGCCGAACTCGATTACGCCCCTGCCTTCCAGATGGGCCATCCCAAAGCCTTCGAGCTGGCCAACCGCATTGTCGATATCGCGCCTGATGGCCTCGACCATGTGCTGTTCACCAATTCGGGCTCTGAATCGGTCGAGACCGCGCTCAAGGTCGCCCTGGCCTATCACCGCGTGAAGGGCGATGGCGCCCGCTCCCGCCTCATCGGCCGCGAACGCGCCTATCACGGCGTCAATTTCGGCGGCATTTCGGTGGGCGGCATCGTCACCAACCGCAAGATGTTCGGCAGCCTGCTCGGCGGCGTCGACCACATGCCCCATACCCATAACCTTGCCAAGAACGCCTTTTCCAAGGGCCTGCCCGAATATGGCGTCGAACTGGCCGATGAGCTCGAGCGCATCGTTACGCTCCATGATGCCTCGACCATCGCCGCCGTCATCGTCGAGCCCGTCGCCGGCTCCACCGGCGTGCTGATCCCGCCCGCCGGTTACCTCAAGCGCCTGCGCGAAATCACCAAGAAGCACGGCATCCTGCTGATTTTCGACGAAGTCATCACCGGTTTCGGGCGCCTGGGCACCCCCTTCGGCGCCGACTATTTCGGCGTCACGCCCGATATCATGGTCACGGCCAAGGGCCTCACCAATGGCGTCATCCCGATGGGCGCCGTGCTGGTGTCCTCGGAAATCCACGACGCCTTCATGGGCGGGCCGGAGCACGTCATCGAGTTCTTCCACGGCTATACCTATTCGGGTAATCCCATCGCCTCAGCGGCGGGTCTGGCCACGCTCGAAACCTACAAGGACGAGGGCCTCCTCACCCGCGGCGCCGCATTGGCGCCGGTCTGGCAGGATGCGCTGCATTCGCTGAAGGGCGAGCCGCATGTCATCGACGTCAGAAATATCGGCCTCGTCGGCGCCATCGAGCTCGAACCGATTGCCGGCCAACCGACCAAACGCGCCTTCTCGGCCTTCCTCA
This sequence comes from uncultured Devosia sp., assembly GCA_965650055.1. Taxonomy (GTDB): domain Bacteria; phylum Pseudomonadota; class Alphaproteobacteria; order Rhizobiales; family Devosiaceae; genus Devosia. The sequence goes on from CBFGMY010000031.1 coordinate 12,734, forward strand.
AGTGTTTCGAGGACGGCTACCTGATCCGCACCACCGGCGACATCATCGCCATGTCCCCGCCGCTGATCGTCTCGGAAAGCCAGATCGGCGAACTGATCGACGGCGTCCGCACCGCGCTGAGGAGCATCGACTGATGAACGTCATCGAGAACGCCATTGCCGGCAAGCGCTACGTCTCCTCGGGCCGTCGTGTCCCCGTGTTCAATCCGGCCACCGGCGAAGTCTCCGCCGAGCTGCCGCTGTCGACGCTGAGCGAGCTCAACGACGCAGTCGCCTCCTCGAAAAAGGCGCAGGTTGCCTGGGGCAATACCCCGCCGATGAAGCGCGCCCGCGTCATGTTCAAGTTCAAGGCACTGCTCGATCAATATGCCGATGACCTGGCGCGAGAAATCTCCCGCGAGCATGGCAAGGTGCATGACGATGCGCTGGGTGAAGTCGCCCGCGGCATCGACTGCGTCGATTTCGCCTGCGGCATCCCGCAACTGCTCAAGGGCGAGTTCAGCCGCAATGTCGGCCCCTCGATCGACTCCTATTCCGATCGCCAGCCGCTCGGCGTCGTCGCGGGCATCACCCCGTTCAACTTCCCGGCCATGGTGCCGATGTGGATGTATCCGGCGGCCATTGCCTGCGGCAACGCCTTCATCCTCAAGCCCTCCGAGCGCGATCCCAGTGCCTCCATGCTGGCCTGGAACCTGTTCATGGAAGCCGGGCTTCCAGAGGGCATTCTCAACATCGTCCATGGCGACAAGGAAATGGTCGATGGCATTCTCGACCATCCCGATATCAAGGCGGTGAGCTTCGTCGGCTCGACGCCCATCGCCGAATATGTCTACCAGCGCGGCACCAAGGCCGGTAAGCGCGTCCAGGCCCTGGGCGGCGCCAAGAACCACATGGTCATCCTGCCCGATGCCGATCTCGACCAGGTCGCCGATGCCCTGATGGGCGCCGGCTATGGCTCGGCCGGCGAACGCTGCATGGCCATTTCCGTTGCTGTGCCGGTGGGCAAGGAAACCGGCGATGCGCTGGTGGCCAAGCTCAAGCCGCGCGTCGAGAGCCTCAAGATCGGTCCGGCCACCGACAATGACGCCGAAATGGGTCCGGTCGTCACCAAGATGCACCGCGACAAGATCCTGGGCTACATCGATAGCGGCGTCGAGCAGGGCGCTTCGCTGGTGGTCGATGGCCGCGGCTTCAAGCTGCAGGGCTATGAAGGCGGCTACTATGTCGGCGGTACCTTGTTCGACAACGTCACGCCAGACATGACCATCTACAAGGAAGAAATCTTCGGCCCCGTCCTCTCGGTCGTTCGCGCCGACGACTACGCCTCGGCCGTCAAGCTGATCAACGACCACGAATATGGCAACGGCACCGCCATCTTCACCCGCGACGGCGACGCCGCCCGTGAATTTGCCGACAAGATCGAAGTGGGCATGGTCGGCATCAACGTGCCGATCCCGGTGCCGGTCGCCTACCACTCCTTCGGCGGCTGGAAGCGCTCGCTGTTCGGCGACCATTCCATCTACGGCCCCGAAGGCGTGCATTTCTACACCCGCCTCAAGACGGTGACGACCCGCTGGCCCGCCGGCATCAAGGGTGGCGCCGAATTCAGCTTCCCGAGCGTCAAATAGGATAACCGCCCATATGTCTGCCCCAGGAGAAAACCTTCGTATCAACGGTGATCGGCTCTGGGACAGTCTCATGGAGATGGCGCAGATTGGCCCCGGTATTGCCGGGGGCAATAACCGCCAGACGCTGACCGACGAAGACGGCGAAGGCCGCCACCTGTTCAAGCGCTGGTGCGACGCGGCGGGCCTCAGCATGGGCGTCGACCAGATGGGGTCAATGTTCATGACCCGTCCGGGCACCGACCCCAACGCGCTGCCGGTCTATGTCGGCAGCCACCTCGACACCCAGCCCACCGGCGGCAAGTATGACGGCGTACTCGGCGTCCTTGCGGCGCTCGAAGTCGTCCGCTCGCTCAACGACATGGGCATCAAGACCAGGCACCCCATCGTCGTCACCAACTGGGCCAATGAAGAAGGCGCACGCTTCGCCCCGGCCATGCTGGCCTCCGGCGTCTTCGCCGGCGTCCATAGCCAGGACTATGCCTATAGCCGCAAGGATCAGGCAGGCCTCACCTATGGCGACGAACTAGCCCGTATCGGCTGGCGCGGCGATGAAGTCGTCGGCGCCCGCAAGATGCACGCCTATTTCGAATATCACATCGAGCAAGGCCCGATCCTCGAAGCCGAAGGCAAGCAGATCGGCGTCGTCACCCATGGCCAGGGTCTGTGGTGGCTCGAATTCACCCTGACCGGCAAGGAAGCCCATACCGGTTCGACGCCGATGAACATGCGGGTCAATGCCGGCCTCGCCATGGCCCGCATCATCGAGATGGTGCAGGCCGTCGCCCTGGATCACCAGCCGGGCGCGGTCGGCGGTGTCGGCCAGATGAAGTTCGCCCCCAATTCGCGCAACGTGCTGCCGGGCACCGTCGTCTTCACCGTCGACATTCGCTCGCCGGAAATCGGCAAGCTCAATTCCATGCGCGAGCAGATCGAGAGCAAAGCGCAAGACATCTGCCAGCAGCTTGGCGTCGGCTACGCCATGGAAGCGGTCGGCCATTTCGACCCCGTGGCCTTCGACCCGACCCTGGTCGCCCGGGTGCGCAAGGCGGCCGAAGACCTCGGCTACAGTCACATGAACATCATCTCCGGCGCCGGCCACGACGCCTGCTGGATGAACAAGGTCGCACCCTCAACGATGGTCATGTGCCCGTGTGTCGGCGGGCTGAGCCACAACGAGGCGGAAGACATCTCCAAGGAATGGGCCACCGCCGGGGCGGACGTGCTGTTCCATGCGGTGCTGGAAACGGCGGAGATTGTGGAGTGATGTCTCAAGGCGAGGGCAAGGCCGACCTTACCTCGCCCCTCCGGGGAGAGGTCGCCGCGCCTCTTCACCTCTCCCTTTGGGGGAGAGGTCGGCCCGCAGGGCCGGGTGAGGGGGCCTTATGAGCGCCATCAAAACCCAGTTCGCCGCCACGGCTGCCAAGACCCTCCGCGCGAACATGACGGATGCTGAGCGCAAACTGTGGGCCGCGCTCCGCAATCGCAAGCTTCTTGGTTTCAAGTTTGTCCGCCAGGTGCCAGTCGGCCGCTATATCGCCGACTTTGCTTGTCGTGAGGCGGATCTGATCATCGAGCTGGATGGCGGGCAGCACGCCGACAGCGCTCATGACAAGCTGCGGACGACCGCCCTCACTGAGCACGGTTACGCAGTCATGCGCTTCTGGAACAATGACGTTCTCTCCAATCTGGACGGTGTTGTTCACATCATTGCCGAGCACCTGAACAAGGCCCCCTCACCCGGTCTTCGCTACGCGAAGCCCGACCTCTCCCCCAAAGGGAGAGGTGAAGTGGTGCCGACCGAAACACCGGGAAATTCTCCATGACCAAAGTCATCAAAAACGGCACCGTTGTCACCGCCGATCTCACCTACAAGGCCGACGTCCTCATCGACGGCGAGATCATCGTCGAGATCGGGCAGAACCTTTCCGGTGACGAGACCCTAGACGCCACGGGCTGCTACATCATGCCCGGCGGCATCGATCCGCATACGCACCTCGAAATGCCCTTCATGGGCACGTACTCCGCCGATGATTTCGAATCCGGCACCCGCGCAGGCCTTTCCGGCGGCACCACGATGGTGGTCGATTTCTGCCTGCCCAGCCCCAACCAGTCCCTGCTCGAAGCGCTGCAGATGTGGGACAACAAGACCGGCAAGGCCAATGCGGATTACAGCTTCCACATGGCCATCACCTGGTGGGGCGAGCAGGTGTTCAATGAAATGGCCGATGTCGTCGATCGCGGCATTACCAGCTTCAAGCATTTCATGGCCTATAAGGGCGCGCTGATGGTCAATGACGACGAGATGTTCTCGTCGTTCCAGCGCTGCGCTGACTTGGGCGCGCTGCCGTTGGTTCATGCCGAGAATGGCGACGTCGTCGCCGCGATGACGGCGAAGCTCTTGGCCGAAGGCAATACCGGCCCCGAGGCGCATGCCTATTCCCGCCCCCCCGAAGTCGAGGGCGAGGCCACCAACCGCGCCATCATGATCGCCGACATGGCCGGTGTGCCGCTCTATGTGGTGCATGTCAGCTCCGAACAGGCGCATGAAGCCATCCGCCGCGCCCGCCAGAAGGGCATGCGCGTCTATGGCGAGCCGCTGATCCAGCATCTGACGCTCGACGAGAGCGAATATTTCAACCCCGATTGGGACCATGCCGCCCGTCGCGTCATGTCGCCGCCCTTCCGCAACAAGCTGCACCAGGATTCGCTCTGGGCTGGGCTGCAGTCCGGTTCGCTCTCGGTCGTCGCCACCGATCACTGCGCCTTCACCACGGCGCAGAAGCGCAATGGCGTTGGCAATTTCTCCAAGATTCCCAATGGAACGGGCGGCCTCGAAGACCGCATGCCGGTGCTGTGGACCGCGGGCGTCAACACCGGTCGCCTGACCATGAACGAGTTCGTCGCGGTCACCTCGACCAACATCGCCAAGATCCTGGGCCTCTATCCCAAGAAGGGCGCCGTCCTCGTGGGTGCCGATGCCGACCTCGTGGTGTGGGATCCCAAGCGCAGCAAGACCATTGCCGCCTCGGCTCAGCAGTCGGTCATCGACTACAATGTGTTCGAGGGCTTCGAGGTCACCGGCCTGCCGCGGTTCGTCCTGACCCGCGGCAAGGTCTCGATCGTCGAGAGCGAGGTCAGGACCGAGCCGGGCCATGGCAAATTCGTCGCTCGCGAGGCGAAGAACCCTGTGAATCGGGCCCTGAGCCAGTGGAAAGAAATCGTCGCACCCCGCAAGGTCGAACGGTCTGGAATTCCGGCGACGGGGGTCTGATGGAACTCGCGCCGGAAGCGACAATGGGGGCCTGTGCGTGACGACTGTGGTATCTGCCGAACATCTCGGCCTCACCTTTAGCACCAATGATGGCGACGTCGTCGCGCTCAGCGACGTCAATCTCACCATCAACAAGGGTGAGTTCGTGTCCTTCATCGGCCCTTCGGGCTGCGGCAAGACCACGTTCCTGCGCACCATTGCCGATCTCGAGCGCCCCACGTCAGGCAGCCTCACCATCAATGGCCTGACGCCCGAAGCAGCGCGCAAGAACCGCGCCTATGGCTATGTGTTCCAGGCCCCGGCGCTCTACCCGTGGCGCACCATCGAGAAGAACATCGCGCTACCGCTCGAAATCATGGGCTATGGCGCCAGCCAGCAGGCCGAGCGCATCAAGCGCACCATGGACCTGGTGAACCTGTCGGGCTTCGAGAAGAAATATCCCTGGCAGCTGTCGGGCGGCATGCAGCAACGCGCCTCCATCGCCCGCGCTTTAGCCTTCGATGCCGACCTGCTGCTGATGGACGAGCCCTTCGGCGCGCTGGACGAAATCGTGCGCGACCACCTCAATTCCGAACTGCTCAAGCTGTGGGACGCGACGCAAAAGACCATCTGCTTTGTCACCCACTCCATCCCCGAGGCGGTCTATCTGTCGACCAAGATCGTGGTCATGAGCCCGCGCCCCGGTCGCGTGACCGACATCATCGAGAGCAACCTGCCGCGCGAGCGTCCGCTCGATATCCGCGAGACGCCCGAATTCCTCGCCATCGCTGCGCGGGTGCGCGACGGATTGCGGGCCGGGCATTCCTATGAGGAGACGGTGTGATGGGGCTTGGGCGGGATGCCACCTTCCCTTCTCCCCTTGAGGGAGAAGGTGCCCGAAGGGCGGATGAGGGGTTTTGGCCCCTCCGCGACATCGAAGCATGGCATGGCGCAGAACCCCTCACCCCGATCTTTCTGCTGAACGCAGAAAGATCGACCCTCTCCCTCAAGGGGAGAGGGGAAGGGGCCTCATGAACCGCACCCTCCCGATCCTCATTGTCCTGCTGGCGATCGTTGCCGTCTGGTATGCCGCCGCCATCGGCATGAACGCCCAGTGGCAGAATGACGTCTATCGCCGCGGCGACGTGGTCGATGTGCCGTTCACCCAGTTCGTGGTCGACAGCTGGAACCAGGAAAAGCCTGTCCTCCCCACCGCCCATCAGGTGTTTGGCGAGCTGTGGAACTCGACCGCCCTCGTCGCCCCCAACAAGCCGCGCAGCCTGATTTTCCATGCCTGGGTCACCTTCTCGGCCACGGCACTCGGCTTCCTCATGGGCTCGGTGCTCGGCATCGGGCTGGCCGTGCTGATCGTCCACAACGAAGCCATGAACCGCTCGCTGATGCCGTGGATTGTCGCGAGCCAGACCATCCCCATCCTGGCGCTGGCGCCGCTGATCGTGGTGATCGGCTTCAATATCTTCACCGGCACCCTTGGCATCCCGACCGATCCGGCGCGGCTGATGTCCAAGGCCATCATCTCGGCTTATCTGAGCTTCTTCCCCGTCGCGGTGGGCATGGTCAAAGGCCTGCGCTCGCCCGAGGCGATCCAGCTCGACCTGATGCACACCTACAATGCCAGCGCCGGCCAGACCTTCTGGAAGCTGCGCTGGCCGGCCGCCATGCCCTTCCTCTTCGCCTCGCTCAAGGTCGGCGTCGCCGCCTCGCTGGTCGGCGCCATTGTCGGCGAACTGCCGACCGGCGCAGTAGCCGGCCTCGGCGCGCGGCTATTGGCCGGGTCCTATTACAGCCAGACCGTGCAGATCTGGGCCGCCCTCTTCGCCGCCTCCATCCTCGCCGCCTTGCTGGTCATCGCGGTCGGCGTGGTGGAGCGGCTGGTCAACCGGTCCATGGGGGCGCGTCCCGCATGAGCCAGCTCCAGTTTTTCCTCGCCCTCGTCGCTGGCGGCCTCTGCGCCGCAGCCCTCGCTTTGAGTGTCGTCACCCCGTTTGAAACGGCTTTGCTGCTCAAGGCTTTCCTGGCGCTCGGCTTCCTGTCGCTGATCCGCTTTTTCGTGCCGCTCGGCCTCTGGGCTGATGGCGCCTTTGCCGTGCTGGGCGCTGTCGCGCTGCTCACGAGCCTCGGCGTCATCGAGCCAACGCCGCCCTTCTTCTGGATGGCGCTCGTTGCCGCCTGGCTCTTTGCCTGGCTGTTCGTCGAACGCCTCAGCAAGACCCTGGCGCCCGGCCTGTCGGACAATGCTGGCCTGGGCCTGCTTATCCCCATCGCCTTCGGCCTCACCATCCTCGTGGCCTGGGAAGTCATCACCCGCGCCGGTCATGTGCCGCAGGTCATCCTGCCGCCGCCCTCGATGATCTGGGCGCGCATTACCGCCTCGGTGCCGACCTTGCTGGCCGATTTCCAGCAGACCTTTTTGAAGGCTGTGCTGATCGGCTACCTCATGGGCTGTGGCCTCGGCTTCGTGGTCGCCATTCTCATCGATCGCTCGCCCTTCCTCAAATCGGGACTGTTGCCGCTGGGCAATTTCGTCTCGGCTTTGCCCATTGTCGGCGTCGCGCCGATCATGGTCATGTGGTTCGGCTTCGACTGGCCATCCAAGGCCGCCGTCGTCGTCATCATGACCTTCTTCCCCATGCTGGTGAACACCGTGGCTGGCCTCAATGCATCGTCCGCCATCGAGCGCGACCTGATGCGCACCTATGCCGCCGGCTATTGGCAGACCCTTATGAAGCTCAGGCTCCCTGCTGCGGGCCCCTTCATATTCAACGCCCTCAAGATCAACTCGACTTTGGCCTTGATCGGCGCAATCGTAGCGGAATTCTTCGGGACGCCCATCGTGGGAATGGGCTTCCGGATCTCTACCGAAGTCGGCCGGATGAATGTCGACATGGTATGGGCCGAAATCGCGGTGGCGGCAGTCGCGGGCTCGGTCTTCTACGGGGTGATCGTTCTGATCGAACGGGGCGTCACCTTCTGGCATCCGTCTGTGCGTGGTGCATAAGGCAATGCCAAACTCAGGGAAAACGGCAATGAAGAAACTTCTGATCGGCGCCCTCGCAGGCGCAATGACGATGGCGGCAGTGGGCGGTGCCTGGGCTCAGGATACCGTGACGCTGCAGCTCAAGTGGGTCACCCAGGCCCAGTTCGCCGGCTACTATGTCGCCCAGGCCAAGGGCTTCTACGAAGAAGAAGGCCTCACCGTCGAAATCAAGCCGGGCGGCCCCGATATCGCGCCTGAGCAGGTCATCGCCGGCGGCGGTGCCGATGTCATCACCACCTGGATGGCTGCCGGCCTTGCCGCGCGCGAACGCGGCGTGCCGCTGGTCAATATCGCCCAGCCGTTCAAGAATTCGGGTCTGCTGCTGACCTGCCTCAAGGAAGCCGGCGTCGAGACCACGGCCGATTTCCCGGGCAAGACGCTGGGCGTCTGGTTCTTCGGCAATGAATATCCCTTCTACGCCTGGATGGCCAAGCTCGGCTATTCCACCGAAGGTGGCGCCGAGGGCGTCGAAGTCCTCAAGCAAGCCTTCAACGTCGATCCGCTGATCCAGAAGCAGGCTGCCTGTATCTCCACCATGACCTATAACGAATATGGCCAGGTGCTGAAGGCCGGGATTACCCCCGAAGAACTCACCGTGTTCAACTATCGCGACGAAGGCGTCGGCATGCTCGAGGACGGCCTCTATGTCCTCGAAGAAAAGCTGGCCGATCCGGCATTCGTCGAGAAGATGACCAAGTTCGTCCGCGCCTCGATGAAGGGTTGGGAATATGCCCGCGCCAATGCCGAGGAAGCCGCGCAGATCGTTCTGGACAATGACTCGACCGGCGCCATGACGCTGGAAGACCAGCTCTACCAGATGACCGAGGTCAACAAGCTCACCGAAGGCTCCACCGGCGCCCTCGACCAGGCCGATTACCAGCAGACCGTCGATACCCTGCTGTCGGCCGTCTCGCCCGACAATCCGGCCATCACCAAGGCTCCGGAAGGCGCCTTCTCGACCGTTGTCACCGACGGCCTCTAGGTCGGAAATGACCACCGGATAAGCCGCCGTTTCAGGCGGCAGCAAACCTACAAGGCGGGGAGCGATCCCCGCCTTTTTCGTTGCCGGCCGGAGGCTCACGCGCACGTGCACATAATTGATGCAACTTCGGAACGATTCAGCCTGCCCGATTGTTGAAAGCGCACTGCGTCAATCAAGAAGAAGGCATAATCCCATGAACTCGATCATCTATATCGTCGGCCTCATCGTTATCGTCATGGCCATCCTGTCGTTCATCGGCCTTGCCTGACCTTTGGTCGTGGCAAGAACCTACCAGTAAACCTCAGGAGATGCTCACATGACCATTGATGCGCCCGCGGGCGTTGTCGTTACCAATTCAGCCGCCGCCGGACGAGACCAGTCTTCCTATGTCGATTGGCCTGCGATTATTGCCGGTATTGTTCTGGCGTCAGCCATCAGCCTGGTGCTGATCAGCTTCGGCTCGGCCGTCGGCCTCAACTTTCTCGACTTCGGCTATGGCGATGGCCCCAATCCGATCTTTGTCGGCATAGCGGCCGCGACCTGGTTCCTCTGGGTGCAGATTTCAAGCTTCATGGCCGGCGGTTACCTGACCGGTCGCCTGCGTCGTCGCTATTTCGACGCCAATGAAGACGAAAGCGACCTGCGCGACGGCGCCCATGGCCTGTTGGTCTGGGCCGGTGCGGCAATCCTGGGCACCGTGATCGCTGTCGGCGGTATCGGCGCCGCCGCCAATGCCGTGGGCTCGGCTGCGGCGACGGCCACCACTGCCGCCTCCAACGTGGCTGAAGGCGCGGCCGACGCCGTCGACCCCAATGCCTACTTCATCGACACCATGTTCCGCTCGACCCAGCCGGTCGAGGCCGAAGCAGCGCGCGGTGAAGCTGGCCGTATCTTCGCTCAGGCCGCGCTTGGCGATGGCACGGTTGCCGATGCCGATCGCACATATCTGGCCGGTGTCGTGGCTGCCAATGCCGGCATTCCGCCCGAAGAGGCCCAGGCCCGTGTCGACCAGGCGATCGCCAGTGTCGAGGAAGCGCGCCAGAAGGCCATCGAAGCGGCCCGCATTGCCCGCAACACGGCCATTATCGGCGCATTCCTCTTGGCTGCCTCGCTGCTAGTCTCGGCCATCGGCGCCTTCTGGGCGGCCCAGAAGGGCGGCAACCATCGCGATGAAAACACCGTCTTTGCCGGCGTCTTCAAGCGCTTCTAGTTCGTCAGAAAGGAAACAACCATGCTACGCGGTCTTGGACTTTGGCTTCTCGGCGTGCCGATCTGGCTGATCATCATCATCGTTCTCTTCCTGCGCTAAGGAAGAAACCGGGCGGGGAGTAATCCCCGCCTTTTCTTTGCCTTCGCCTAGGCCGTGTGCGTCTCGAGCCACTTGATCAGCTGCACGCGCGATTGGCCGGCGCCGACCCGCAGATCCACCGGCTGGCCATTCCTGAACACCATCAGTGTCGGCATGGACCGCACATTGTACTGCACGGTAATGCCCGGATTGCTGTCGACATCGAGTTTGACGATCTTGACGCTGTCGGCGAGCGTTTCGGCCAGCTCGTCAATGGCCGGCTCCATGGCCTTGCAGGGCGGGCACCATTCGGCCCAGAAATCCACCAGCACCGGGCGATCGGAAGCCAGCACCTCGGCAGCAAAATTGGCGTCAGTCACATGCAAGGCCATCACGCATCTCCATCGGTATCAGGCGATGAATGCTAGGAGGAGTCGGTGGGTTTGGAAAGGCATACAAGATGTGGTGGGTGGCGCGGATGGAGTTTTGTTTTCTCAACCTGCCTTAGGCGCGAACAACATAGTTGGTCTTCTCCGCTGCGAGCGCGCCCCCACCCCCACCCTCATTCCCTCCCCACAAGGGGGAGGGAGGCCTGCGCAGCGGATGCGAAGACATCCAGATAGTCCTTGAGAGTCGATCTGGCGCCTCCCTCCCCTTGATGGGGAGGGATTGAGGGTGGGGTGACGGGAGCCACCGAAGTCGTGATGCTACCCCCTGGGTCACAGGGTGCGGTGTCCCCTGGCCCCCAAACAAAAACACCGCCGGATCGCTCCAGCGGTGCTTTGCAAATCGCCCGATCTTAGGCGGCGTGGCCTTCGAGCCACTTGGTGAGGCCCGCCTTGGGGGTGCCGGCACCGATCTTCATGTCGGCGGCTTCGCCGCCCTTGAAGAGGATCATGGTCGGGATGGAGCGAACGCCATACTTGCTGGCCGTGCCCGGATTGTCGTCGACATTGAGCTTGACGATCTTGACCTTGCCGGCCAGTTCGGTCGAGAGCTCATCGAGCAGCGGTGCGATCGCGCGGCATGGCCCGCACCACTCTGCCCAGAAATCCACGAGGACGGGCTCTTTGGAGTTAAGGACTTCCTCGCCAAAATTGGCGTCGGAAACGTGAGTAGTCATGGGTTATTTGCCTTCTGGGTTAAAGCGGCGGTCTCTGTGCGCCTAAAGCTGGGTAGAGTCCAGCCTGCGGGCAAGTACACTCACCGCATGGTGAAGCCCCTTGCGCCTGCCGCCAGTATGTCCGAGGGCAGAAACATCAATGATTCCAGTCGTGTCCATAGAATTGCCGCGCGCACGGTTCGTCCCGGGAAAAGCTGACCTGCAACCAACGCATATAATCCGAGCTGGGTAAGATAGTTCCCCGGCACATCGCCCGGCCCCCCGGGCACCGATGCGTCGGACTTGTAGTCCACCACCAACACCCCCGAGTCGTCAATGACCAGCCGGTCCATGCGGCCTGCCAGGCGGATATCTTCCCCATCCCTTCGCACATCCACCAGGAATGGCACCTCGGCGCGGCTCTCGGCGCCAAACAGGGCGGCAAGGTCGGCGCGGGAGAGGATGGATATCGCCTTGGCGGCAAGGCCGGCATGCCCATCCTTGTCCTCGGGCGATAGCACCGTCAGCGCCGCGAGGGCCGCATCGAGCCGCGCACCGGCAGGCAGAGCCGGCAGGTGCTGCAGCAGGGCATGGAGGGCAATGCCCTCGCGCCGTGCCGCATCGGCATCGCGCATCTGTTCGGCCGCGGTATCGAGCGCGCCGCCGCGCCGGCCAGGCGAGCCGACCGTGGAGGGCGTCAGGATGCGCGGCCGGATCGGCGCTGCCACGGGTCCAAGGGCGAGCGGCGCCGGCCTTGCCGCCGCCGACGGCGTCAGTTTGCCCACCGGCTGCGGCAGGGGGCGCTCGGCCGGAAAGATCAGCGCGGTTTCTTCATCGGCTTCGCTGGCCACCCGCTCCGCCTGCGGGCGCAGGGCCATATCGATCTTTTCGTACCAGGTGCCATCGATCTTGCCGATCTGGGTCAACGCGCCGGTCACATAGAGCTCATCCTCGGCGCGCGTCATGGCGACATAGAGCTTGCGCCAATATTCCTGCAGCAGGGCGGTTTCGACCGCGTCGCGCACCGGTAGGCTGTCCGATGTGTGCTGCGACCGGCCCGAGGCATGCACCAGCAGTGGTCCGGGCGCGCGGTCGAGCACATAGACGGGCTTGTTCACCAGCCGGCCCTGCGGCTTGCTGGCAGCATCGGCGAGAATGACGATGGGTGCCTCGAGCCCTTTGGCGCCATGCACCGTCATCACCCGCACGCCATTGCCGGTTTCGCTGAGTTCGCGCTTGATCGAGATTTCGGTCTGCCGCATGGCGGCGACGAAGCCCTGCAGCGACGGCTGCTCGCTCTGTTCGTGCTTGAGCGCCAGCTCCATCAGTTCGGCCAGCACATCGTCGACTTCCTCGCCCAGCCGGCCATGGAAGCGACGCAGCCCGCCATCGGCATAGAGCACGTGGCTCAGGAACTCGAAGGGCCGCTCGAAATCGAGTTCTTTGCGCCAGCGCGCCAGCCGGGAATAGGCGTCGCGACCGTTGGGCAGGGTGGCCTCCTTGAGCGCCTCCCACAGCGTCTGATACTCCCCGCGCGGCTGCGCCAGGGCATAGAGGTCGTCCTCGCTGACATCGAACAGCGGTGAGCGCAGCAGCGCCGCCAGCTGCAGGTCGTCGGCCGGGTTGAGCAGCACGTCGCACAGCGCCAACAGGTCGAGCACCGCAATATGGGTGGCGACATCGAGCCGGTCGGCGCCTGGCGTCGGCAGGTTTTCCTTGCGCAGCGCGCGGATCACTTCCTGGAACACCGCGCCGCGCGACTGCACCAGCACCATCACATCCTTGGGTTCGATGGTGCGGCCGCGGCTCGCCAACGGGCGCTTGCTGTCGATCCAGCCGCGGATTTCGCGGGCGATCCGCCCGGCCACCTGGCGGGCGGCGGTTTGCTCCACGCCGCCAGCGGCCGGCTCGGTGGGCCAGGCGCCCAAACCGGTCGGCGCCGCCGCCTGCTGGACGGGTGGCCACAGCGTCACCCGTCCGCCGGTCTGCACCCGCGCCGCCTCGTGGATGACAGGCTCGTTTTCGAGCAGCGCAGTCGGCATGTCGGGCAAGCCCGCCACCAGGTCCACCGCGGCCAGAATTTCGGGCAGGGTGCGGAAGCTGGTATGCAGCGGCACGCGCTCGAATGGCAGGCCGGCGGCCTGGGCGGCCTTGGCAAAGGCGCGGCCGGTTTCATCGAACAGGATGGGTTCGGCGCCCTGGAACGAATAGATCGACTGCTTCTGGTCGCCCACCGCGAACAGCGAGCGCGGCCTGGTGGCGCCCGAGGCATTGGCGAAGAACTCGTCGCCGATGGCGCGCACCACCCGCCACTGTTCCGGATTGGTATCCTGGCTTTCGTCGACCAGGATGTGGTCGATGCCCGAATCGAGCTTGTAGCGCACCCAGGCGCCGGCCTCGGGCCGCTCGAACAGCGCGCCCAGCCGCTCCACCAGGTCGTCGAAATCGAGCCGCGAGCGCATGCGCTTGCCGCTCTCGTAGCGGGCGACAATGGCGGCCACCACATCGAGCAGCGCGTCGCTGCGCTCGACCAGTTCGGCGCGGCCCATGGCATCGATGATGGCGACGATCCGGCTCTGCTCGGCTTCGAGCAAGGCTTGCAGGTCCGGTCGTTGCCCCTTCTGCGTGGCATTGAGCAGGCCGCGCGGCTTGCCGTCATTGGTGATGAAGGCGCCCCGAAGCTGCTGCGCCCCCATGCGGGCCGGATCGACCTTGGCCAGCAGGTCGACAAAGCGCCTGCCGCCAGGCACGCCGCCGAACAGGCGGACGATTTCGCGCAGCAGGTCCGGCACGATCAGGCTCTCGCTCGACAGCTGCCGGCGCAGGGTGGTGGAATCGGCCGCCCCGACGCCCACCAGCGTCCGCAGCCGGGCCTTGGCCGTGCCCGTGTCGG
>CBFGMY010000032.1:0-26261 GCA_965650055.1 uncultured Devosia sp.
ATCTTGACCGTCTCGGTCATGGTATTTTCCTTCTTCGGTCCGGCGTCGCGATGCCGTCGCCATCACCGGCGTTCCCTCGGGCTTGACCCGAGGGCCATTCGCCGTCCGGTTTGCGTTGTCAGTGGTCCTCGGGTCAAGCCCGAGGAAACGCTATGGGTGTGAGGGCACCTGCTATCGCCCCCGAATACGGCAGTTCTAGCTCCGCTCGAAGCCGCGCTTGAGCTCCCAGTCGGTGACGCGCCGGTCGTATTCGAACTGCTCCCATTCCGCCGTATGCACATAGTGGCCGATGACCTTCTCGCCGAAGGCGTCCTTGAGCATCTTGGACTTGCGCAGCGTGTCGGTGGCCTCGCGCAGCGTCTTGGGGATTTCGCGCAGGCGCTTGGTGGAATAGGCGTCGCCGATGAACACCGGTTCGAGCTCGAGCTTGTCCTCGATCCCCTTGATGCCGGCGGCCAGCAGGGCGGCCAGGGCCAGATAGGGGTTGAGATCGGCGCCGCCCATGCGGCACTCGACGCGGATGGATTTGGAATGCTCGCCGCAGAGGCGGAAGCCGGCAGTGCGATTGTCGGGCGACCAGATGGCCTTGGTGGGCGCGAAGGTGCCGGCCTGGAAGCGCTTGTAGCTGTTGATATAGGGCGCGAGGAAATAGGTGATGTCGCGGGCATAGGCGAGCTGGCCGGCCATGAAATGCTTCATCAGGTCGCTCATGCCACGCTCGTCTTTGTTGTCGACGAAGAGCGGTTTGCCGGATTTGTCGGCCAGCGACATGTGGATGTGGCTCGATGACCCGGCCAGGCCATAGTCCCACTTGGCCATGAAGGTCACGGCCTTGCCCTGGGCCCAGGCGATTTCCTTGGTGGCGTTTTTGAGCACCACATGGCGATCGGCCATGGTGAGGGCGTCGGCATATTTGACGTTGATCTCTTCCTGGCCCGGACCCCATTCGCCCTTGGACGATTCCACCGGAATACCCGAGGCCTGCAGATGCTTGCGCAAAGCGCGCATCACGCCTTCTTCCTTGGTGGTCTGGAAGATGTGGTAATCTTGGATGTAGTCGCCGGCGGTCTGCGCCCGGGCATGACCCTTCTGGGCGATAGTGCGGTAATCCTCGTCGAAGAGGTAGAATTCGAGCTCGGTCGCCGCGTTTGCGGTGTAGCCCATGGCAGCAAGCCGCTCGAGCTGCCCCTTGAGAATGGCGCGCGGGCTGTGGGCGATCGGTTCGTGATGGTGGTGGTCGCTGAGGTCGCAGAGCACGATCGCGGTGCCTTCGAGCCAGGTGGCCTTCATCAGCGTGGCGAGATCGGGCTTCATGACGAAATCGCCATAGCCCTTGCCCCAGTTGGCGGCCTCGTAGCCGGGCACCGGTTCCATGTCGATATCGTCGGCCAGCAGGTAATCGCAGCCATGCGTCTCGTCATTGGCCACTTCGAGGAAATACTCGGCCTGGAAACGCTTGCCGATCATCCGCCCCTGCATATCGGGGAAGGCGACGAGCACGGTGTCGATGGCGCCGGCCGCCACGTCCTTTTTCAGTTCTGCAAGGGTATAGGGCATTGGATTCTCCTCTTTGGTCATTCCCACAGGGTCATCCCGGCGAAGGCCGGGATCCACGTCCGTAGCTTTCCGCGCACAACCAGTGTCCGGACGGCTCGCCGCATGGATTCCGGCCTGCGCCGGAATGACATCGTGTTTGTAAGGGCGCGGCGGGAAACCGCGCCCCTAGTCCTTACGCCTTGTGTTCGAGCGCGAACTCTTCTTCGGGCGACATGATCAGCTTATGACGACCGATGACGGCGAAGTAGACGACGCCCACGGCGCACCACAGCACCACCCAGATGACACCCTTGAAGAAGTTGGGGTCCTGCATCTGGTAGAACAGCGTCACCGCCGCGATGATGATGGTGAGCACGGCGCCGGGAATGCCGAGCGGCGACTTGAACGGGCGCTCGATATTGGGCTGGTTGCGGCGCAGGATGATGAAGCTCAGGGCCTGCATGATGTAGCTCAGCATGGCGCCGAACACGGCCATGTTGAGCAGTACCGACCCGATGATGGCACCGCCATCACCGGCTCCCAGCGAGAACCAGATGATCAGCATCACGGCGAGGCCCAGCAGGGCACCCGCGATCATGGCGACATGCGGGGTCTTGTACTTGGGATGCGTCACCGACAGCGCCGACGGGAAGTAACCGGCGCGGCTGAGCGAATAGACCTGACGGCCCTGCGCATAGAGGATGGTGTGGAACGAGGCGATGAGCCCCGTCAAAGCCACGATGCCCAGCACGGTCGCGCCGGCATCGCCGTAGATGGCGCGGAAACCGTCAAGCAGTGGCTCCAGCGAGGAGCCGAGCGCAAACGAGCCAATGCCCATGACCGACGGATTGAGCAGCACGATCATGAAGGCCGAGAGGACCAGCGTGGCGAAGCCAAGCAGGATGCCGCGCGGCAGGTCGCGCTTGGGATCGACCGATTCTTCGGCGGCCAACGGCACCTGCTCGATGGCAAGGAACAGCCAGACGGCGAAGGGCAGCGTGGCGAGAACACCCTGCCAGCCAAAGGGGAACCAGGAGCCGTTACCCTCGGGCAGCTCGATGGCCTTGCCATCTTCGCCGACACCGATATTGAGCGCCCAGCGGCCGAAATCCATATGGGTGATCGCCGAGATCCAGAACACCACCAGCACGGCCAGTGAGATCAGGGTGACGATCAGCGTCACCTTGTAGGAGAGTGCCACCCCATAGATGTTGAGGGCGAGGAAGAGCGCGTAGAACACGATCCACAGGATGGGATAAAGCGAGGTATCCATGCCGGTGATCGAGCCGAAATAGCCCGAGATGAAGGTCACGATCACAGCCGGAGTGAGAACGTATTCGACGTTCTCGAACAGGCCCGTGATGAAGCCGCCCCAGGGGCCCATTGACGTTCGGGCAAAGGAATAGGCCGCGCCAGTATGGGGCAAAGCCGGGCTCATTTCGGCGATGGAGGAGACCAGGCCCGCATACATGACGGCGATAATGGCGCCTGCCACCAGCATGCCGCCCCAGCCGCCGGTCATGAAGCCGAAATTCCAGCCCGAGAAATGGCCGGAAATCACTGCGCCGACGCCCAGCGCCCACAGTGACCAGATGCCGGCATAGCGTTCGAGCCCGCGTTTTTCGAAATAGGATTTGTCGCGTGTCGCATAGGCGACACTGCCGACCTTGGTCGTCTCAGCCATAATCACGTCCCCCTGAAGTAGCCCACGGTTAAGTCTAGACTGCCATCGCCCCTTTGCGCGCGACCCGCGCCGTTTCGAGACAATGTGCCAGCCGGGTCGACCACAGGGTCACACCGGCAGGTTCGAGAATTTCGTCATTGCGGATTTCGATCATGGTGGCGTCCAGCCCGCGGCCGTCGCCATGCTTTTCGAGCGTCAGCGTCACGCCATGCAGCGCCGCATAGGGCTCATTCCAGCCCACGTTGAGGCCGGGTTCGTCGGCCCGCAGCGTGTCGAATAGCGCCTTGGTATAGGCGGGATCGACGCCATGGATCAGCCCGATCGGCCAGGGCCGGGCCACGCCGTGATAGACCGGCGTGAACGAATGCATGCAGACCAGCACCGTTTCCTGGCCGGCATGGCGCCGCGCCTCGAGCAGCGTCTCGATGGAGGCGTGGTAGGGGCGGTGGAAATGGTCGACCCGGTACTGGCGCTCCTGGGCGTCGAGATTCTCATTGGCCGCGATGCGCGTGGTTTCCGACAGCGTCCAGATCAGGTCTGGCGCATCGAGGTCGCGGTTGCAGTCGATGATGAGGCGCGACACGGTGGACTGCACCAGCGGCGCGTCCAGCAGTTCGGAGAGCTTGCGGCTGACCGCCAGTGCACCGGGATCCCAGGCGATGTGGCTCAGCCGTTCGGTGTGCGTCAGGCCCAGGGTGCCATACTTTTCCGGCAGGCGGTTGCTGGCATGGTCGCACACGATGACGAAGGGCGAATGCCCCCGCGCATTGGAAACCAGCACCGCCTTTTGTCCGCTAATGTCCACTTAGCCTCTACGCATCGCCGATTAACTTCTGTATCAGTAGTTCCATATTGGCGAAAACTGTCAATGCTGAAATCAGAAATTCAGAGGGGCGTATGGAGGGGAAGTCGGTCGCTGGGCGTATCCACGACGCGATTCACCGGCTGACGGCAGCCGAAAAGCGGGCGGCGCGCGGCTTGTTGGGCTCCTATCCGACGCTGGGCCTGGCGCCGGTCGCCGAATTTGCCCAGCAGTCGGGCGCGAGTTCCGCCACCGTGCTGCGCTTCGTGGCCCAGCTCGGCTACAAATCCTATCCCGACTTTCAGCGCGCCTTGCGCGAGGAGCTGGAGGAGCGCTCCAAGTCGCCCTTGCAGCGCAGTCATTCCGCCACCGGCCAGCCGGCCGGGGACAAGAACTTCCTTGACCGCTTCGTTACCCAGGAGATCGAGAACCTGCGTGGCTCGGCATCGCTGATTCCCGCCTCCGAATTCGAGGACGTGTGCGAGCGGCTGGCCGATACCAGGGGTGCCTGCTGGCTGGCCGGCGGCCGATTCACCGATTTTGTCGCCGGCTATATGGAGGCGCATCTGCGCCTGGTCCGGCAGGGGGTGCGTCGCCTGGATGGACGGGTCGCGACGCGCGCCGACCAGCTGATCGACGTCAAGCCGGGCGACGTCGCCATCATCTTCGATGTGCGGCGCTACGATCCCGGGCTGGTCGATGTCGCCATCGAACTCGCGGCGCGCCGCGCCCAGATCGTGCTTGTTACCGATGAGTGGATGAGCCCGGTGAGCCGCTTTGCCAAGCTGGTGCTGCCCTGCCGGACCGATATGGGGCGGACCTGGGATGCCAATGGCGCGCTGTTCACGGTCGTCGAAGCGGTGATCGCCCGGACGACGGAGCTGAGCTGGCCCACGGCGAGCAAGCGCATGGGCAGCATCGAAGGGTAGGGGGGCGAAGGATATTTCGCGGCTAATGCGATGTCCTGGGTGGGATGAGTTCGTGCTCCGCCCCGATCTCTCAATCCGACTTCTTCAGCTTCAGGAAATCCTCGGCCTGGTAGGTGATCTTGGGGTCGACCTCGCCGATGGCCTTGTTGTCCTTGCCGGCATAGGTCAGCCGGTCCAGTACGGTCTGGATGACGTTGATGCGGCCGCGGCGCTTGTCGTTGGCGCGGATCACGGTCCAGGGCGCGTGCGCGCAATCGGTACGCTCGAGCATCTTGTCGCGAGCGACGGTATAGGCATCCCACTTGTGCAGCGCCTCGATATCGATGGGCGACAGCTTCCAGACTTTGAGCGGATCGTGGCGGCGATCATGGAAGCGCTTGAGCTGCATCTCGCGACCGATCGACAGCCAGAATTTGAACAGGTGAATGCCGTCGCGCGTGATGCGCTTCTCGAATTCGGGCGCTTCTTCGAGGAAATGCTCGGTCTGTTCGGGTGTGCAGAAACCCATGACCTTCTCGACGCCCGCCCGGTTGTACCAGGAGCGGTCGAACAGCACCGTTTCGCCCGCCGCCGGGAACCAGTCGACATAGCGCTGGAAATACCACTGCGTGTGTTCGCGGTCGTTCGGCTTGGGCAGCGCGGCGATCAGGTTGTAGCGGGGATTGAGATTTTCGAGATAGGTCTTGATGGTGCCGCCCTTGCCGGCAGCATCGCGGCCCTCGAACACGATCATGACGCGTTCGCCCGATGCAGCCAGATGCGCCTGCAGCAGCACAAGTTGCTTTTGCAGCGCATACATCTGCGCTTCATAGATATCGCCATCCAGCTTATCCTCGTAAGGATAGCCGCCCGAGGCCATTGCGTGCTTCTTGATCGCCTTGGGCAGTTCGGGATTTTCGAGGTCGAAGCCATCAAGGGGGTCGGTCACTGGTGTCTCTCCGTTGTCATGTTCACCGTGCTATGAAGGCGCCCCCGCGCGCAAGGGGCCCCGCAACTGTCTGATTCCCAGAAGCAAAATATGGATGAGCTCCCCGCGACCCAAACTGTTTCTCCGCTGACGGTGGCGTGGGCACGCATCATCGCGCAGGGCAGCCTACTGGCCGGCATCTTCGGAATATTCGCGGCGCTCGTCCTGTTCGGGGAGATCGGCACGGTGGCCGCCATCGTCAGCTTCCTCGTGGTGCTGGCCGCTGTCGCCGTGTTGCCGGGCAGCACGATAACCGTCAGCAATGCCGTCGAACTGCCTGCCACCGAAAGTTCCGGTGACGACGCGGTTTTTGCCTTTGCCGACGCGCTGGCCGATCCATGCCTGGTGCTCGATCGCCGCAGCGTGGTGCGCCATGCCAATGCGGCGGCCCACCGACAGTTCCCGTCGGTCAACAATGGCAACCCGATTACCTTTTCCCTGCGCAATCCCGAACTGGTGGGGGCAATCGACCTGGTGCTGCGCAACGGCGCCGTCCGCACGGTCGAACTGCACGAGACCATTCCATCGGAGACCTGGGACAAGGTGGTGGTTTCCCCGTTGCGCCGGCCGGGCCGCGACTGGTTCGCCGACGACGACCGGCAATTGGTGGTGACGTTCCAGAGCCTCACCGAACTCAAGCGCGTCGAAGCGCTGCGCTCCGACTTCATCGCCAATGCCAGCCACGAATTGCGCACGCCGCTGGCGTCGCTGCGCGGCTTTATCGACACGCTGCTCGGGCCTGCGGCCAAGGATGCGGCGGCACGGGAGAAGTTTCTCGGCATCATGCGCGGCCAGGCCGAACGCATGAGCAAGCTGATCGATGACCTGTTGAGCTTGTCGCGCATCGAGATGCACCAGCATGTGCGGCCCACCGGCAGCATCGACCTGGCGGCCCTGCTGCGCGAAGTGCGCGAGGGGCTGATGATGCAGGCCAAGGCCGCCGACGTGGAAATCCGCCTCAGCCTGTTCGAGGGCCCCAGCGCCACGACCGGCGATCGCGGCCAGCTCTATGAGGTGTTCGAGAACCTGCTGGACAATGCGATCAAGTATGGGGCGACCGGAAAGTTCGTCGAGGTGAGCCTGGCCCCGGCGGGCCGGCCCGGCTTCCAGCATCAGGTGACGGTCATAGACCATGGTCCGGGCGTCGAGCCCGAGCACGTGCCGCGCCTCACCGAGCGGTTCTATCGCATCGATGCCGATGCCAGCCGCAAGAAGAAGGGCACGGGCCTGGGCCTTGCCATCGTCAAGCACATCGTCAACCGCCATCGCGGCCAGCTCTCGTTCAAGAGCAAGCCGGGCGAAGGCATGCGGGTGGACGTGTTCCTGCCCTGACTCTTTCCTCTCCCGCTTGCGGGAGAGGGGGACCACGCGGAGCGTGGTGGAGCGGGGCGCCAAGAGCGCTGAAGCATGGTCTCTCAGAGGCTGGGGAAGCGGCATCGCGCAAGCGGCACCCCCCTCCACCACGCTATGCGTGGTCCCCCTCCCCCGCAGGCGGGGGAGGCACGCAAACCACACGCACTCAGCCAAACAAAAAGGGCGCCTTGCGGGCGCCCTGTCTCGTTCGGTTCGCGGAGCCTAGCGCCGCTTCTTGTCGACCTGGTGATAGGCCCGGCGCGAGTGGAAATCACAATAGGGGCCGGTTTCCAGGCTATGCTGGCCGCAGAAGTAGAAATCCTTGCTGAGCGGGTCGCCGATCGGCCACTTGCAGGTGTGTTCGTTGAGCTGCAGCAGCGAGAGGCGCTTGTCTTCGGGGATGAAGAGCTCTGCCACGGCAGGCGCCACGTAGAGCTGCTGCTCCATTTCCGGATTATGCGCCAGCGCGGTGGCGCCGATCGACTGCGGCCGCGACGCCGACATCTGCGGGCGCGCTTTGGCGGCGCCGCCACCCATGCCGGTCATGCCGGCCGAGGGGCTGGCCACGCGGCGCGGTGCCGGACGGGCTGCGGGGCGGGCGCGCGGCGCCGAATTGGTTGGCTTGGCGCGCGCCGACAGCTTGAGCCGGTGGACCTTGCCGATCACGGCATTGCGGGTAACCCCTTCGCCCAATTCACCGGCGATCTGGCTGGCCGAGAGACCTTCCATCCAGAGCTTCTTCAAAGTCTCGACGCGCTCATCAGTCCAGCCCGCCGATTGTGCTCCTGAAACCATCGTCAAAACAGAATCCTTCATTGCGCCGCCAAAATAGTCTTGGCAGCCATAAGCGCTAGGCGTCGTATGTCAGGTGGGTCCGCCACACGAGATATCGTGTTCCCAATGGCACAGAGTTTACGACATCGGCGGAATCGGGATCAAGAGTCGGGGCAGACTTTCCCCGTAAATTCACTGGTTAAAATTGTCCTAACAATCATCGAGTCAAATCAGGGACTTGGGCGGCGATCATTGACTTAGCAGACGAAATTGGCCTAACTCTGGCACCGAAACGCGCTGCGCAACGAGCGCGTTTTTGGTTTTTGTGGCGGTATTGTCACGCTTCGCCGCTACCGTCATTTTTCAGCTCTCAAGAAGAAGGAAATAGTCCATGTCTGCGCTCTACGGCACCTATGCCCGGTCCGATCTCGCTTTCGAGCGGGGCGAGGGCATGCGCCTGTATGACCAGCATGGCCGAGACTATCTCGATTTCCATTCCGGCATCGCCGTCAATGCCCTGGGCCATGGCGACGCCCATATCGTTTCGGCGCTGAAATCGGCCGCCGACAAGGTCTGGCACACGTCAAACGTCTTCACCATTCCCGAGCAGGAGCGGCTGGGCCAGCGGCTGGTGGATGCTACGTTTGCGGACTCGGTGTTCTTCACCAATTCGGGCGCCGAGGCGCTCGAATGCGCCATCAAGACGGCGCGGCACTATTTCTGGGCCAAGGGCGAAACCGACCGCTACGAGATCATCGCCTTTACCGGCTCGTTCCACGGCCGCACCATGGGTACGATCGCGGCCGGCGGCAATCCGAGCTACCTCGAAGGCTTCGGCCCACCCATGCCCGGCTTCAAGCATACCGCGCCCGGCGACCTCGATGCCGTCAAGGCGCTGATCACCCCGCAGACCTGCGCGATCCTCATCGAGACGGTGCAAGGCGAGGGCGGCGTCACTGCCATGACCACTGAATTCATGCAGGGCCTGCGCGCCTTGTGCGATGAGCATGGCATGCTGCTGATCCTGGACGAAGTGCAGTGCGGCTATGGCCGGACGGGGCGTTTCTTTGCCTTCGAATGGAGCGGCATCACCCCCGATATCGTGGCGGTGGCCAAGGCTATCGGCGGCGGCTTCCCGCTGGGGGCCTGCCTTGCCAAGGGCGACGTTGCGGCATCCATGGTGCCCGGCACGCATGGCTCGACCTATGGCGGCAATCCGCTGGCAACCGCGGTGGGCAATGCCGTTCTCGACCGGATCCTGGCGCCCGGCTTCATCGACCACGTCAACCAGATGGGCCAGAAGCTGGCCTGGCACCTGCAGCAGCTGGCCCAGCGCTACCCCGACTATGTGCTGGAACTGCGCGGCAAGGGCCTGCTGGCCGGCATCAAGATCACCCCGCCGGTACGCGACTTCGTGACCCGGCTGCGCGACGATCACCGCATGCTGGCCATCGGCGCCGGCGACAATGTGCTGCGGCTCATTCCGCCGCTCATCGTCACCGAGGCGGAGATCGAGGAGGCCATGGCCAAGCTCGGCGCCGCCTTCGACGCCATCGAGGCCGAGACGGCGTCGGTTCCGGCAGTCGGCTAAAATGAAACTGGCAGTGCGCTATTTTGGTCGGCGACGACGCGGTCTGTTTCCTCCTCCCTGAGGGGCGGAGCGAACGCGCGTCTGCACTGAACACCCATAGCGTCACAAAGGAACCCGGCCCATGACCTCGACCGGCACCCCAAGGCATTTTCTTTCTATCGACGATTTTACCTATCCCGAACTGCGCGGCATGCTCGACGCGGCCGGTTCGCTCAAATCCCGCCTCAAGCAGGGCGAT
Source organism: uncultured Devosia sp. (assembly GCA_965650055.1). Classification (GTDB taxonomy): domain Bacteria; phylum Pseudomonadota; class Alphaproteobacteria; order Rhizobiales; family Devosiaceae; genus Devosia. The sequence continues at coordinate 9,875 of CBFGMY010000032.1, forward strand.
CGCCCGCAGCCGCTCAAGGACAAGGTCCTGGCGATGATCTTCGACAAGCAGTCGACCCGCACCCGCGTGTCGTTCGATGTCGGCATGCGCCAGCTGGGCGGCGAGACCATCATGCTGTCCGGCCAGGAAATGCAGCTCAGCCGCGAGGAAACCCTGGCTGATACCGCCAAGGTGATGAGCCGCTATGTCGACGCCATCATGATCCGTATCCTTTCCCATCTCGACCTGCTCGAACTGGCCGAGGGCGCGACCGTGCCCGTCATCAATGGCCTCACCCGCCGGGCCCATCCCTGCCAGATCATGGCGGACCTGATGACCTTCGAAGAGCATCGCGGCTCCATCAAAGGCGCCAAGGTCGCCTGGGTGGGTGACAGCAACAATGTGCTGCATTCCTGGGTCAATGCGGCTGAACTGTTCGAGTGCGAGCTGACGGTGGCCGTGCCCGACGAGTACAGCCCGGAAAAGGACCTGATGGAGGACATCCGCCGGGCCGGCAAATATGTGAAGCTGATCGAAGATCCGCGCGAGGCGGTCGAAGGCGCCGACCTCGTCATCGCCGATACCTGGGTGTCGATGGGTGACGTGGACGCCGCCGAGCGCCGCCGGGTCTTGAAACCCTACCAGGTCAACACCAATTTGATGGCCTTGGCGGACAAGAACGCCCTTTTCATGCACTGCCTGCCCGCCCATCGCGGCGACGAGGTGACCGACGAGGTGATCGACGGTCCCCAGTCGGTGGTGTTCGACGAGGCCGAAAACCGCCTGCATGCCCAAAAAGCCATCCTGTGCTGGGCCTTCGGGGTCGACGTCAACTAACTGCTTCGATCTTCTGGCCGGGGACGGCCTGCAAATGGCAGTCTTCTGCGCTTCCGGTGCTCACGTACCAACGTACGCTCCGCTCCGGTTCTCGAAGACCGCCATTTTCGGCTCGCCCCGGCCAGAAGCTCATCGCAGTTCCGCAGTCTGACCCCGGCAATGGCAGCCCCAAACTCTTGCCGAGTTTGAGGCGTAGGACCATTGTGGCCAGGCCGACCTGAAAGTCCTGCGACCTAAAATGACCACGGATACGACTGCTATGAGTGAGAACCTGATGACTGCCCTGGGCCTCGACCGGCCTGAAAGCGGCGATGATACCGTGGTGCCGTTTACCCTCGACAAGCTTGATACCCGCGGCCGCAGCGTGCGGCTGGGCGAGGCGCTCGATACGATCCTTAGCCGCCACAACTACCCCGCTCCGGTGGCCCGCCTGCTCGGCGAGGCGGTGGTGCTGGCCGCGTTGATCGGTTCGTCCCTCAAATTTGAGGGCCGTTTCATCATGCAGACGCAGACCGATGGACCGGTGAACCTGATCGTGGTCGATTTCGACGCGCCCGACGGGTTGCGGGGCTATGCCCGCTTCGATCGCGACGCGCTGCTCAAGGCGGCCGAGGAAGGCCGCACCAAGCCCAGCCAGCTGCTGGGCAATGGCCACCTGGCCATGACCATCGACCAGGGCCCCAATACCGAGCGCTACCAGGGCATTGTCGCCCTGCATGGCAATTCGCTCGAAGAGGTGGCGCATACCTATTTCATGCAGTCCGAGCAGATCCCCACCCAGGTGCGCATCGCCGTCGCCGAGTTCACCAAAAAGGGCGACCACCGTCCGCATTGGCGCGCCGGTGGCGTGCTGATCCAGCATCTGCCCGAGCATGGCATGTCGCATATGGCCGACCTGCCGGGCGACGGCAATTTCAACAATCCGGAAACCGCCGACCCTGACTTCGTCGAGGCCGATGGCTGGAACGAAGCCAAGGTTCACCTCGGCACGCTCGACGATCTCGAACTGGCCGACCCCGACCTGAGCTCGGAACGCCTGCTGTTCCGGCTCTACCACGAGACCGGCGTGCGCGTGTTCACCCCGCTGCCGATGGTGGAGCGCTGCACCTGCTCCGCCGATCGGATCGAGGACATGCTGGCTACCAGCTTCACCGCCGAGGACCGCGAGGAAATGGCTGTCGACGGCGAGATCGAGGTGGTCTGCGAATTCTGCTCGACCGCCTATCGCTTCAATCCGCACCAGTTCGACGCCAAGCACTGAACTCCGAATGGCCGCCGCGGCGGCCGTTCGCCTCCGGGGCAATTCGCACCCGCAAGCTGATCGTTCCGCCACGACAGTAACGTGACCGTCGATCTGGCTTTTTACTAAAATCCATACCAGTATTGAGAAGTGAGGTCCGCGCCATTGGCGCGGCCGTCTCTTGCTTGGGGGAGCAGAGCCATGCAGATAGACATGGGCGATCGGCCAGAGGACCATTGCAGGCAAGGGTTGACGACGCTCCGGCGCTGATCATCCGATGTCGGATGCGCTGGACCTGACCAGGGCCATTCTGGCCGAGCAAGATGACGTCCGCGCGCTCCGGGTGCTGGAGGCGGCGCTGGAGCGCGAGGTCGATGTCCTGCGCTACTGTGCCACGACGCTGGGCATGGGCACGCATCTGGTCATGCAGCGTGCCGCCCGATGGGCCGGCTACGCCTATTACGACCGCGTGCCGCAAGGCGTGACGGGCGATGCGCAGCCCACCAGGCTCGAAGCCCTGGCCAGCATCCGCATGTTTCGCGTGCAACTGCTGGATCGTGAAGTCGCCTTCACCGCACCGGAATTCTTCGACGTCATCCGGCTCCGCCACAAGCGGACCTCGACACCCCGGCTGAACAATCTGCTCTTCTTCGTGCCCGAGCCGGCGCTGCGCGAATATCTTGCCGAAGCGGCCGCACCCGCGCTGATCGACGCTGCGCGGCAGGGGCTGGCGCGACGCTGGCCCTATGCCTCCGCCCATCTTGAACTCACCTTGCTGGCCCGCATCGGCTTTGTCGCGGCATTGGCGCTGCTCGCCTCCGTCCTGCTGCTGGCGCCGTTCGTCGCGCAGCTCTGGCTGCTGCCGCTGGCCTGCGGCATGCTGGTCCTGCCGGCTGCGATCCGGCTGGGCGCGATGTTCACCCCGGTCAAGCCAGCCCCAATGGTCCGGCGCCCACCCGATGAGGACCTGCCCGATTATTCGGTGCTGATCCCGCTTCATAACGAAGCCACCATGGTGCCGCAGCTCTATGCGGTCATGGGCGCACTGGACTATCCGGTATTATGTAGCAGTTACACCTAGAATCGTCTAGGTCAACGATATTCGTTGATGTACAATTGGGGCATGAGTGACACGCCCCAAGTTATCAACACCCTCAGAGCCAAGGCCGACCAGCTAGAGGCATTCATAGCCAAGGCAGAGCGGGACATAGAGCGGGCTCGTGCGGACCTGGCCCATGTTCGGGCGACAATGACGCTGTTTGAAGCGCCACGGATAAACGGCCAGCCGTCCTATATGAACGTCAATGCGCTGTTCCGGCGGCGCGAGCTGGCCACGCTGTGCAAGCAGGCGCTGGCCGTTGGCCCGATGAACACGCGCGAGCTGGCGGCGTGGGTGATCCAGCACAAGGGGCTGGACGGTGACGACCGCTATTTGCGGACAGCGGTGGCGCTCAGGATCGTGCAGGCGCTCACCATGCAGGCCAAGCGCGGCGCAGGCGTCGAGCGGGCGGGAAAGGTGAGCAACGTGGTGGTGTGGCGGCTGGTCAACCAACCGCCGACACTCTGACGCGCCCATGCTCGTCATGGCTGGGTTGGAAATCGACGTTAATGTCGATACCAAGAGTCAGCAGGTAGCGGATAAGGCGCTCTGTACTGAAATTGGTCAGCATTCCTCTGGTGATGAGGGATACCTTGGATTGATCCGCGCCGAGGATTTCGGCCACTTGGCTTTGGGTGTAGCCTTTCGAGACAATCATTTTGGTGATCGCTCTAGCGATTGCGTACTTGAACTCTTCCTCGGGGTTTAGTGTAAACCCCAAGTCAGAGAAAATGTCAGTCCCACCACCGCTGACTTGGTCAGCCTTTGATCGACTTGGCGTCCTTCTGCTTTTCGGTCCGTCGCCGTTGTTCATGGTCATCCTGAGCTACTCTCAACCTGCGTCTCACTAACGCCATTTCACGCTTCGGGGTTGACCGCCCCGTCTTCGATTTCTTTTTGAAGGCGTGAAGGACGTAAATCCTGTCTTCGAAAGTCACCGTATACACGGCCCGATAGGTGTCCCCATCGTCGTCAACTATGACCTCGATAACGCCTGCATTTCCGAATCCAATCAGGGGGACGGCATTGATCGCTTTCCCACCTTCCTGTGCAACCGAAATGCAAAAACCTACTTGCCTGCATACATCTCTGGGAAAATCTAGCAGGTCATCTTTCGATGAACCCACCCAATGAACTGGCTTCAAGAGTTACTCCCCAACGGTCGCCCCGTTGTCCGTTTGACCTACTCATCCACTGTCCTCCCAAGTCACTTGTCCGCATACGTGCCAGCGTTTTCCCGCTTTTTCTCCCGCACACTCACAATATGCCAGAACTGGAATAGTTCCGCAACGCTATTCCGCGCGCTGCCAGTAGCCAGCCCAATTGCGGCTAACCGGATGGCTCAGTGAAGCGCGGGCGGTCGCAAGGTATTGGTGGCCATTGCTGATGCGGCGGTTGTCCTCGCGCCAAGCCATTTCGGCGGCGTACGCATGGAGGTACTTGCCGCTGATATGGTGGTGAGTGCCAATCTCAGCGCGACGCAGGCGCGAAAAGAAGCTTTCGGCCTGGTTGGTATGAACGCCTTCTTCCGAATAGCTTTCCTGATGGTTGATCCGCTTGGTCAGGAACTTGGCGTGTAGCACGTCCCAATGCGCGGCCTCGTCGGCATAGACCGTCGCGTCGGGGCTGACGCGGCTGGCGACAAAAGCAACGCCGTCGCCTTCGCGCTTGAATACCTGGGTGAGCGTGTTGCCGTCGCGTTCGCGAGCCGCAACCACCACCATGCGCTTGCCGGTCTGGTTCCGGGCAAGGCGACGGTCAACGCGGTCCTCTTTGCGGTTGGCAGGGCGGACATGGCCGCCGAAGTACGCGCCATCAACAGCCACGTGACCGGAAAGGGTCTGGGTCGCGTCCTGCTCAGCCTCAAGAGCCTCGCGGAGCTTGTGAGCGAGAACGAAGGCGGTCTTGTACTGGACGTTGAGGTCGCGGCTCAGGTGGAGCGCCGCATAGCCCTTAGCGCCATTCACAAAGATAGCGATTGCCAGCAGGTAATCACGGATTGCCAGCTTGCGGTTTGCGAAGATCGTGCCGGACGTAACCGAGAACTGATGGTTGCAGCCCTTGCACTTCCATATCTTGCGGGCCTTGAATGTGTAGCACTCGACGCTACCGCAGCGCGGGCAAACAGCTTCACCACCATTCTCAGCCCAACGGATATGACGGAAGGTTTCATGCGCCTTTTCGTCTGACATGCGGGCAACGGTCGCTAGCGAGAGCGTCCTTGCAGCCGATGTGAGAAGAAAGTGTTGCGTCATTTCCAGGCCAACGATTTTCGTTGGCCTCAGATATAATCGCCAAAATAGGTGCAGTCAACTTATTTAGTTGGCCTTGACCTAAAAAGGTTAGGTCGCTATGTGTCATGGCATGAACAAGGAACAATGCCGCTCCGCGCGGGCTTGGCTGGATATGTCTCAACAGGACTTGGCCAAGGCGTCGAAAGTGGGGCTTTCGACCGTCAAGGACTTTGAGGCTGGCAGGCGCAAGCCAATTGAAAACAACCTCGCGGCTATCCAGCGCGTGCTGGAAGACCGGGGGATAACGTTTACCGAGAATGGCATTACAGGCCCTGTAGCTACAGGGCCTGTTTGACGGATTCTACCGATTCTGGTAGGAAAAATGGTGGAGGCGACGGGAGTCGAACCCGCTGGCTTGAGGGTGGATAGCCGTTGGCCAGTACCTACCGCCCCCGAAAGGGGTGGTTCTCCAGCCGAAAGGCCGGAGAACCGGGTTGATCAGACTATGGCGGGCGCATCAGCGTTCTCCTTGGTTGCATCAGGGCGACGGTCAAAGCTTCCTACGGCTCCGTCGCCCTATCCTTTTCAGGATTCTTCAAACTAGTTTTCTCGTTTCCTCGTCCAGGCCAGCCACCTCCTGGCCGCCAGGAACCGCGTAGAGCCCGTCGCCAGCACGTTCCAACTTACCCCGGTCCGCCAAGCGCCACATCGTGGTGCTCATGTATTCGGACCGAACATCGAAATCGAACTTCTCTTTGATAGCGGCGCGAACATCTTTCGGGGCCAGCCCCGGAATGCCTTGCTGATAAGCCTCCTCCAGCACGACAAAGATCATATCGGTCACGTTCCTCGCGGCCTTCACCCTGCGGTGCCATGCTGAAGAGAGCTTTGGAGCCGTCGCAACAAGCGCCGTCTGAATTGGGTCTTCCTCGCCAGCCGTAGGCCATTCTCCGCCCGTCAGTCGTGCCAGGGTCTTCCCGGCCACGTCGAGTTCGGCAAGCTCCCGCTCTGCTTCCGCAAGCGCCTTATGGGCCTCCGCCAATATTTGGAGGACTTCGTTCCGGCGTTTCAAAATGAGATCAAGGTCCGTCATAAGGCAGGTCTTAGACCGGCCTCTCTGATTCCGCAATAGCAAAGAGAGGAAAGGAAGGGAGTGTGCACGAACATCTGTGAACAAGGTCGTGGCCGCGCTCAAACCCTACCATTTCAGTCAGGTGTGAGTGCTACATAATTCCGGGACTATCCCGCCGAGCGCCTCGACATAAAATTCGTGGTGGAGGCGCGCTCCGTCGACACCATTGCGGCGGTTCGCGCTGGGTTGGCCGATCCGCGCTTTTCGCTGGTGACGGTGCCCGATGCCATGCCCCGCACCAAGCCCAAGGCGCTCGATTTCGCCCTGCCGCTGTGCCGGGGCGAGCATGTGGTTGTCTTCGATGCCGAGGATGTGCCCGAACCGGACCAGCTCTGGAAAGCGGCGCTGCGGTTTCGCGAGGACGATGACCTGGTCTGCCTGCAGGCCAGCCTGGTGATCGACAATAGCGGCCGCAACTGGCTGGCGGCGCTGTTTGCCGGCGAATATGCGGGGCTGTTCCGGGTGCTGCTGCCGGCTCTGGCCCGCTGGCACCTGCCCATGCCGCTGGGCGGAACGTCCAACCATTTCCGGCTGAAATCGCTGCGCGAACTGGGCGGCTGGGACGCCTATAACGTCACCGAGGATGCCGATCTCGGCCTGCGTCTGGCGCGGCGAAAGCTGCGTGTCGATGTGCTGGCCTCGGCAACGCGGGAGGCAGCGCCGACCCAGATCGGGGCCTGGATCGGCCAGCGCACGCGCTGGATGAAGGGCTGGATGCAGACCTTCATCGTGCACAATCGCGATCCCGGTCGGCTGGCGGCAGAGATGGGCCTGCCTGCCTTTCTGGTGGCGGAAGCGCTGCTGCTCGGCATGATCCTGGCGCCGATGCTGCATTGCGGCTTTGGCCTGGTGCTGCTGGTGCGCGGATTTGCCGGCATGGGCTGGATGGATGGCGACATCTGGACCGCGTTTTACATTGCCGTGCTGGCTCTGGGCTATGGCAGCGCCCTTGCCATGACCGTGCTGGGGCTGCTGAGGCTCGGCAAGATCAGTCTCCTCCCGGCACAGCTCGGATTGCCCATCTACTGGTTGCTGATGGGGTTCGCCACGCTGCGCGCCGCCCAGGACCTGTTGCGACGGCCATTCTACTGGTTCAAATCGCCACACCGGCCAATCGACCGACCGGGAACGCGCTGGTCCAGGCAAGCCCGATGGTGGGGCAAGCGTGCCGACCAACTTGACTAGAATTATCATAATATGTAGCTGCTGTCCGGCGGACCAACGCGCCGGGACATCATGATGGCATTGCTGTCGTGATCGCCTGGCCGACAGGGACAGATCATGACCACGATGTTTCATGAAGCCACTTTGCTGTCGCGCCATCAGCTTACACCCGGCATGATCCGGCTGACCTTCGGTGGGCTCGACGCGTTCAGCAGTACCGGCATCGGCGACGAATATCTGCGCCTGTTCTTCCCGAACAAGGAGACCGGCAGGCTGCACCTGCCTGATATTTCCGAGGACGGGCGGTGGACCTATCCGGACGGGCAGGACGCCGTGCTCTATTCGACTTATACCGTGCGCCGGCACCGTCCGGCGCTGGGCGAAGTGGATATCGACTTCGTCGTGCATGACGGTGGTCTTGCCAGCGACTGGGCGCAGCGCGCCAGCCCCGGCGACCGCATCACCATCAACAATCCCCGCGGGCTCTACGCGCCGCCCGCCGATATCGTCTGGCAGTTGCTGGTGGCCGATGCGACCGGCCTGCCAGCGCTGTCACGCCTGCTGGAGCAAACCCCGCTTCATGTGCAGTCACGCGTCTTCATCGAGGTTGCCCGCGCCGAGGACGAGCAGAGGCTGGAGCACCCGAACGCGACCGTGACCTGGCTGCACAAGAGCGGCAATGGCGTTGCGCCTAGCCGCATGGAGGACGTGGTGCGCGCCGTGCCGCTGCCGCCGACGCCAGGCTATGTCTGGGTAGCGGGCGAGCAGAAGGTGGTGCGGTCCATCCGCAAATTCGTCCGCCAGGAGCTGAGGCTTCCGCCCGAGCGCTACGAACTGGTCGGCTACTGGATCGCCAATGGCGAAGACTGGGACGCCAAATGGAGCGCGCTCGATCCGGCCATCAGGGCGCAGATCGACGCCGCCTGGGATTCCGGCCGCGATCGGGAAGACGTGCGCGACGAATATGAGGCGACCCTGGAGAAATTCGGTCTCTAGGGCGCCGGCGCCCCCGCGCCAAGGATTAGTTGTGGGTGCCGTATTTGCGCTGCTTGCCGGCGACCCGCGTGCCGAAGACGCGGTCGCGGCCGGCCGCCTTGGCGCTGTAGAGCGCTTCATCGGCAACCTGGATCAGCTCGGCCGCGCTGCGATGGAGGTTGTCGGGCATATAGGTGGCGACGCCGACACTGGCGGTCAGGAAGCGCCGTTCGCTGCCCCGATGCGGCAGCTTGGCATCGGCCAGCGTCCGCCGGAACGCCTCGGCGACCAGATAGGCGCCGTCCTCGTCGGTATCGGGCAGGATGGCGGCAAACTCCTCCCCGCCATAGCGCGCCGCTGCATCAGCGGGCCGCTTGAGCGCCCCGCGCAGATGCTTGGCCACCAGGCGCAGGGCATCATCGCCCGCCGGGTGCCCATATTCGTCATTGTAGGCCTTGAAGCGATCGACATCGACCAGCAGCAGGCTCATCGGCAGGCCAGCGCGGGCACTGCGGGCAATTTCGGTTTCCATCGCTTCGTCGAAAGCGCGCCGGTTGAACAGGCCGGTCAGGCCATCGGTGCGGACCAGGTGCTTGAGCTGGTCGGCGGCCGAGTGCAGCGCCAGCTCGGTGGTCTTGAGGCGGGTCACGTCGGTGACCACGACCAGCGTCTTGCCCTCATTGGTGGGGCGCGTGCGCAGCTGCAGCCAGCGGCCGTCGAACAGGTTGACCTCCTCCTCGGTCTCGCTGTGCAGATTGGCGATGACCTGCTCCATCCAGGCGTCCTCTTCGCCCGCCGGAACGTTGAGCTGCTCGCCGGTCTTGATCACTTCGAGCAGGACGTCGCGCAGGTTGGCGCCGGCCCGGCGCACATCGCTGGTATAGGGGAAACTGGCGCTGTACTGCTCGTTGCACAGGATAATGTTGCCCTGGCGGTCGAACATGGCCAGACCATCCGACATCTCGGCCAGCGCATAGGACAGCGTGTTGCGGCTATCGATGAGATCCTGCCGCAATTGTCGGTCGGCGGTGATGTCGCGCGTGACGCCGGCAATGCCGATCATCTCGCCATTGGCCGAATGCAGTGGCACCTTTGCCGTGGCAAACCAGCGTTCGTTGCCGGTGTCATCCACCAGCGCTTCCTCGAACTCGACCTGAGGCTCGCGCTGCGCCAGCAGGTTCTGCTCGGCGGCGTAGAGCGCCTCGGCCCGTTCGGGCGTGGTGATATCGAAGTCGCTCCTGCCGATCATCTCCGCCGGATCGGAAAATCCATGCAGCTGCGCCACCCGCTCGTTGACGGCGGCAAAGCGGCCGTAGCGGTCCTTGATGTAGTTGTAGTCGGGGGACTGGGCCAGCGCGGCCGCCAGCAGGTCACGCTCCGCCGCGAAGCGACGGGCATGCAGGAAGATCACGCTGGCCAGCATGATGGCGATGGTGTTGAGCACAGCTAGCGGCACCAGGTTGTGCAGATTGACGGTTTGCTGGATGGTTGCGCTCACGGCGGTGGTCGTCGCGGTGGCCAGCCCAAGCCCGAGTGCGTGCCAGGCATTGGTCGTGCCGCGGCGGGTGACGAAGCGGAGACCCAGCCCCATCAAGACAACCACGGTCATGGTTGCCATGGCCGGCAGCGCGCCAGCTCCGCCCATGATCGCGCGGCAGATCAGGGCCATGATGAGCGTGATCAGTGCCGCCAGCGGTCCGCCGAAAAAGGCAGAGACCGCGACCAGCGACAGGCGTAGGTCAAGGAAGCGCCCAGGCGCGACTTCGGCGGCCATCAACATGGTCGAAACAGCGCCCATCCCCATGGCCAGGCCGAACAGGGCGGCGCGCGCGCCGCCGGGAACGCCCCGCAGCCAGAAGCGTGCATGGGCCCATGCTAGGACAAAGAGTGCGACGACGGCGAGATTGCCAGCAAGCATCTGCCATGATGACGTCAATTTGGCCTCCTGGGCAGGCCGGGGCTTTTACCCCAATGTCCTCCCAGAATTATCAGCGAAGCGTTTTCCATTCCTGAATCGGAATGTAACATTCAGACGCTTGCCGTCAGCACCTCGTTAGCTGCGCAGGCCCGGCGCCTCGTGGCCGGTGCTCTGCACATATTCGGTATAGCCGCCGCCATAGACATGCACGCCCTCGGGCGTCAGCTCCAGCACACGGTTGCTGAGTGCGGCCAGGAAGTGGCGATCGTGGCTGACGAACAGCATCGTGCCCTCATACTGGCTGAGCGCGGTGATCAGCATTTCCTTGGTGGCGATATCCAGATGGTTGGTCGGCTCGTCGAGCACGAGGAAGTTCGGCGGATCGAACAGCATCATGGCCATGACCAGCCGCGCCTTTTCGCCACCCGAGAGCACGCGGCATTTCTTCTCAATCTCGTCGCCTGAAAAGCCGAAGGCGCCGGCCAGCGCCCGCAGCGGCGCCTGCCCGGCCTGCGGGAACGAGCTTTCGAGCTGCTGGAACACGGTGAGATCGCCGTCCAGCACATCCATGGCGTGCTGGGCGAAATAGGCCATCTTGACCGAGGGGCCGCGCGACACGGTGCCGGTATCGGGATCGGCCGTGCCAGTGACGAGCTTGAGCAGCGTCGACTTGCCGGCGCCATTGACGCCCATGATGCACCAGCGCTCGCGGCGGCGCACATGGAAGTCGAGCCCGTCATAGATGGTGCGGTCGCCATAGCTCTTAGACACGCCCTTGAGCAGGGCGACATCCTCGCCCGAGCGCGGGGCAGGGCGGAATTCGAAGTCCACCGTCTGACGACGCTTGGGCGGCTCGACGCGGTCGATCTTGTCGAGCTTCTTGACCCGGCTCTGCACCTGCGCGGCGTGGCTGGCGCGGGCCTTGAAGCGGGCGATGAAGTCCAGCTCCTTGGCCAGCATGGCCTGCTGCCGCTCGAACTGCGCCTGCTGGTTCTTCTCGGCGATGGCGCGCTGGCTCTGGTAAAATTCGTAATTGCCCGAATAGGTGGTGAGCGACCCGGCATCGATCTCGATGATCTTGGTGCAGATGCGGTTCATGAACTCGCGGTCGTGCGAGGTCATGAACAGGGCGCCCGAATAATTCTGCAGGAAGTCTTCCAGCCAGATCAGGCTTTCGAGGTCGAGATGGTTGCTCGGCTCGTCCAGCAGCAGCGCATCGGGGCGCATCAAGAGGATACGGGCCAAGGCCACGCGCATTTTCCAGCCGCCGCTGAGCGCGCCGACATCGCCATCCATCATGGTCTGCGAGAAGCCAAGACCATCCAGCACTTCGCGCGCGCGGCCATCGAGCGAATAGCCGTCGAGCTCCTCGAACTGGTGCTGCACTTCGCCATAGCGTTCGATGATGGCGTCCATGGCGTCGGCCTTGTCGGGGTCGCCCATATCGGCTTCGAGCGCGCGCATCTCTGATATGAGAGCGCTGACCGGGCCGGCGCCATCCATGACTTCGGCGACGACGGGACGGCCTGCCATTTCGCCGACATCCTGGCTGAAATAGCCGATGGTCATGCCGCGATCGACCGAGACCTGGCCTTCATCGGGCTGCTCTTCGCCGGTGATCATGCGGAAGAGGGTAGTCTTGCCGGCGCCATTGGGGCCAACCAGGCCGACCTTCTCGCCCTTGAGCAGCGTCGCCGATGCGTCGATGAAGACGATCTGCTTGCCGTTCTGCTTACCGATGCTTTCCAGACGTATCATAGAAGTGCGAGATCCTGCGGGCCGGCCGATGCGCCAGCGAACGCGCCCGTAAAGCATTGCTGGCCCTGGGGCGCAAGGCTGCCGGTGTCACAGGGGGTATGCGATCAGCCCAGCGTTTCGGCCAGGAGGTCAAAGACCAGCCGGATGCGGCGGCTGGTATGGAGCTCGCGATGCACCGCCAGCCAGATCGGCACTTCGAAGGGTGGCAGCTCCGGCAGGACCGGCTCGATGCCGTTGACACCCTCGGCCGCGTCGCGAAACATCACGCCGACGCCCAGGCCCTGCCGGATCATCTCCCAGGCGATGACGACGCTGCCGGTGGTCCAGCGAAAATTGCGCCGCGTCACCGGCACGCCGCGCGCATTGAGTTCGCCGACCAGGCCATCGGCCTCCGAATAGCCGATGAAATCGACATCGGCGAGGTCGGCGCCAGTGGCCGGGCGGCCCCGGCTCTCGAGATAGCTGGTGGCGGCATAAAGATGCGCCGTGGTGCCGCGACAGCGGCGGGCGATGAGGTCCGGCTGCTCGGGCGGCACATGGCGGATGGCGATATCGGCTTCGCGGCGCATCAGGTCGCGGACATCGTTGGCCGCGATGATCTCGACCTCGATACCGGGCGCCATCTCGTAGAGGCGCTTGAGGATCGGGGGCAGGGTATAGGCGGCCACGATATCGCTGGCGGTGATGCGCACCAGGCCCTCGATGGACTGGGACTGGCCTGAGGCGATAAGCGAAAGCCGGCTGGCCGCCTCGCTCATCGAGCGCGCCGATTCGAACAGTTCGCGGCCCGCACTGGTGAGGCTCAGCGAACGCCCGACGCGCTCGAACAGCAAGACGCCCAGATCCTGTTCCAGCGCGGCAACTTGCCGGCCAACCGTCGGCTGGGTCAGGCCGAGCTCGCGCGCCGCCGCCGATAGAGAGCCGGTCTCGACAGTGGCGAGAAAGGCATGCAGCTGGTTCCAGTCGGGGTAATGCGAGCTCATGCGCTGATGTATATCGCTCGTACGAATTTCTGCAATTTTGTTTCAGCGCATCGGCCTCTATTCTCCCACGCAGACAGGAGCAGTGCCATGGGTGAAGACAGGTTTTGGGATCGGCTGGCGGAGCGCTATGCGCGCCAGCCGATTGCCGACGAGGCGGCGTATCAGCGCAAGCTGGAGATCACGCGCGACTATCTGCGCCCGGACATGGACGTATTGGAATTCGGCTGCGGCACGGGCGGCACGGCTATCCTGCACGCGCCACGGGTGCGCCATATCACGGCGATCGATTTCTCCGAGGCCATGCTGGCCATCGCCCGCGCCAGGGCGGCTGACGCGGAGGTGACCAATGTCAGCTTCGAGCGCGCCGATATCACCAGCTTCGAAGCCCACGACGGTCGCTTCGACGTTGTCCTGGGGCTCAGCATCCTGCATCTGCTGGCTGACAAGGACGCCGTCATCGCCAAGGTGTTTCGCCTGCTCAAGCCGGGTGGGGTGTTCATCAGCAGCACGAGCTGCATCGGCGACACGATGGGTGCGTTCAAGTTCATCGCGCCCATCGGCAAGGCCATCGGCCTGTTGCCGACGCTCGACATCATGACCAGCGCCGACCTGGTGGCCAGCCTCACCGGCGCGGGATTTGCCATAGAACAGCATTGGCAGCCGGGTCGCGGCAAGGCCGTATTCATCGTCGCACGCGCCCTTGCTGCCCTTCGGGACGAGCGCGACGGCGTTGCCCTGCCGATCGCCTCGCGTGAATGAAATGTATTCAAAATCAATACTTTAGGTCAACAAAACGCATAGGTTCCGCGGTCGCGCTTTTCCCTATTTACATATAATAGTACTTTATATAGCGTCTCCCCATCGTCGCAGGTGAATACGCCGCGACGGCCACATTGGGAGGACATCGTGACTATCATTTCCAAGCTCGCTATCGCGGCGAGCCTCGCTACCGCTTTGACTTCCGTCAGCGTTGCCCAGGAAAACCTCAAGGGCCTGACCATCGGCTTCAGCCAGATCGGCTCGGAATCGGGCTGGCGTGCTGCCGAGACTTCGGTCACCAAGCAGACGGCCGAAGCCCTCGGTATCGACCTCAAGTTTGCCGATGCGCAGCAGAAGCAGGAAAACCAGATCAAGGCGATCCGCGGCTTCATCGCCCAGGGCGTCGATGCCATCCTGGTGGCTCCCGTTGTTGCCACCGGCTGGGACGACGTGCTTGCCGAAGCCAAGGAAGCCGAAATCCCCGTCATGCTGCTCGATCGCGGCGTTGATGCCCCCGAAGACCTCTACCTGACCTCGGTTGCTTCCGACCAGGTTTTGGAAGGTCGCGTGGCCGGTGATTGGCTCGTGGCAGAAGTCGGCGATGCCGACTGCAAGGTCGTCGAACTGCAGGGTACCGTCGGCTCGACCCCGGCGATCAACCGCAAGCAAGGCTTCGAAGAAGCGATTGCCGGCCATGCCAACATCACCATTGCCCAGAGCCAGACCGGTGACTTCACCCGCGCCAAGGGCAAGGAAGTCATGGAAGCCTTCATCAAGTCGTCCAACAACGGCGCCGATATCTGCGCTGTCTACGCCCACAATGACGACATGGCCGTTGGCGCCATCCAGGCGATCAAGGATGCCGGCCTCAAGCCCGGCACCGACATCAAGGTCGTCTCGATCGATGCCGTGCCCGATATCTTCGCCGCCATGGCTGCCGGCGAAGCCAATGCCACCGTTGAACTGACCCCCGATATGGCCGGCCCGGCCTTCGCGGCTCTGTCGGCTTACCTGGCCGACGGCACCGAGCCGGCGAAGTTCATCATCACCGAGTCCAAGCTCTACACGCCTGCTGATGACCCGCAGGGCGAGTATGATCGCCGCAAGGGCCTGGGCTACTAACAGGGCTTGCCCTCTTCGCCACTTCAACCCACGGTGTCATCCCGGCGAAAGCCGGGATCCATCCTGAAATCTCAAGATGGATCCCGGCTCGAGCCCGGGATGACACCGTGCGTGTGGCTGCACCGGTGACATGGGGGAAACTGACATGGCAGACGACGAATACGTGCTTGAAGCGCGCGGCGTCCTCAAGATTTTCGGCAACCACGTGGCGCTCGATGGCGTCGATTTCGGGTTGCGGTCCGGTGAAGTGCACGCCCTGCTCGGCGAAAATGGCGCCGGCAAATCCACCCTCATCAAGATCCTGACCGGCGCCTACCAGCCCGATGGCGGCGGCGTCTATGTCGATGGCGCCAAGGTGTCGCTCGACAACCCCCTCCATGCCCAGACCTTCGGTATCGGCACCGTCTATCAGGAGGTCAACCTCCTGCCCAACCGCTCGGTCGCCGAGAACCTGTTCCTGGGGCACCAGCCACGCCGCTTCGGCTTTGTCGATTTCCGCAAGATGGAAGCCGATGCCCGCGCCCTGCTGGCCAATTATGACCTCCATATCGATCCCTCGAGCGAGCTGGGCACCCATTCGGTCGCCGTGCAGCAGATCGTCGCCATCGCCCGCGCTGTCCAGCTGTCGGGCAAGGTGCTGATCCTCGACGAACCCACCGCCAGCCTTGACCGCAACGAGGTCGAGCGCCTGTTCGAAGTGGTGCGCGGCCTCAAGGCCAAGGGCCTCGCCATCATCTTCATCACCCATTTCCTCGATCAGGTCTTTGCCATTTCCGACCGCGTCACCGTGCTGCGCAATGGCAAGCTGATCGAAACGCGCGACCTCACCACGCTCAGCCGCACCGATGTCGTGCGCCTCATGCTGGGCAAGGACATCGCCTTTTCCGGCGCGACCGATGTCGAGCCGAGCGAGAACCCGGACGAGGTGCTGGTCGAGTTCAAATCCTACGGCAAGAAGCGCAGCGTGCTGCCCTTCGACCTGACCATCCACAAGGGTGAAGTGGTCGGCGTCGCCGGGCTGCTAGGTTCGGGCCGCACGGAAATGGCGCGCATCATGTTCGGCCGCGACCCCGCCGATCAGGGCACCGTCGCCGTCAACGGCATCGCCACCACCATCCGCAAGACCACCGATGCGATCAAGCACGGCTTCGGCTTCTGTCCGGAAGACCGCAAGGCCGAGAGCATTC
>CBFGMY010000033.1:0-26097 GCA_965650055.1 uncultured Devosia sp.
GCGCCCAAGAAGGCTGCTGCCACCGAAGAAGCCGCCGCTGAAAAGCCGGCGAAGAAGGCCCCGGCTGCCAAAAAGGCAGCTCCCAAGGCCGACAAGGAATAAGGAGCCCTAGAGATGGCACACAAAAAAGCAGGCGGTTCATCCCGCAACGGTCGTGATACCGCTGGCCGTCGTCTCGGCGTGAAGAAGTTCGGTGGCGAAGCTGTCGTCGGCGGCAACATCATCATCCGCCAGCGCGGCACCAAGTGGCATCCCGGTACCGGCGTCGGCCTGGGCAAGGACCACACCATCTATGCACTGGTTGACGGCACCGTCGCGTTCCGAACCCGTGCGAATTCGCAGGTGTTCGTTTCCGTCGTCCCGGCAGAGGCCGCCGAATAACCCGGCAGGTCAAAGAACCCAGCCGGTGACCAGTTCCCCGGCTCGTGTTCATGCAATGCGAGAATTTTGAAGGGGAACCGGTGCGCCGGTTCCCCTTTTCGCATTCTTCGGCAGAGCTCAAAATGAACAGCATCAAGGATCGCCTCCCCGCCTCGATCACGACGGACCGCCTGGTGCTGACTACTCCCACCCTGACGCATGTGTCCGACATAGCGCGCCTCGCCAATAACCAGCGCATCTATGAGGTGATGGCCCGGCTGCCCTTTCCCTATTCGGAAGAGGATGCCCGCTTCTTCATCGAGACCATCGTGCCGAGCGCCGAAGAGCGGTGCTACGCGATCGTCCATGATGGCGTGTTCATGGGTATTGTCGGCCTCAGCTTTGCCGAGGGATTGGCACCCGAGCTCGGCTATTGGCTGGGCGAACCCTATTGGGGCAAGGGGTTTGCGAGTGAGGCCGCCAACGCCGTCGTGGCGGCGGCGAAAGCCATCGGCATCCCGGTATTGCGGTCGCGGGCGCTGCTGAGCAATGCCGGCTCACGCAACGTTTTGCGCAAGGCCGGCTTCATCGAGATCGGCGAAGGCACCGACGACAAGGGCACGCTGGCAGGTCAGCGCCTGATGCTCATGCGGCTGGAGCTGGCGAGATGATCCCCATCCGCACCGAACGGCTGATCCTGCGCGAGCCTGATCTCGACGATGCGCCCTGCTATGCCCTGGGCATCGGCGAATACGAGGTGACGCGCTTCCTCACGCCCGTGCCCTATCCCTATTCGCTGGCCATGGCGGTCGATTGGTTGCGCCAGGCGCGCCCGGCAACGCCGGAACAGTCGATGCTCATCATCGAACTGCCCGGCAAGGGCGTCATCGGCTGCGTCTCGCTGCTGAGCGAGCTCGGCTTCTGGATCGCCCGGCCGCACTGGAACAAGGGCTATGTGACCGAAGCGGCGACCGCTTTGCTCGATTACCATTTTGCCGGCTGCGACAAGGACATGGTCATCTCCAGCGCCCACCACGACAACATTGCCTCCCTGGCGGTGCAGAAAAAGCTCGGCTTCGTGCCGACGCGACGCGAGATGCGCTTCAGCCAGACGCTGCAACACAATGTCGACCACGTCGTTACCACCCTGTCGCGCCAGAGCTGGCAATCGAGGGGGCAAGCATGAACGTGACACTGCGCACATCCCGCTTCCTCCTGCGGCCCGCCCAGGTAGGCGATGCCGAGCCGATCGCCCGCCATCTCAACAATATCGCGGTCTCGGGCAACCTGGCGCGGGTGCCGTTTCCCTATCATCTGAGCGATGCCAAGGCCTGGCTCAAGACCCGGCTGCCCAACCTGCCGGCCGAGGCGACCAATTTTGCCATCGACCTGCCGGGCGAGGGCCTGGTTGGTCAGGTGGGCTTTCATCGCGGGCCGGCCGGACCGATCATCGGCTATTGGCTGGGCCAGGCATACTGGGGTCGCGGCATCATGACCGAGGCCGTCGTCGCCAGCCTCGATTGGCTGTTTTCCGTCTCGGCGGAACCGGCCGTCTATTCCGGCGTGTTCCATTTAAACGCCGCCTCGCTGGCCATCCAGACCAAGCTTGGATTTACCCAAACCGGACGCTCAACCCTGCTCTGCCTTGCGCGGGGCGCCGAGGTGGAGCATATCGACACAATCATGACGCGCAGCGTCTGGAAGGCCAGAGCAAAATGAAGTTTCTCGACCAGGCCAAGGTCTACATCCGCTCCGGTGACGGCGGCGGCGGCGCAGTATCGTTCCTGCGCGAAAAGTTCGTCGAATTCGGCGGCCCCAATGGCGGCAATGGCGGCCGCGGTGGCGACATCGTGCTCGAATGCGTCGATGGGCTCAACACGCTCATCGACTACCGCTATCAGCAGCATTTCAAGGCCCCGACCGGCACCCATGGCATGGGCAAGGACCGCGCCGGCGCCAATGGCGAAGAGGTGGTGCTGCGCGTGCCCGTCGGCACGCAGGTGTTCGAGGATGACAACGAGACGCTGATCGCCGACATGACCGAAGTCGGCCAGCGCGTCGTGCTGCTGTCAGGCGGCAATGGCGGCTTCGGCAATGCCCATTTCAAGACCAGCTCCAACCAGGCGCCGCGCCACGCCAATCCGGGCATGCCGGGCGTCGAAAAGTGGATCTGGCTGCGTCTCAAGCTGATCGCCGATGCGGGTCTGGTGGGCCAACCCAACGCGGGCAAGTCGACATTCCTGGCGGCTGTCTCGGCGGCCAAGCCCAAGATTGCCGCCTATCCGTTCACAACGCTCCATCCCAATCTGGGCGTGGTGTCGATCGGCGAGCGCGATTTCGTTTTGGCCGACATTCCGGGCCTGATCGAAGGGGCCAGCGAAGGCGTCGGCATCGGCGACCGGTTCCTGGGCCATATCGAACGCTGCGGCGTTCTGATCCATCTGATCGATGGGACGCAGGACGACGTCAAGCATCTCTATACCAGCGTCCGCCATGAACTGGCCGCCTATGACGAGCGGCTCGGCGAGAAGCCGGAGATCGTGGTGCTCAACAAGGTCGACGCCATCGACCCGGACGATCTCAAAGAAAAACTCAAAATCCTCAAGAAGGTCAGCAAGCAAGATGTGCTGCTGGTCTCCGGCGTGACCGGCAAGGGCACCGACATGGTCCTCTACAAGGTCATCGAGACACTGGACGCGGAGAAAGCCGCCAAGCTTGAAGCCGCACGCCGCAAGATCGAGCCGAACTGGGCCCCCTGATGAGCGCCAATGCCCTCGCGCCCTATAAGCGCCTGACCATCAAGATCGGCTCGGCTCTGCTCGTCGACAAGGCGGGCAAGCTGCGGGCCGCGTGGCTGGCTGACCTGGCGGCCGATATCGCCGCGCTCAAGGCTGGCGGCCGCGACGTCGTCATCGTGTCCTCGGGCGCCATCGCGCTGGGGCGCGGACTGCTGGGCCTGGCTGCCACCACGCTGACCCTGGAGCAGAGCCAGGCCGCCGCCAGCGCCGGCCAGATCGCGCTGAGCCAGGCCTGGGCCGAGGCCCTGGGGCGACACGCCATTGTCACCGGGCAGATCCTCATCACGCCCAATATCACCGAAGAGCGCCGCTATTATCTCAATGCGCGCACCACCATCGCGACGCTGCTGGGCCTTGGCGCTATTCCGATCATCAACGAGAATGACAGCGTCGCCACCGCAGAAATTCGCTATGGCGACAATGACCGCCTGTCAGCCCGCGTCGCCACTATGATCGAGGCCGACTGCCTGGTGCTGTTGAGCGATGTCGATGGGCTCTACACCGCGCCGCCGGCCAAGGACCCCAATGCTACGCACCTGCCTGTGATCAGGGCGATCACATCAGCCATCGAGGCCATGGCGGGCGGTGCCGCCAGCCACCTGTCGCGCGGCGGCATGACCACCAAGGTCGAGGCTGGCAAGATCGCGACGCAGGCGGGCACCGCCATGATCATCGCCAAGGGCACCGAGAGCCATCCGCTCAACGCCCTCACTGAAGGCGGCCGCCACACCCTGTTCCACCCCGCCCAGAGCCGGGCGCAGGCGCGCAAGCGCTGGATCATGGGCACGCTGGCCGTATCGGGCACGCTGCAGGTCGACGCCGGCGCCGCCCGTGCGCTGCTGACCGGAAAGTCGCTGCTGCCCATCGGCGTCACCAAGGTGACCGGCGAATTCGGCCGCGGCGACGCCATTGCCGTGCTCGGTCCTGACGGTGGCGAAATCGCCCGGGCGCTGGTCGGGCTCGACAGCGACGAGGCGCGGCTGGTGATGGGCAAGCGCAGCGATGCCGTGATTGAGCTGCTGGGCGCGGGCAATCGCGCGGCCCTCGTGCATCGCGATAACATGGTGCTGGTCGGCGCCAAGGAGGACAGCCATGAGCTTGGCTGAGGCTACAAAGTCCGTCACCGCCATCATGGCCGAGATCGGCCAAAGGGCCCGGCTGGGCGCCAAGGCGCTGGCCATTGCAACGCCGGACCAGAAGCGCCGCGCCCTGACGGTCGCCGCCGGCGCCATCAACGCGCATCGCAAGGCGATCCTGGCCGCCAATGCGCAGGACATGGCGGCGGCAGAGGCCAAGGGCATTTCCAAAGCCTTCCTCGATCGCCTGCTGCTCACGGATGCGCGTATCGACGGCATTGTCGAGGCGGTCAGGACCATTGCCGATCTGCCGGACCCTGTCGGGGCCACCATTGCCGAATGGGACCGGCCCAATGGCCTGCATATCGAGCGCGTGCGCACGCCGCTCGGGGTCATCGGCGTGATCTTTGAATCCCGCCCCAATGTGACGGCCGATGCCGGCGCGCTCTGCATCAAGTCGGGCAATGCGGTGATCCTGCGCGGCGGCAGCGACAGTTTCCATTCGAGCAAGGCCATCGTCGAATGCATGCTCGATGGCCTGCATGCCGCAGGCTTGCCGGTCGAGTGCTTGCAGCTTGTTCCGACCACCGATCGCGCCGCCGTCGGCGAGATGCTCAAGGGCCTTGACGGCAATATCGACGTCATCGTTCCCCGTGGCGGCAAGACGCTGGTCGCGCGTGTGCAGGACGAAGCCCGCGTGCCGGTCTTCGCCCATCTCGAAGGGCTGGTGCATGTCTATATCGACAAGTCGGCCGATCTCGCCAAGGCGGTCCCGGTCGTGCTCAATGCCAAGATGCGCCGCACCGGCGTCTGTGGCGCGGCAGAGACGCTGCTGGTGCACCAGGACGTGGTCCAGACCCATCTCAAGCCCATCATCGAGGCGCTGATCGCTAAGGGTTGCGAGATCCGCGGCGATGCGCAGGTGATGGCGCTGATTCCCACCGCAAAGCCGGCAACGGAAGAGGATTGGCGCACCGAATATGAGGACGCCATCATCTCGGTTAAGGTGGTCGACAGCGTCGAAGCGGCAATCGCCCATATCGAGCACTATTCGAGCCACCACACCGAGGCGATCATTTCCGAGGACCCGGCTTCGGTCGAAAAGTTCTTCAACCAGATCGACAGCGCGATCCTGCTGCACAATGCCTCGACCCAGTTTGCCGATGGCGGCGAATTCGGTTTCGGCGGCGAGATCGGCATTGCCACCGGCAAGATGCATGCGCGCGGCCCGGTCGGCGTCGAGCAGCTCACCAGCTTCAAATACCGCATCCGCGGCAACGGCCAGACCCGGCCGTGATTGTCGTATTTGACCACCGCACGGCCCCCCTCCCCTTGAGGGAGAGGGTGGATGGCGCAAAGCGCCAGACGGGTGAGGGGTACTCTCCGCGCACCGCGAGCGCGGAAGAACTGCGGACCCCTCATCCGCCCCTTCGGGGCACCTTCTCCCCCAAGGGGAGAAGGAAGGTTTGACCCTGCGCCATCCCTTTCGCATCCCCGGAATTACCGAATTGCCGCCCTCCGGCAGCGGCATGCGCATCGGGCTGTTCGGCGGCAGTTTCAATCCGATCCATGACGGCCACCGTCTGGTG
Organism: uncultured Devosia sp.; assembly: GCA_965650055.1. GTDB lineage: Bacteria > Pseudomonadota > Alphaproteobacteria > Rhizobiales > Devosiaceae > Devosia. The sequence goes on from CBFGMY010000033.1 coordinate 5,824, forward strand.
GTCGAGGAAACCCTGCGCCGGCTCGAGCTCGATGCCCTCTGGGTCCTGGTGACGCCGGGCAATCCGCTCAAGAACCACAACGATCTGGCCCCGCTGGCCGACCGGGTGCTGGCGGCGCGTCGCCTGCTCGACAATCCGCGGGTCCGCGTGACGGGCTTTGAGGCGGCACATGGCTTCACTTATTCCTGGCAGACCATCCGCTTCCTCACCCAGTCCATGCCCGACCGGCGCTTCGTCTGGATCATGGGGGCCGACAATCTGGTGGATTTCCAGCGCTGGGAGCGCTGGCGCAATATCGCGGCCATGGTGCCCATCGCGGTCTATGTCCGCCCCGGATCGGGCCGGCGCGCGCCGGTGTCGATGGCCGCCAGCTACCTGGCGCGCTGGCGGGTCGACGAGGAGGATGCGCCGCGCCTCGCCAACTTGCCGCCCCCAGCCTGGGTCTATCTCCATGGGCGGCAATCGACGCTGTCGTCGTCGGCAATAAGGGCACGACGGCAACATGTTAAGCCAAAATGAAGGCCCAATCTTGCGAAACTGTCACCAAACGCGCATATTGTAAGCGTGTGATACGTCACCGGAACAGGAACTGACTGCTTGTCGTTTGCAAAGACGCCTGCACATTCCGATCAACAACCAAGGATGCTGACCCCACGCATGACCCATGCACTGGCATGGGCGGAAGGCCATTGCTGATGGCCGCGCTGCCCGAGAACACCGTCACCCAGTCCGAAGCGCCCGTCGCGGCCCCGGAACGCCCCATGATCGATGTGATCCTCGACTGCCTTGACGATGCCAAGGCCGAGGAAATCGTTGCCGTCGACATTACCGGCAAGTCGTCGCTGGCCGACCACATGGTCGTGGCCTCCGGCCGTTCGCAGCGCCATGTCGGCGCCGTGGCCGACCAGATGATCACCGCCCTGCGCGATGCCGGTTACGGCAAGCCGCGCGTCGAAGGACTGCCGCATTGCGACTGGGTCCTGGTCGATGCCGGCGATGTCATCGTCCACATCTTCCGCCCCGAAGTGCGCGAATTCTACAATATCGAAAAGATGTGGCAGGCCGATTTCGCCGCCGACGCGCACTAGTCCTTCTCGATGCGGATCACGATCGCGGCTGTCGGCCGAATGAAGGCCGGGCCGGAGCGGGAGCTGGTTGCCCGCTATCTCGATCGTGCCGCCGGCGGCGGCAAGCCGCTGGCACTCACCGGCTTCGACGTCATCGAACTCAGCGAGTCGCGGGCCTCGTCTTCGGCCAGCCGCAAGACTGACGAGGCCAAGGCCCTGCGCGCCGCCTTGCCTGATGGCATCGTGGTGGCCCTCGATGAACGCGGCAAATCCGTCGGCTCGGAACCCTTCGCCAGCCAGATAGCGCGCTGGCGCGACGATGGCCGGCCCGCCGTGAGCTTCATCATTGGCGGCGCCGACGGCATCGACCCCGACTTCGTCAAATCCGCCGATCTGGTGCTGAGCTTTTCGCCCATGGTCTGGCCGCACCAGCTGGTACGCATCATGCTGGCCGAGCAACTCTATCGAACCACGACCATTCTGAGCGGACATCCCTACCATCGCGGCGATTGACGTAATCGGGTTATGGTTAAGCAACGTTAACCTGCGGTTTTCCGGGTGTTTGCTATGGTGCCCTGATTGATTCGGGCGCCACGCGCCCTCACGGGAGAGGTCATGGCGCTCGGGCCAGCCAAGAGACTGGGACTGCTGCTGGCTGGCACGCTGCTGGCAGGCGCTGCATCCCTGCCGCTGCTCGCCCAATCCGAGACCACCCCGCCCGTGGCCACGCCCGCCCCTGCCGCCGGGACACCTACGACGGCCGCGCCGTCCGAAACGCCGGCAGCACCGCCCGAGACCGGGACGACGGTCGATGTACCGCTCAGGGGCACGATATCCGAGCCATCGGCGGCCGCGGCCGCCACGCAACCGGCTCTGCCCACCGCCGCCGACCTTGAGGCAGTGGAGGCGTCCATCTCGCTCAGCCAGGAACGCATCGACGCACTCAAGGCCGAGATCGCCGAGATGGAGGGTGATCGCACCCGCCAGAATGCGGCACTGATCGCCGCCGCGCAGCGCGTCAAGCTGGCCGAGATCGAGGTGGCCGACGTCGAGGATCGGCTGAGCGACCTGATCGTTCGCGAACTGGACGTGCGCGGGCGGCTCGATGGCTCCAATGCCGAGATCGCCAATGTGCTCGCGGCGCTCGAGCGCATTACCCTCAACCCGCCGCCGGCCCTGATTGTCGACCCCGACGACGCGCTTGGTTCGGCCCGCAGCGCCATCCTCATCTCCGCCATCGTGCCGCAGTTGCGCGCCAAGGCCGACGCCGTCACATCAGACCTCAAGACCTTGACCGACATCAAGACGCAGGCCCTGGCCGAGGAAGCCACGCTCAAGGCCAACTATGCCGTGCTCGATGAGGAACGGCTGCGTATTGCCACGCTCATCGCGGCGCGCAAGCAGGGCATCGAAGTGCGGGGCGAGCAACTGGCCGCCGAGGAAGCCGAGGCCGTGGCGCTGGCCGCCCGCGCGACGACACTGCAGGAACTGATCGGCGGCCTTTCCGAGCGCGCCAGCTCCGTCTCGGCCGCCGAGGACGCCGCCAATGCGGCAATCGACCCTGACGCACCGGTGATGACCGCCGAGCAGATCCAGGTCGCGTTGGCCAACAGCGCCCGGACCGAGCCCGCCATCCCTTTCGGCTCTGCCAAGGGCTATCTGACCATGCCGACCAATGGCGTCAACGTGGTTGATTACGGCGCCGGGGACGGCTTTGGGGGCATCAGCCAAGGCATCTCGGTGGTGACCCGGGCGGAGGCGCAGGTTGTGGCGCCGGCTGACGGCTGGGTGCTCTATAAGGGCCCCTACCTCAATTACGGCCAAATCGTCATCCTCAATACCGGACAGAACTACACCGTGCTGCTCGCGGGCCTTGAGACCGTGACCGTGGACATCGGCCAGTTCGTGCAGATGGGCATGCCGCTGGGCACCATGGGATCACGCACAATTGGGCGCTCCGTAACCACCAATGCTGGCGCGACCCAGCCGACCCTCTATATTGAACTCCGACAAAACAACGAGCCCGTCGATCCAACCGGATGGTGGGCAAACCCGACACAGAGTGGATAGAACCCTCATGCGCCTGACTCCCCTTCGCGTTGCCGCCATCGTCCTGGCGCTGTCGCTGCCTGCTGGCTTCCTGATTGCCCAGGAGGAGCCCGCGCCGGCTCCCGTGGAGCAACCGGCGGCGCCTGCCGACGACCAGGCCCCCGCGCCCGGTGGCGAAGAACCCGAACCGACCGCCGCAGAGAATGCCGCGGCACCCCGCGATCCGCTCGAAATCTATGCCGACCTCAACCTGTTCGGCGAAATCTTCGACCGCATTCGCGCCGAATATGTCGATCCACCCGATGAGCAGGAGCTGATCCGCGCCGCCATCCAGGGCATGCTGACCTCGCTCGACCCCCATTCGGGCTACCTGCCGCCCGCCGACTATGACGACATGCGCGAGGACACCTCGGGCGAGTTTGGTGGCCTCGGCATCGAAGTCACCATGGAGGAAGGCGTCATCAAGGTGGTGTCGCCCATCGACGACACACCGGCCGCCAAGGCCGGCATCATGGCCAACGACTTCATCGTCGAACTCGACGGCGTGCAGGTGCAGGGGCTGACCCTGGACGAGGCCGTGGCCAAGATGCGCGGACCGATCGGCACTTCGATCAAGGTCACCGTGATCCGCGAAGGGGTCGAGAAGCCGCTCGATTTCGAGCTGACCCGTGCCGTCATCGCCATGCGCGCCGTGCGCTGGACCATGGAAGGCGGCGAGGAAGAGGGCAAGGGCGACGTTGCCGTGTTGCGCCTGAGCCGGTTCTCCGAGCAGGCCTTTGTCGGCATCGAGAAGGCCATCAAGGACATCTACGCGGCCCGCGATGGCGTGGCGCCCAAGGGCATCATCCTTGACCTGCGCAACAATCCGGGCGGTCTGGTCGATCAGTCGGTCTATGTCGCCGACGCCTTCCTCAAGCAGGGTGCCGTGGTGTTGACGCGTGGCCGTATCCCCGAGGAAAGCGCGCGCTACGACGCCCAGCCCGATGCACTGGACGCCCAGATCGCCGATGTACCGTTGGTGGTGCTGATCAATGGCGGCTCCGCCTCGGCCTCCGAGATCGTCGCTGGCGCCCTGCAGGACCACAAGCGCGCCACCCTGGTAGGCACCCGTTCGTTCGGCAAGGGCTCGGTGCAGTCGATCATTTCGCTGGGCCCCGATGGCGCCATGCGGTTGACCACCGCCCGCTACTACACCCCCAACAACCGGTCGATCCAGGCCCTGGGCATCACCCCCGACATCGAGATCAAGCAGGTCGTGCCCGAGGAATTCCAAGGTCGCGACGAGATCATCGGCGAAGCGGGCCTGGCCGGTCACATCACCATCGAAGGCCAGGAAGAAACCAGCGTCGGTTCGTCCGTCTATGTGCCGGTTGAAAAGGCGGAAGACACGCAGCTGCAATATGCCATCCGTCTGGTCGACGGCAAGGAGACCAACCCGGCCTTCCCACCAAAGGCCGAATAACGGCGGACGCGCCGCTGTGTTATCAAACCCCAGTGGGGCGAGGCCGCTGATTCGCTGCCTCGCCCCACTGTCTTTGCATCGTGCGGAACTCATCAACGATGGCCAATGACCTGACGACCCCGCTGACAGGGCGCAAGCGCAAGGCCCGCGGCCCGCGGCCGCAATTGCCGATCGCGCGGACCCTGTTTGCGGTGCTGGCTCTGATCGCCGTCGCCTTCGTATTGCGCCTGGTGCTGACCGACGACCCCAATGGCGGCCGGCCCAGCCAGGAGGTCGCCATCACCTCCACGCAAAACAGCAATGAGCTGGCCAACGAGGTCGCCACTGGCCCCGCCACCATCACCGCCGATCCCCAGCAATTCCCGGCCGGCAGCTCGATGACGTCGGTGCCATCAGGCACGGCGAATGCCAATTCCATTACCGGCCTTCCCGATATCTTCGGCGCCCTGCCCGACCTCAGCGAAGAAACCTCCGACGGGCCAATCCCCCGCATTTCGGCCACGGGCCAAACCCCCTTTGCCACCTATTCGCGCCCGGTAGACGCCGCAGCGGGCGTCGACCTGCCCAAGATCGCGATCGTCGTCACCGGCCTCGGCATCAACGAGCAGGGCTCGCTCGATGCCATCGACGCCTTGCCCGATGAAACGACCCTGGCCTTTGCCCCCTATGGCAAGACGCTGACCACCACGGTGGCGGCGGCGCGGGCGGCCGGTCACGAAGTGCTGCTCGAAATTCCGCTTGAACCCTTCGATTTCCCCCAGAACGACCCCGGCCCACAGACCCTGCTGACAGGGGAGCCGCCGCGCGCAAATCTCGAAAAGCTGTTCTGGCTGATGGCGCGCTTTGGCGGCTATGCCGGTGTCATCAACAATATGGGCGCGCGGTTCACTGCTTCGGCCGCCGATTTTTCACCCGTCATGGAAGAACTGGGCACGCGCGGGCTGGGCTATCTCGATGACGGCTCGTCCAACCGCTCGCTGGCCCACCAGCTCGCCGCGGGCAACAAGGTGCCATTCTCACGCGCCGATCTGGTCATCGACGCCAATCCTTCGCGCCAATCTATTCTCGCAGCGCTTGCCAGCCTTGAAGCCAAGGCGCTGGAGAATGGTCAGGCAATCGGTATTGTCAGCGCCCTGCCCATCTCAGTCGCCGCCATTGCCGAATGGTCGCGTGAACTGGAAGCCAAGGGCATCATGTTGGTCCCAGCCAGCGCCCTGATGAAATAGAGTTTTGCCATGTCCGCCCGTCCTGACCGTGAATCCCTGCCCTATCGCGACTGCGTCGGCGTTACCGTGTTCAACCAGGAAGGCAATGTCTTCATCGGCCGGCGCAAGCCGGACGAGGGCACCGAGGACCGCACCGAAGTCGAGGCCCCCTGGCAGATGCCCCAGGGCGGTATCGACAAGGGCGAAGATCCGCTGCGGGCTGCGCTGCGCGAACTCTACGAGGAAACCAATATCACGGCGGTGAGCCTGTTGGCCGAGGCGCCCGAATGGATCTACTACGACCTGCCCGACGAGGCGCTGGGAATTGCCCTGCGGGGCAAGTATCGCGGCCAGCGCCAGCGCTGGTTCGCCTTCGCCTTTACCGGCAAGGAGAGCGAGATCGATGTGCTGACCCCTGGCGGGGGCAAGCATCCCGCCGAGTTCGACGCCTGGCGCTGGGAGCGGTTGACGCGGACGCCCAGCCTCATCGTGCCGTTCAAGAAGCAGGCCTATGACAAGGTGGTCGACGCCTTTGCCGATATCCCGCAGCGCTTCACCCACGTCTAAACCGCTTCGACATTGGCGCCGGGCTGGCCTGCAAATGCCAGTCCACTGCGCTTCCGGTCCTCGCGTACCTTGTATACGCTCCGGTCCGGTTCTCGCGGACCGCCATTTTCGGCTCACCCCAACCCCAATCTCTTTGCGGTTCCAATGAAAACCATCGGCCTCATCGGCGGCATGAGCTGGGAATCCACGGCCCACTACTACCGCGTCATCAACCAGGAAACCGCCACGCGCCGGGGGGGTCTCCATTCGGCGCCGCTAATCGTCCATTCAGTGGACTTTGCCCCCATTGCCGCCATGCAATCGGCTGGCGACTGGGACGGCTCCGGTCGCCAGCTGGCAGACATTGCGCGTGCGCTCGAGACGGCCGGGGCCGGCGTGATCGGCCTTGCCACCAACACCATGCATATCGTGGCCGACCACATCACCAATGCTGTCGACATCCCCTTTGTCCACATCGCCGACCCCACCAGCGACGCGCTGATCGCGGACGGCTTCGAAACCGTGGGACTGCTGGGGACGCGCTTCACCATGGAGATGAGCTTTTACCGCGACCGGCTGGCCAGTCGCGGACTGACGTCGCTGATCCCCGAAGTGGACCGCACCAACCTCAACGGCATCATCTATGAGGAACTGTGCCTGGGCATCGTGCGCGAGGAATCGCGGCGGGTCTATGTGAGCGCCATCGAGCAGCTCAAGGCGCGCGGCGCCGAAGCGGTGATCCTTGGATGTACCGAGATCACCATGCTGATCGACGATTCAAGCAGTCCGCTGCCGGTCTATGACACCACCGACCTGCACGCCAGGGCACTGGTCGCCGCGGCCCTCGACTAGGCGGCGCGACGGGACGCCGAGCTTCCGCCATCCAGCTTGAACACCGCCACGATCCGGTCGAGGTCATTGGCCTGGGACTCGGTCTGCTCGATCGCGGCATTGGTCTCTTCCACCAATGCCGCATTGTGCTGGGTCATCTCATCCATCTGCCGGACGGCGATATTGACCTCCTCGATCGCGCCGGCCTGTTCGCGGCTGGCCCGGGCGATGGCGTCGAGCGCGTGGTGATTTTCGGTAACCGAAGTCAGCATGTCGGCCAGCCGCGCCGCAGCATCAGACACGAGCCGCGAACCTCCAGCCACTTCGCTGACGCTTTGTTCGATCAGCTGCTTGATATCGGCCGAAGCGCTGGCGGCCGATTGCGCCAGGCGCCGCACTTCGACGGCCACCACCGCAAAGCCGGCCCCGGCTTCGCCAGCGCGCGCCGCTTCCACCGACGCATTCAGCGCCAGCAGGTTTGTCTGGAACGCAATGTCATCGATCAGGCCGATAATGTTGGAAATCTTGCCCGAGGATTCGGTGATCCGCTCCATCGCGGCGGTTGCCTGGCTCATCACCGCGCCACCTTCCTCGGCGGAGCGCGACACTGCGCCGGCCTGGCGGCTGGCGGCTTCTGCCTTGCCGGCATTGTCGACCACGGTCGCCGACAGTTGCTCCATGGCGGCCGAGGTCTCCTCGATTGTCGCCGCCTGCTTGGTGGTGCGCTCGGAGAGGTCGTTGGCGCCCGAGAGAATTTCGCCGGTGGCGGTCTTGAGCGCGCTGGAAGTGACCTTGAGCTGGCCAACGATATCGGCCAGGCGATCGGCGACGGCATTGGTATCGTCCTTGAGGCGGCCAAACGCGCCCTGATACTGGCCACGGACTCGCTGGTCGAGCTCGGCACGGGCGATGGAGCCCAGCACGCCGCTGGTCTCGCTGAGGCCGGTATCGACCACGGCGACGAGATTGTTGACCGCGCCGGCCACGTCGCGCAATTCGCCATCGTCGAACCCGGTTTCCACCCGGCGCGAGAAATCGCCATTGGCTGCGGCGCCAACCACTTCAGCGAGACTGCGATTGAGCGCGGCCGATTGCGACACGCGTTGCGCCGTCTTCTGCGCCAGCACGTCGGCATTGGCCGCCAATTCCGCCCGGCTTTGCAGCGCGCTGCGGAACACACCCAGCGTCGACGCCATATCAGCCATTTCGGCGACCGGCTGGCGCTCGGGCACTGTCACGTCCAGCTGGCCGTCGGCAAGGCCGCGCATGCTCGATGTCATCACGGTCATCGGGGTCACGATGAAGCGGCGGCTGAGCAGCAGCATGGCGCCAGCCAGAGCCAGGATCGCCGCCATGCCGCCGATGTTGGCGATACGCGACAGCATGGCCGCAGCCTGGGACGCCGCGTTGTTGCGGTCATTGCCGGCCGAAATGGTATCGGAGACCGCCTCCATGGCGCCCTCGAGCGTACCGAAAATCGTCTCGAAGGCGGGTAGGTCCGCCTTTGCCGCGTCGGCACCCTCGGCGGCGGCTTTGGCGACGATGGCTTGCGCCGACGCCTGGTAACTGGTCAGCGGCTCGGCCACCGCATCAAGGGCCGCGCGGATGTCATCGGGCAGGTCGAGTGCATGCTGGGCTTCGATCGCACCGGCAAAGGCCTCGCCATATTCGACGATTTCGGCACTGGCCTCGGCAGCGATGGCACTGTCGCCGGCCGCAGCGGCGTAGAGCGCTTTATAGGCCACGCCCCGCATCGTATCGTGCATCATATCGGCGAACATCTGTTCGCGCATCGACTGCATCAGGACGCTAGACTCGTCGCGCGCCGCTTCGAAGGCTCGAGCGACCAGGAAGCTGGAGCCCATCAGAAGCGTTCCGGTGGCGAAAACCGCGCCACATACGCAGGCAACCATGGTTCCGAACTTCATTTCTGAGCTCCCGATTTCATTTCACCAGCATGGACCCAACTGCTTAATGAAGCGGTAACCATGATCATGCCTAGGCAGCGCGGCGCGACCTCGTGGCGCCGCCGCCTTCGTCGAGCGTAAAAACATCGACGATGCGGTCGAGTTCGCTGGCCTGCGCTTCGGTCTGTTCGATGGCGGCGTTGGTCTCTTCCACCAAAGCCGCATTGTGCTGGGTCATCTCGTCGAGCTGCCGGACAGCGATATTGACCTCCTCGATGGCCGATGCCTGCTGGCGGCTGGCCTGGGCAATGCCCTCGAGCAGCGCGGTGTTCTCCCGCACCGCCTCGCGCACGTTTGAGAGCCGCTGGGCCGCCTGGTCGACAAGACGGGACCCCTGGGCGACTTCGCCCACCGAGCGGTCGATGAGCTGCTTGATCTCTGCCGATGCGCCGGCCGCCGACTGGGCCAGCCGCCGCACTTCGACGGCGACCACCGCAAAGCCCTTGCCGGCATCGCCGGCCCGCGCCGCTTCCACCGAAGCATTGAGCGCCAGGAGGTTGGTCTGGAAGGCGATATCGTCGATCAGCCCGATGATGCTGGAAATCTTGCCAGAGGACTCGGTAATCCGTGCCATGGCATCGGTTGCCTGCGCCATGACCGCGCTGCCATCTTCGGCCGAGCGGGAGACTGCATCGGCCTTGCTGCTGGCCTCGGCGGCATGGGTCGCATTCTGCCCCACCGTGTCGGCGAGCTGCTCGACCGCGGCCGAGGTTTCCTCGATCGTGGCGGCCTGCCTCGTGGTCCGCTGGGAAAGATCGTTGGCGCCGGTGAGGATTTCCCCCGTCGCCACCTTGAGCGAGCGCGACGTCTGACGCAGCTGGCCGACGATGCGCGTCAGCTGTTCGCCCACCTGGTTGGTGCTGTCGCGCAGAGCGCCAAAGGCACCGCGATAGTCGCCCGTCATGCGCACAGTGAGATTGGTATCGGCCAGGGCCGCCAGCACGCGACCGGTTTCGGCCAGGCCGGTATCGACCGTCGTCACCAGATTGTTGACGCTGGTGGCGAGCTGGTTGAGCTCGTCGTCGGGGAAATTGGCATCGACGCGCCGGCTGAAGTCGCCGGCCACGGCAGCATCGACCACCTGGCCGAAGGCGGCGCGCAGCGATTCCATCATGGCCGTGCGGTCACGCTGCGCCCGGGCGCGCTGTGCCTCCTCATCGGCAGTCATGGCGCCAACCTTGACGCCATTGTCGCGGAATACGGCGATGGCACGCGCCATCTCGCCCAGTTCATCGGAGCGTGCGGTGCCGGCTATGGTGTCCACGGCATTGGGATCTTCGGCGATCTGGCTGGCGGTGCGAACCAGGCCAACCAGCGGTCCGGTGACCGAGCGCCGAATGAAGAACGACAGGGCGATGATCAACACGGCGATCACCCCGACGCCGGCCAGCGCCGCGGTGACGATGGTCTGGCTCTGGCGCGCAAGGCTGTCGGTCATGTCCCAGGCGAAGGCTGCGGTGCCGACCAGCGCCTTGTCGGGGCCGAAGCGGGCGGGCACGGCGACATAGGCGATGGCGCCCTGCGAGCTGCTTTCCACCGCGCCACTGGCCAGTGAGCGTGCCGCGACATCGGCCAGCGCCGCCGAATTGTCATCGGCATCGGCTGTCCCGGCGATGAGGTTGCCCTGGAGATCGAAACTGGCGCCGGCTGCAAATTGCGCACCCAGTGACGTCTTGAGCCCGTCATAGGCGGTCAGCACGGCATCGGCCTTGCCGAAGCGGATGCCGCCCGCCAGCTGTTCGGTACTGGCCGTCGAGACCGTGGTATTGGCCCGCTCGAGCTCGCTGCGCAGCAAGGCCGCATTCTGGCTGATGCCGACATAGCTGATGGCGGCAGCGCCCATGATCAGCGCCAGCAGCACCAGGCCTATGATCTTGCGCGTAAGGGTGAGCTTGAGCATTGGAGGTCTCATCGCCAGAAGGATACGGCCGCCTTAGCGGCGGCCGTGGAAAAGTCAGAGCATCGAGACGTCGACGCCGACGGTGATGGCGCCGATCACGGCGCCAGTCGCCGGATCGGTAACGGGCACCGACACCTGGCTCTGGAAGATCTGCGTGCTCTCATCCTGCTCGATCTCGCCGATATGGACGGCACCGGCACCGGCGCCGAAGCTCGCGGTGAACTTGTCTTCGTCGCCCTGCCAGTAATCCGAGGTCAGCGTGCTTTGCGCCACGTTGAGGCCCTTGGCATCCATGGCGAAGATTTCGGTATACTTGCCGCCCGAGGCTTCTTGCACGCCGGCCAGATATTGCGAGGCGGCATTGCCCAGCGTGGCGTCGATCAGCGGCTTGCTGGCCGCACCCACTTCGGCGCGCCACTGCGTATCGAGCGCATCGATCTTGGCCTGGTCATAGGCCGCGGTAACGGCATTCTGCGCCTGGATGGCGCTGATCAGCGCCGGGTCGCTGGCAAAGGTGGCGATTTCGCCCTTGGCCAGCTCGGTCAGCGGCGCGGTGAATTCGTCCTGGGCAAACGGCGCCACGGTGAGCGACAGCGCGGCTACAAATCCCAGGCTCACAAGGGCCGGTCGCAGCGTGGTATGGATCGACATAACTTGTTCTCCTCAGCCGCGTGATGGACGGCGGCACTGGAGCAAGCATGGGGCGTCACGGTAAAGAGTCGGTGAATTCCCTTACCGGGAAACCGCTAAGCGGCCCGATTTCTCGGCCTTTCCTGCCCAAGGGCTGAGCCCGTGTTGTCGGCCAATACGAAAATGTCGACGATCTGGTCGAGCGCGGTGGCCTGCGCCTCGGTCTGCTCGATCGCGGCATTGGTCTCTTCCACCAGGGCGGCGTTGTGCTGGGTCATTTCGTCGAGCGTACGAACGGCCATGGTGACTTCATCGATGGCGACGGCCTGATCGCCGCTGGCCCGGGCGATGGCCTGGACGAGCGCGCTGTTCTGGCGCACCGCCTCCAGCATGTCGGCAAGCCGCGTCGCGGCGTCGGACACCAGCAGCGAGCCGCCCTTGACCTCGTTGGCCGACTGCTCGACCAGAGCCTTGACGTCTGCCGAGGCGCTGGCAGCCGATTGCGCCAGGCGCCGCACTTCCACGGCCACCACGGCGAAACCCTTGCCGGCATCGCCCGCACGGGCCGCTTCCACCGAGGCGTTAAGCGCCAGCAGATTGGTCTGGAAGGCGATGTCGTCGATCATGCCGATGATATTGGAAATCTTGGCCGAGGACTGGGTGATGCGCTCCATCGCGTCGTTGGCTCGGGACATGACCCCACCGCTTTCGGCCGCCGCATGCGACACGGCGCCGGCCTTGCCCGCTGCGTCCTGCGCCATTTTGGCATTGGCGGCGACGGTGCCGGCCAGCGCCTCCATGGCAGCGCTGGTTTCCTCGATCGTAGCCGCCTGCCGGGTCGTCCGTTCGCTCAGGTCATTGGCGCCAGACAGGATCTCCCCGGTTGCCGATTTGATCGAGCGCGACGTGGTGCGCAGGCGCCCGACCACCTCGGCAAAGCGCGTCACCGTGCCGTTGAGGGCGTGGCGCAGGTCCTCGAACTGCGCGTCAAAGGGCGTGTCGACCGTGCCGGTCAGGTCGCCATCGGCCAATTGCTGCAGCCCCGCCCCGACAGCGGCAACGGCCTGCTTGCGGGCCGTTACGTCGGTTGCGAACTGCACCACCTTATAGGGCGTGCCATCGAGCCCGAGGATGGGATTGAAGGTGCTCTGGATCCAGACTTCGCGACCGTCGCGCGTGCGGCGACGATATTCGCCGCTCTTGAACTGGCCAGCGGCCAGATCGAGCCAGAACTGGCGATAGCCGGGTGAAGCGGGATCGGCGTCGAACAGGAAGGTTGCATTGGGCTGGCCCAGCACCTCGGCGCGGCCATAGCCGAGCAGCTTGAGGAAATTGTCATTGGCGTTGAGCACCTCGCCAGTCGTGCTGAACTCGATCACCATCTGCGACATGGAGATGGCGTTGAGCTGGCCGGTATGGTCGGCCGCGGCAACCAGGTGTCGGTTCGTCTCTTCGCCCAGTTCGGCGACGCGTTCGGCATTGGCGCGGAACACTTCCACCGCTCTTGCCATGGCGCCGATTTCGTTGCGGCGCTCGGTATAGGGCACCGCGAGGCCGAGCTCGCCACCGGCCACGGCGCTCATCACCTCCGACAGGCGCGGAATGGGCCTTGTGAGGAGGCGCGACAGCAGCAATGCCATGACGCCGATCAGCAGCAAGGCAGCCCCGCCGACGGCAACAAGCATGGTGAGGTTCTGCCCCACCACGGCCTCGATCGGGGCACGGGCCACTGCCACCTGCAACGCGCCGATGACGGTGCCGTCAGCCATGGCGATGGGCAGGTAGCGGGTGAAATAGCCGGTGCCGTTGATGGTCTCCTCGGCCTGGACCGACTGGTTGGCCATCATGGTTTCGAACAGCGGCGTGCCGGCCACGATCGGGGTATCGAGCATGCGCTCGCCATCGGGCTTGAGCAGGCTCGACGTGCCCACCAGCATGTCGGGGCCGACTTCGGCGTCATAGACATAGATGGCGGCATTCTGGCCGGCCACGCGGGCAATGGTGTCGATCACGTCATGGGTGCGAAAGCGCGGCATGGAGCGCATGGTGAGCGCTGCGACATTCCCGGCTTCGTCACTGGCGATTTCGAGGCTGGGCAGATTGACCTGCAGGATTTCGGCGGTGATACGCGTGGCGCTGGCCACTTCATGCCGGGCGTCATTGCTGGCCGTATTGGAAAGGCTGATGAACAGTCCCAGCAGCACGGCGCCAATGGCGATGGCGATCGAACACACCGCCATGGCGGCAATGGCAAAGGTCAGGCGGATATTGCCCAGCAGCGACCCCATCGAACTCTCCTGCATCCGCGCGTCCTTCTGGACACGACGAGAACCTCTTCCCCGATGGAGGAGACTGCTGGACTTAGATTAAGCGAGTGTTGATGCCGTGCAACTTTGGTAGACGATTCAATGCTTTGCCTAAACCTTGTGCAATCGTTTGCGGGAGGGATGTTCACCCCCTGGTGTGTGTGGCCCCCGCCCCTCCTACCTCAAAACAAAAACGCCCGCGGACATCGGTCCACGGGCGTAAAATTGGGTGCGACGACGTCTTAGTGGATGTGGCCACCGTTGATCTGGCCGGCTTCGATGGCCAGGTTCAGCAGAGCCGAGACGACTTCCTGGGCATAGGACTTGTCTTCCGGCGTCGGGGCAGCGGCCAGTTCGGCTTCTGCGGCCTTGATCTGGGCCTGGAGGTCGGCATGGTCGAACTCGGCGAACGGCGCCGAGCGCTCCGCCAGGATCGTCAGGCCATCTGGGGAAACATCGGCAAAGCCGCCCTGGACGAAATAGATCGCGTCCTGCCCGTTGAGGCCATTGACGGTGATGAACCCGGGACGCAGCGTCGTCATGAACGGCGCATGGTCGTCCATCACGGTGAAATAGCCTTCGCTGCCCGGAACGGTGACCGAGGTCACGACGTCCGACAGTACCAGCCGCTCGGGCGACACGATCTCGATCTTGAGGCCTTCAGCCATTGTTTTGGTCCCTTAGCGGAGAGAAGGGCACGCCGCGTGCGGCGTGCCCGACAAGCAATTACGCAGCCTGTGCGGCCAGCTTCTGCGCCTTCTTGACGGCATCGTCGATGGTGCCGACCATGTAGAAGGCAGCTTCCGGCAGGTGATCATACTCGCCGTTCACCAGGCCCTTGAAGCCCTTGATGGTGTCTTCGAGCTGCACGAACACGCCCGGCGAACCGGTGAACACTTCGGCCACGTCGAAGGGCTGGCTCATGAAACGCTCGATCTTGCGGGCGCGGGCCACGGTCAGCTTGTCCTCTTCGGAAAGCTCGTCCATGCCCAGGATGGCGATGATGTCCTGCAGCGCTTTGTACTTCTGCAGCACTTCCTGAACCCTACGCGCGGTGTCGTAATGCTCCTGGCCGACAACGTTGGCATCGAGGATGCGCGAGTTGGAGGCCAGCGGATCCACGGCCGGGTAGATGCCCTTTTCCGAGATCGAGCGGTTCAGCACGGTCGTCGCGTCAAGGTGAGCGAACGAGGTGGCCGGCGCCGGGTCGGTCAAGTCGTCGGCGGGCACGTAAACGGCCTGCACCGAGGTGATCGAGCCCTTGTTGGTCGTGGTGATGCGTTCCTGCATCTGGCCCATGTCGGTGGCCAGCGTCGGCTGGTAACCCACGGCGGAGGGGATGCGACCCAGCAGAGCCGACATTTCGGCACCGGCCTGGGTGAAGCGGAAGATGTTGTCCACGAAGAACAGCACGTCCTGGCCCTGGTCGCGGAAGTTCTCGGCGACGGTAAGGCCGGTCAGCGCCACGCGGGCACGGGCACCAGGGGGCTCGTTCATCTGGCCGAACACGAGGGCGCACTTAGAGCCGGCGGCCGAGCCACCGTTCTCATGCGGGTCCTTGTTCACGCCCGATTCGATCATTTCGTGGTAGAGGTCGTTGCCTTCGCGGGTGCGTTCACCCACGCCCGCAAACACCGAATAACCACCATGCGCCTTGGCGACGTTGTTGATCAGTTCCTGGATCAGCACGGTCTTGCCCACGCCGGCGCCGCCGAACAGGCCAATCTTGCCGCCGCGTGCATAGGGAGCGATCAGGTCCACAACCTTGATGCCGGTCACCAGGACCTGGCTCTCGGGGGACTGCTCGACGAATGACGGCGCTTCCTGGTGGATTTCGCGCTTGGCGGTCTCGCCGATCGGGCCGGCTTCGTCGATCGGCTCGCCGATGACGTTCATGATGCGGCCCAGGGTCTCAAGACCAACGGGAACCGAGATGGCGGCGCCGGTGTCGGTGACTTCCGCACCGCGGACCAGACCTTCGGTCGTATCCATGGCGATGGTGCGCACGGCGTTTTCGCCCAGGTGCTGCGCCACTTCCAGGACCAGACGCTGGCCATTGTTGGTGGTTTCGAGTGCGTTCAGGATCGCGGGCAGGTGGCCGTCGAACGTGACGTCCACGACGGCGCCGATGATCTGCGATACGCGACCGGCCTTTTTGTCTGCCATTTGTTTGGTCCTTCGCTGAGAGGCTTAGAGCGCTTCCGCGCCCGAAATGATTTCGATGAGTTCTTTGGTGATCTGGGCCTGGCGCTGACGGTTGTAGCTCAGCTGCAGCTTGCCGATCATCTCGCCGGCATTGCGGGTCGCATTGTCCATTGCGGACATCTGCGCACCGTAGAACGAGGCGGAGTTTTCGAGCAGCGCCCGCAGGACCTGCACGGCAATATTGCGCGGCAGCAGGTCTTCAACGATCGCCTCTTCGCTCGGCTCATATTCATAGGGCACGGCCGAAGCTTCGGCGGCGCCTTCGCCAGCCGGCTTTTCGAGCTTTGCCGGAATGAGCTGCTGGGCGGTCGGCACCTGGCTGATGACAGAGCCGAACTTGGCAAAGAACAGCGTCGCGACGTCGAATTCGCCGGCGGCGAACAGCGACAGCACCTTGTCCGCAACCTGCTGGGCCTGGGTGAACCCGACCTGCTTGATTTCGCGGAAGTTAAAGGTGTCGACGATCAGGTCGGGATACTGGCGGCGCAGGATATCGTGGCCCTTGCGGCCCACCGTCAGGATCTTGACCGTCTTGCCCTGGCTGATCAGCTTTGCAGCATGCTCGCGGGCGAGGCGGGCGATCGACGAGTTGAAACCGCCGGCCAGGCCACGCTCGCCGGTGGCAACCACCAGCAGATGCACCTGGTCCTTGCCCGTGCCGCCAAGCAGCACCGGAGCGTTTTCCTGGCCGTCATAAACAGCGCCAAGGGCCGCCAGCACCTTGCCCATGCGTTCGGCATAGGGACGGGCCGCTTCGGCAGCTTCCTGGGCGCGACGGAGCTTGGCCGCCGCGACCATCTGCATGGCCTTGGTGATCTTCTGGGTCGATTTGACCGAGTCGATCCGGTTTTTTAGGTCCTTAAGCGAAGGCATGGGCCTGTCGTCTCCAGTAAAACTCTACGAGCCTTAAGCCGCGTAGGTCTTCTTGATCTCGTCGAGAGCCGACTTCAGCTTGGCGCGCGTGTCGTCGCTGAGCTGCTTGTCGGTCGCGATGGTCTTGAGCAGATCGGCATACTTGCCACGCAGGGCCGAGAGCACGGTCTTTTCAAAGTCACCGACCTTGGAAACCGGGATCGAGTCCAGGTAGCCATTGGCGCCGGCAAAGATCACCGCAACCTGTTCTTCCGTCTTGAGCGGGCTGAACTGGGGCTGCTTGAGCAGCTCGGTGAGACGGGCACCGCGGTTCAGCAGGCGCTGGGTCGAGGCGTCGAGGTCCGAACCGAACTGGGCGAAGGCGGCCATTTCGCGATACTGGCTGAGTTCACCCTTGAGCGAGCCGGCAACCTGCTTCATCGCCTTGATCTGGGCCGAACCACCCACGCGAGACACCGAGAGACCCACGTTCACGGCCGGGCGGATACCCTGGAAGAACAGGTTGGTCTCAAGGAAAATCTGGCCGTCGGTGATCGAGATCACGTTGGTCGGAATGTAGGCCGACACGTCGTTGGCCTGGGTTTCGATAACCGGCAGCGCGGTCAGCGAACCAAGACCATGGTCTTCGTTCAGCTTGGCGGCGCGCTCGAGCAGGCGGGAGTGCAGGTAGAACACGTCGCCCGGATAGGCTTCGCGGCCCGGCGGACGGCGCAGCAGCAGCGACATCTGGCGGTAGGCGACGGCCTGCTTGGTCAGATCGTCATAGGCGATAACGGCATGCTGGCCGTTGTCGCGGAACCACTCGCCGATGGCGCAGCCGGTGAACGGCGCGATGTACTGCAGCGGAGCCGGGTCCGACGCGGTGGCAGCGATAATGATCGAGTAGGGCAGCGCGCCCGATTCTTCGAGCTGCTTGACGAACTGGGCAACGGTCGAACGCTTCTGACCGACGGCCACGTAGATGCAGTAGAGCTTGTCGGTATCCGACGCGCCGGCATCATGCGCAGGCTTCTGGTTGAGGAAGGTGTCGAGAATAATGGCGGACTTGCCGGTCTGGCGATCGCCAATGATCAGCTCGCGCTGGCCACGGCCGATCGGAATCAGCGCGTCGATGGCCTTAAGGCCCGTCGACATCGGCTCATGCACCGACTTGCGCGGCAGGATGCCAGGAGCCTTGACGTCGACGCGGCGACGTTCGGTATGCTCGATCGGGCCCTTGCCGTCGATCGGGTTGCCGAGGCCATCGACCACGCGGCCCAGCAGGCCACGGCCAACCGGAGTGTCCACGATGGCGCCGGTGCGCTTGACGACGTCGCCTTCCTTGATGGAGCGGTCGTTGCCGAAGATCACGACGCCGACATTGTCGGCTTCCAGGTTAAGGGCCATGCCCTTGACGCCGCCCGGGAACTCGACGAGCTCACCAGCCTGCACATTGTCCAGGCCATAGACGCGAGCAATGCCGTCGCCGACGGAGAGCACCTGGCCGACTTCGGAAACCTGGGCTTCCTGGCCGAAATTCTTGATCTGGTCCTTGAGGATCGCAGAGATTTCCGCGGCTTTGATGTCCATTTATCCGACCTCTTTCATGGCGATCTTCATCGCGGCGAGTTTTGTCTTGAGGGAAGAGTCGATCATCTGGCTGCCGACCTTCACCTGAAGGCCGCCAATGAGCGATGCATCGACGAATTGATTGAGCGTAACGGTCTTGCCCAGCTTGGCTTTGAGCGCCTCGCTGAGCGCCTTGACCTGATCGGCGCCGAGCGGCGCGGCCGAGGTCACATCGGCCGTAACCTCGCCGCGGGCCTTGGCGGCAAGCTCGCGGAACGTGGCGATGATGGTGTCGAGCGCGAACAGACGGCCGTTCTTGGCAATCAGCTTGAGGAAATTGGCGACCAGCACATTGGTCTTGCCCTTGGCGAGCAGCGCGTCGAGCGCCTGTGCCTTGTTGTCGGCCGTGATGACCGGCGAACGCAGGAAGCGCGAGAAATCAGCGCTTTCCCCGATCAGGCGGGAAACGTCGGACAGCGACGTCTCGACCGATGCCAACTGGTTCTCGCTGCTGGCGAGATCGAACAGAGCCGACGCATATGGCCGGGCGATCTGGGTAAGCACTGAATTCTGCGCTGCCAATGCCGCTACACCCTCTTGGTTGCCTGCCCGCTTGCCACCATGATTTCTCTGGGAAACCCGGGCGGTTGCCGAAGCTTGTTCTTGTCTGGAAAAGGGGACGTCCGGAGACCCCTTCAAAGTCGCGCTCGCTCTAGCACAGGCCCCGCGCGGCTTGCAAGGCTTGGGGGGCCGATTCAAATGCGGCGAAAGTGTCGCAGGCGTGGAACCGTCCCGCAGGGCAAATCTCTCCAGTAGAGCGATTTGAGGACGCCATGAGGGCTGCGCCCGAATGGCCGGCGGCGAGATACACGGGTGCCAAACTCGGCGTCATATACTGGCTGGCGCGTTGCTAGGCGCCCGGGCGCTCGGCGTGGTATGGTCATGTCGCCGTAAAGCGAGGGGGGGGCAGATGAATATCAGCCGCGACCATGCCAGCGTCGTAGCAGGCGGCGCAAAGTTCACCTCGCCGCAAGGCTCCGACTATTCGCCAGGGATCAGCGCCGAGACTGTGCGGTCGCAGGGTCTGTTTCTGGGCGAGGTGACGCTGCCGCCGGGCAAGCGCACCAAGGCGCATGTGCACGAGCAGCACGAGACGGCCATGTATTTCCTCAGGGGCCAAACGGTCGAGCTCTATACCGGCGCCGATCTCGAGCAACGCGATGTCCTGCACCCGGGTGACTATCTCTACGTTCCGCCCAACGTCTTGCACGTCGCCGTCAATCGCACCGACGTACCGGCCGTCTTCATCGGCTCTCGCACGGAAGCGACGATTAACGAGAGTGTCGTTCTCTACCCGGACAAGGACGCCCTCGTGCCCTGATCAGGGCACTCACCGGCAGTCGACCGGCATTGCGCAATTCGGAACCCGCGTCATATGTTGCCGGGGCCGCGAGGCGGCCGGGGGAACACCATGCTCAAACACCTTATCCGGGTCGCAGTCCTGCTGCTGGCCGTCACCGCCGCTCATGCCGATGAGTGGGGTTCCATCGCCTTCTCGCCGAGCACCGGCGCCACCGGCTACAGCTACAACTACGACACGCGCCGCATCGCCGGCGAATGGGCCATGAGCTACTGCAAGGAAAATGCGCACGACTGCCGCATCGTGGTCAATTTCCAGAACGCCT
>CBFGMY010000034.1:0-25620 GCA_965650055.1 uncultured Devosia sp.
CGGACTTCTCTTCTTATCCCCTGCGGTGAGCGGCGAAGTCAGCCCGGAAACTACCTTGCTTGCAAGATGTCCGGGTTCGAGCCAGCACCCGCGCGATATCTCCCTTTATCGCCCGATTGCATTTGTTTGATCCGCTATTCCCCTACGGAATGGCGATTTGCGCGCTGCATTGTTCTGCGCGCCTGCAAGCGCCATTTGGCGCAGAAAGACGTGTCTTTTGAACGACTTTATCTCCCTCGGCCTGCCGACCATTCTCACCGACAGCCTGACTGCCGGCGGCTTCACCGAGCCCACCAAGATCCAGCTCCAGGCGATTCCCAAGCTCCTCGAGGGCAAGGACATGATGGGCATTGCCCAGACCGGCTCTGGCAAGACGGCGGCCTTCGGCCTGCCCATTCTGGCCGGCATTCTCGGCCTCACCGGTCGCCCGCGGCCGCTGACCACCCGCGCCCTGATCCTGGCGCCGACGCGTGAACTGGCCGTCCAGATCGACGAAGCCATTCGCAAATTCGCCGGCTCCAAGATGAAGCTCGATACCGTGCTGCTGCTGGGTGGCGTGTCGCGCTACCACCAGGTCAAGCGCCTCGAGCGCGGTGTCGACATCGTCGTTGCCACGCCGGGCCGCCTCAAGGACCTGATGGACGACGGCAAGATCCGCCTCAACGAAACCCGCTGGCTCGTCCTCGACGAAGCCGACCGGATGCTCGATATGGGCTTCATTGCCCCGGTGCGCCACATCGTCAAGGCGATCGGCATCAAGCGCCACACCATGATGTTCTCGGCCACCATGGCCCCTGAAGTCGCCGATCTCGCCAAGACCCTGCTGCAGGATCCGGTGCGTGTCGATGCCTCGGTTGCCGGCTCCACCGTGGTCAAGATCGACCAGCGCGTGATTCTTTCCGGCGCCAAGGCCAAGCGCGGCGTGCTCAACGAACTGCTGCTCAGCGAAACCGAGAAAATGGAACGCGTGATCATCTTCTCGCGCACCAAGCATGGCGCCGACCGCGTCGCCAAGAATCTCGAGATCGACGGCCACAAGGCTGCCGCCATCCACGGCAACAAGAGCCAGAATGCCCGCCAGGCGGCCCTCAAGGGCTTTGCCACCGGCGACGTACGCATCCTGGTCGCTACCGATATCGCGGCGCGCGGCATCGACGTGCCCGGCATTACCCATGTGGTGAACTACGAGCTGCCCGACGATCCGGAAAACTATGTGCACCGCATCGGACGCACCGGTCGCAATGGCGCATCGGGCACGGCCATTACCCTGTGCGATGGCACCGAGCGCGGCAAGCTGCGCGACGTGGAGCGCCTGATCCGCCGCACGCTGCCCTATACGGGTGATCTCCATTCCGGCAATGAAACCGGCGTCGTGGAAGCACCGCGCTCGGCCTACAAGAAGCCGTCCGGTGGTCGCCCCGGCCCGCGCTCGGCCAAGAACCCGCGCAAGGACCAGGCCGATCGTCGTTCGCCGGCCGAACGTCGTCCGTTCGCCGAATTCGCCAAGGAAATCGGTGGCAAGAGCCAGCCGCAGCCGCATCACCAGCCGTCGGACACCCCGCGTGCCCGCCCGGCTGCCGAAGGTGGCCGCGGCCGTCCCGATGCTGCGCCACGCACCCGTCCGGTCGAAGGCGCTGCCCCGGCTCGCGGCGTGCGCCGCGACATGGAAACCGGCAAGCCGATGGCTGCCAAGCCGGCCGGCGACAAGACCAAGCAGCGCTGGGGCAAGACGCAGAAGGATGCGGTTCGCTCCGGCGGCCGTTCCAATGCTGACCGTCAGCGCGGTCGCGCATAACTGTCGTACGGAATCGGATAAGAAGAGGGCGGCCCCGGTGGCCGCCCTTTTCGTTTGGAGTGCGCCATGACCTCAATCGCCATCATTGGCCCGGGTGCGATCGGCGGCACGGTCGCCGCCTGGCTGGCGCAGAATCCGGACCTGGGGATTACGGTCTGTGCCCGCACACCGCTCGATGACCTGCGCGTAGAGGTGCCCGGCGGGGTGATTACGGCAAAGCCGACGGTGTTGACCGATCCCGCCGACGCGACGCCGGTCGACTGGGTGCTGGTGGCGACCAAGGCCTATGATGTGGAAGCCACGAGGCCCTGGCTCGATCGGTTGGTTGTGCAGGGCACGCGGGTCGCCATCATCCAGAATGGCGTCGAGCAGGTGCAACTGTTTCAGCACCTGGTGCCGGCTGAGCGGCTGGTGCCTGTGATTATCAACCTGCCGGCGGTGCGCAATGCGCCCGGGCGGATCGTGCAGAGTCGACAGGGTTTCATCTGGGTGCCGGCCGGTGACAATGGCGACGCGTTGGTGGCGCTTTTCGCGCATACCGAGATCAGGGCAGTGGCCGACGCCGATTTCGTCTCGCGCGCCTGGATCAAGCTGTGCGGCAATTGCGGCGCCATCGTCCCATCGCTGACGCTGCGGGCCACCGGGCCGGTCTGGAGCGAGGAGCTCGAAGCCATCGTGCGCGGGCTGGCCGAGGAATGCGCCGCGGTGGGGCGCGCCGAAGGCGCCACCATCCCGCAAGCGGTGATCGACGGCGTGGTCGACAATGCACGCAACTCGGCTGAGGGATCGGTGGCAGGTTCGCTGCATGCCGACCGGCTGGCCGGGCACAGGATGGAAGTCGACGCCCGCAATGGCGTCATCGTGCGGCTCGGGGAGAAGCACGGAATACCGACCCCGATGAACAGGATGCTGGTGACCCTGCTGGCCGCGTCCGGGAGCCCGTGGGTGGGGCACTAATTCCCGGACTCAGATCAACCACGCCGGTGTGGGGCTGTGGACAGCTACAGCCCCTTGACCGGTGGGGTCAGCTTAGTGCGATCGGCTGAACCGCTCGAACCACCCTGGCTGCCATCGGGCGGCGGGCCGCCTGCCGGGCGATTGCCGCCGCCCATCGAGAAGCCCACGGCCGATTGCGCCGTCGGATCGACGCCGACGATCATGGCGACGAGGTATTCCTCTTCCAGTTCCTTGACGAAGGCGAAGGCGGCGCGGGTGGACTGCGTGGCGATACCGTCATTGGCGTTGAGCGTGTCGCGCGTGCCGGCACGATCATTGTAGGGCGCCACGTTGGCGTAGATGTACTCGCTCAGCGCATCGGGGAAGAATATCTGGCCGGTGAGGATATTGGTCTCGTCAAGGAAGACCTTGAAATGCACATGCGTGGTGCGGCCGCGATACCAGCTCGGATAGACGGTTTCGAACTCGGCGATACCATTGGCATCGGAGAACTGGGTGCCGCGCATGAAGGTCTCGCCCGTGGTGTCAGTTGCGCCGTCATCACCCTGGCCGGCATAGCCCGAATAGACGCCCGTGGCGTCGCAATGCCAGATGTCGACGCGGGCGCCCGGCATGGGCATGCATGTTGCGTCCACGACCTGCAGGCGAATGCGGGTGGGAATGCCGGGGCGGCCCTCGGTGATGTCAACGCGCTCCATGGCCGGGTCGAAGTAATAGGGGCCCTCGGTGACTTCGGGAATGATGGCGCAGACGTCGGCGCCCTGCAGCAGGGCCGCGGTCTGGCTGGCGCTGACACCAGCTTCCTGGGCGAAGGCGCGCTGGCTCATCAGCAGGCCCCCCGACGCGGTAACCGCGACAACCCTGAAGGCGTCGCGGCGGTTCATTTTGGTCATGTCGTCCCCTTTCGGATGCCGGATCTCAATACCGGCTGCTGATGGGGTGATACCGCGCTGCGCGGCCGAATGGGCGTTACAAGGGAGAGAGGTGGATGACGGTTTGGTAAGGGGAACATTGTCCGTTCGCCACCGGCCGTCACCGATCTGCGCGTGCTACGGCTCAGGCCACCGACGCCAGATACAAGATGTCCCGCGTCGCCGTGCCATCCTTGGCGCTCGCCGGCGCCAGGCGCTCGAGGAAGTCATTCGACCAGTCCTCGACATTGTGCTTGCGGGCCGCAGCCATCAGCGAGGTCCAGCGGGCGACGCGTTCGTCGAGCGGCATGTCCAGCGCCATGCGCAGGGCCTCGGCGGTTTCGTCGGTATCGAAGGGATTGACCAGGATGGCGTCTTCGAAGATTTCGGCGGCCCCGGCGAAACGGGAGAGGACCAGCACGCCGGGATTGTCGGGGTTCTGCGCGCCGACATATTCATGGGCCACCAGGTTCATGCCGTCACGCAATGGCGTCACCAGCCCGACCCGCGCCAGGCGGTAGAGGCCGGCAAGGCTGGGCTGGCCATAGGCGCGCTTGACATAGGTCAGCGGTTGCCAATCGGGTTCGGCAAAACGCCCCATGACGCGGCCACAGATGGCGTCGAGCGCATCACTGGTCGCCTGGTATTCCTTGATCGTGTCGCGGGAGGGCGGCGCCACCTGCAGCATATGCACCTGGCGGCGGAAGCGGGCGTCGTTGGCCAACAGCTTCTCATAGGCCTCGACGCGTTGCGGCAGGCCCTTGGAATAATCGAGCCGGTCGACGCCCAGGATCAGTTGCTGGCCATAGAGCGCGCGCTCCATGCGCTTGACCATCTTGTTGGCGGCGGGGCTGACGGCCAGCCGTGCGAAAGCGTCGGGGTCCGAGCCAATGGGGAATGCCGCAACCTCGGTCCGGCCGAAATCGACGGATTTGAGCGGTGAGCCCGACAGCGTCGACGGTGCCTGATGCTCGGCAAATTCGGTGAAGGCGGCGACGTCCCGGTTCGCCTGCATGCCCACCAGGTCATAGCGCGAGAGGTCCCGCATCAGGTCCTGATGGTGGGGGATGGCATAGAGCGCGTCCGAGGTGGGGAAGGGGATGTGGAGGTAGAAGCCGATGCGGTTGCGCGCGCCGAGGTTGCGCAGCTCTGACGCCAGCGGGATCAGGTGATAGTCGTGCACCCAGATGATGTCGTCGGCTCTTAGCTGCGGCAGGAGCGCCCGGGCGAACTGCTGGTTGACCCGGCGGTAGCCCTCATACCAGTGGGCCTCAATAGTGGCGAGGTCGAGCCGCAGATGGAAGCTGGGCCAGAGTATGGAGTTGGAGAAGCCGGCATAATAGGCGTGGTGGTCGTCGCGCGTCAGGTCGATCTGCGCCACCGAGATGCCGTCAATATCTTGGAATTTGGCATCCGGGGACGGATCGTCCACCAGCTTGCCGGACCAGCCGAACCAGAAGCCTTCGCGCTCGGACAAGGTCTTGCGCAGGGCGACGGCAAGGCCGCCGGCCGCCGGGCCCCGGCCCGGCGTTCGGTTGGAAACGACGATAACACGGCTCATAGATTGCCCCAGTCCAGTCCGGTCAATGCATCAGTGCAACTTCGCGATCGCGGGCGGCGATATCGCCCAGCCCCTGGATCAGCGCGTGCACCGAGGCCACGTTGGCAATGCGCATGCGCGCGGCGGTGTCGCCTTCGCCCAGCTTGATGCCGACACCACCCAGATCCTGGGCGGCAATGAAGGCATCTTCGTCGGTCGTGTCGTCGCCGATGAAGATGGGCGTGCGGCCGAGGAAGGGTTCCTCGCGCATGAAGGCGCGCAGCGCCTCGCCCTTGCTCACGGCGCGGGGCCTGGCTTCGAGCACCATCTTGCCTTCGACCAGGGTGAAATCGGTGACGGTGTGGACCGCTTCTTCCATGGCGATGCGCACGGCCGTTTCCAGCTCCGGCGCCTGGCGGAAATGCAGGGCTACGGCGCCTTCCTTGTGCTCGAGCAGCAGGGAGGGATTGGCGTGGACAAGCGGCGATACCGCCTGGGCAATTTCCTCGGCAGCCAGGATGACGGCCGGGTCGACGGTTTCGATGACGCCGTCTGCCCTCCGGCGCTGGGTACCGTGAGCCCCGGCAATGGGCAGGTGGAGGGGGGCCAGATACCGATCGATGTCGGCAATCTCGCGACCCGTCAAAACGGCAAAGGCACTATCGAGCTCGCGCACGGCGCGCTCGAGCTGCCGGGTCAGCGTATCGGCCACCTCTACAGCATCGGGCGTTTCGGCAATCTCGACGAGCGTGCCGTCGAAATCGGTGAAAATTGCCAGCTGCGGGATAGCGTGGGGGGTAACGGCATCGATCGACATCACTGAGCCTTCCGCGGGATGATCCCACACAGCAAACGCGCGGTGTCGATTTTGGTTCGCCCCGGCATGGCAGGCATGCGGCAACCGGCATTCTGAACGCCAGATTAATGGGGCATTGGTCTGCCGTTCAAAGCCGGTCGATTAGAGGAGCGCATCGCTGACGAAAGCCCATCACGGCCAAGCCAGCCCCAGCGTCAACGCCATGCCCGGAATAACCAAGATGACCCAGCTCCTCCTCACCGCCCTGTTTGCCCTGGCAATCAGCTTCCTCACCTTCGCTGCCTCGTTCGCCGACGTGCCGCGCAGCGAAGTGCTGACGATCCAGACGCACGAATAGTTTTGGTACCACGCCTCGTGGTTCGACAAGCTCACCATGAGGCTACTCGAACATTCAGCAGACCTCATCCTGAGCCTGTCGAAGGACGAGGTCGTGCCTAGGCCAGCGGAATGCCCTTGGCACCCTTGCCCTTCTGGTAGGTCGACGACAGGTCGGCATAGAGTCCATTGAGATTGTCGAGGCGCTCGAGCAGCGCTTCCTTGTGGCTGCGGTCGAGGCCGGCGATCAATCGGGCGATATCGTAGCTGGACCAGTAGGGGTTGCTGCGATTGTAGAGCGGGCGGTCCTCGGGCACCGCGTCGCGGTCGGGATCGGGCACCGCATAGACGGCCTTCAGGATCTGGATGTCGTAGGGGATGGCAAAGCTGTCGCGGCTGTCCTGGTGGCTGAACAGATAATAGAAATTGTCGAAACCCGACCAGGTGATGCCCGACAGGCACAGCGAGCAGGGCTCGTGCGTGGCCAGGAACAAGCAGTCCTTCGCGTCTGGCCGCTGATCGGCCGGCAGTTCGAAGAAGCGTTTGATGGCGTGCATCTCCCCATGCCACATGGGGTTTTCGATCTCGTTATTGGTCTCGGCCACCACCACCGACAGGTCGGACTTGCGCAGGATGGCCGCGCCGAACAGCTTGTTGCCGCGCGCGACGCTAGCGGCCGTGACGGGCGCGATATCGTGTTCGATGACGTCGAGGAGACGCGAGATCAGATCGGCTTTGTCCATGGTGGCTCCGGTGCAGGTCGCTCAGCCTTAGCCATCCGGCACGGCGTTGGGAAGCTCAGGGCGCCCGGACGAGACCAGCCAGGGGAATGCCGGCGGCGTCGACCAGTTTCAGCGCGTCGCCGGCAAGGTCGTAACCAACAGTGGCTTCGAGCGCGGCGAAGAAGCGTGTTTCCTGTGCCATGACGGCGGGATCGCAGGCCATGCGCGTGCCGGCGATTGGGCCGAAGGTCAGTGGCGGGATTTCGAAGCTGGCCTCGGTGAAGTAGTTGTTGCAGCCGCCATTGCCGCCGGCGCGATGGTCGGCCGCGATGGAGAAGGTCACCTCGGTCTGGGGCAGGACCGGGTCGCCGCCGATGCTGGTGACGGTCCACAGCACATCGAGGAGCGGGTTGGGCGTCTCGACGGGCGGGAGTACCTGCTCGGGCGGATCGTGTGGCGGAGGCGGGGAGAATTCGACCTCGATCACGTTGCCGGCCGGCTCGTCCGCGTCGGCCACTGCCGGTTGTCCGTTGCGGAAGATGACATAGCCGGCACTCCAGATTTCGGCGACGAGGCCGTATTGGCCGTCGGCGGTCATGACATCGCTGCGGACATTGAGCGTGAACTGGATGGGCGATCCGGCCTTGCCACCCAGGCTGGCCTGAGCGGAGGCGATGTGCTGCTCGGCGGGCAGGCCCACCAGGGTGATGGTCAGCGCGGCATCGGGCGGCAGCGCCATGCGCTCGCGATAGGTCACGAGGCCGGAAAAGGTGACGTCTTCGGCCATGGCCGGAACGGCCAGCGCGAAAGCGAGCAGGGCGACGAGAATGCGGACCAGACGCATGACGACCTCCATTTCGGCGAGCATAGCGCAGCGGCAAGGCAGTTGCGAGGCTGTGGCGGGGAAGCGGTGACTATCGGGTTATCGTCCACGGCACCTGGAAATGGTGTTCCTCGAGGTTGTTGCCGTCGCCGCCGCGGTCGACGACGAGATAGTCGCTGGCGATATCGAGCGGGGTCAGGACGCCGTGCCAGGTGTTCATCGCGATGTTGTCGCCCTGGCCCGGGGCCGGCTGGAAGGCGCGGAGGCGAACCGGTATGCCGGCTTCGTCTTCGGCTGTGATGACCAGCCAGGGACTGGCCGATAGCGGGTAGAAGGCCTGGCTGCCGAGCGGGTGGCGTTCGACCAGCTTGAGGGCGAGCGGCAAGGCATAAGGCTGGCCGCGGAAGATGGAGATCAACGGGCGGGGATGGACGCCGCCGAGTTCGACCCGCGCCAGGTCGTGGTAGCGCTCGGTCATGCCGTTGTTGATGGGATAGTGATGCGCGCCCGATGTCTCGATCACCTGGCCGAACGGCGCGAAGGCCGCTGATGTCAGCGACTCGACCACGATGGTGCCCATGACTAGAGGTCCAGCTTCATGTGGCGATTGACGTCCTTGTAGAGCAGGTAGCGGAAGCGGCCCGGGCCGGCATAGCAGGCCTGTGGGCAGAAGGCGCGCAGCCACATGAAGTCGCCGGCCTCGACCTCGACCCAGTCGCGATTGAGCCGGTAGACCGCCTTGCCCTGCAGCACGTAGAGGCCGTGCTCCATGACATGGGTTTCCTCGAACGGAATGACGGCGCCCGGTTCGAGCGTGACGATGTTGACATGCATATCGTGGCGCAGGTCAGTGGGGTCGACGAAGCGCGTGGTGCCCCAGGTGTTGTTGGTATCGGGCATCCAGCGGATGGGTTCGTCCTGTTCGTTGGCAACGAAGGCGGTGGGCGCCTCGATGCCATCAACAGCCTCGTAGCGCTTGCGGATCCAATGGAAGCGCAGGGGCGTGGCCCCTTCGTTGAGCAGCGACCAGGGACAGCCGGGCGGCAGGAAGGCGTAACCGCCTGACTTGAGCAGGTGGCTCTTGCCCTCGATCGTGACGTTGGCCTGACCCTCGACCACGAACAGCACGCCCTCGGCCAGCGGGTTGGGCTCCGGCTGGGTGCTGCCGCCACCGGGCAGCACTTCCACGATGTATTGCGAGAAGGTCTCCGAGAATCCCGAGAGCGGACGCGCGATCACCCAGGCCCGGGTTCGGTCCCAATGTGGCAGGTAGCTGGTGACGATATCGCGCATCACCCCGTGCGGGATGACAGCATAGGCCTCGGTGAAGACGGCGCGGCCGGTAAGGAGAGCGGCCTGCGGGGGCAGGCCTGCTGATGGCGAGGCGTAGGTGGTGTCGGCCATTATGTCCCCAAGGCTCAGGCGGTCTGACGATAATCGGTGACGATGCGGCCGGCGGCAAGGGCTTCGCTCTCATAGGCGGTGCGGCGCCAGGTTTCCTTGAGCGCGGCGGCGTACCAATCCTGCATCGAGGGCAGGGCGAGCAGGCGGCGGGCATAGGCAGCGGCCGGTTCGCTGAGCTGCAGATCATAGGTCTGGACGCGGAAAGCGACGGCGGTGAAGAAGGCGTCGACGGCGGTAAAGCGGGGGCCGGCGAGGAACGGGCCGCCAAAGCGGCTGAGGCCCTCGGTCCAGACCGTATCGAGGCGGGCGATGTCCTGCGCCAGACCCTCGGGGATCGGTGCCAGTTCGACCCGAATGCCGACATTCATGCCGCAGATATTGCGCAGGTTGCCATAGCCGGAATGCATCTCGGCTGCGGCGGAGCGGGCAAAAGCGCGCGCCTCGCGGTCCGCTGGCCATATCTGGGGGTGGCTCTCGGCGAGATATTCGGTGATGGCCAGGGAATCCCAGACCATGGTGTCGCCATCGACAAGGCAGGGAAAGCGGCCGCTGGGCGAGATGCCGGTATAGGTGAGGCCGGGGCCATCGTTGAAGGGGCGAACCTGTTCGTCGAACGGAATGGCCAGTTCGCGCATCAGCGTCCAGGGGCGGAGCGACCAGGACGAGTAATTCTTGTTGGCGACGTAAAGCGTGTACATGAAGCCCTCCAGTGCCAACGCGCATAGCGCCTCGCCGGAGTCGCCGCAAGTCAGGCGGGGCTTTCCACCTGACTCTTGAGCCGGCTCAGCATCGACGTGGCATAGGCGGCGTAGGGGCCGATCCAGCGCTCGTGGATGGCGTGGATGGGCAGGGCGTCCAGATGGTTCCAGCGCTCGCGGCCGCGACGCTCGGCAACGACCAGTCCCGCCTCTTCGAGCACGCCCAGATGCTGCATGACCGTGCAGCGGTCGAGCTCGGGCATCAGGTCGCAGAGCATGCCGGTGGTGCGCGGTTCAAGCTTCAGCAGGTCGACGATCCTGCGCCGGGATCGGTGTCCCAGGGCCTTGAAGATCAGGTCATTTTCGTCTTCGGTTGACATGTTATATTTTTATAACATATGGTGCGCTCAGTCAAGCAAGGAGTTCACGAAATGCGAGCCGTACAGAGCAAGGGCGCCCATATGGCGCCGGAATTCAGCGTCTCGGGCCGGATCAGCAAGCCGGTGCATGAGGTGTTCGAAGCCGTGGTCGATCCTGGGCATCTCAGCGGCTATTTTACCACCGGCGGGGCCAAGGGCCGGTTGGA
Source organism: uncultured Devosia sp. (assembly GCA_965650055.1). GTDB lineage: Bacteria > Pseudomonadota > Alphaproteobacteria > Rhizobiales > Devosiaceae > Devosia. The sequence continues at coordinate 10,569 of CBFGMY010000034.1, forward strand.
GACCGGCGCTACGGTGACCTGGGACTTCCATGACTTCCCGGGCGCGTTCCCCGTGCATGTGGTCGAGGTGACCAAGGACGAGAAGATCGTGCTGCGCTGGGGCGCCGCCGATGGCACGCCGGACCAGGGTGGCTCCTATGAGACCACGGTCACCATGACCTTTGCCGGCCTCGAAGACGGACGTACACTGGTGACCATTGCCGAGAGCGGCTGGCGGGATACCGTCGCGGCGCAGAAGGCGGCCTTCGGCAATTGCGAAGGGTGGACGGGCATGCTGTGCGCGCTCAAGGTCTACATTGAGCACAGCATCAACCTGCGCGATGGCTTCTACAAGTGACGCCTTCCTAAGACCCTGTTAGGGTTACCAAATCTTCAAACTTTGGCGCGATACTGAGTGGATGTTTGACCAATCCGCCCATTTCGGGGTCGCGCCCCATGCCTGGCTGCAGCACAAGCTGCCGTGGCTTGGCCTGTTCGCGCTGATCCTGAGCCTGTTTGCCGAAGAGGCGGACATTCCCTTCGGTGAGGACGAGCTGAACGGGTAGGGCTGCCCGCAGCCAGTTTCAACAGACTCGATCGTCACCTCGGGCTTGACCCGAGGGTGACGCGCTGGTGGGGTCCGGCATCGCGTTCACCTATGGCAGCACGGCCTGCAGTCTCAACAGCGCAATCCGTTCCACCTGTGCACACGCCGTGGCGAATTCGACTTCGGCGCTGTTGTTGATGCGCTTCTCGAACGCCGCCAGGATCGATCCTTTGGTATTGTCGCGGACGGCGATGATGAAGGGGAAGCCGAATTTTTCGACATAGTGCGCGTTGAGCGCGGTGAAGCGCTCGCGCTCGGCGTCGGTGAGGGCATCGAGCCCAGCCGATGCCTGCTCGGCCGTCGAGGCTTCGGTCAGCCGCCGGGCCGCGGCGAGTTTGCCGGCCAGATCGGGGTGGGCACGGAGGACCGCGAGGCGCTCCTCCTGTGTCGCCATGCGGAACTGGGTGCGCAGCGCGAAATGGAGGCCGATGGCCGTATCATTGGCCGGCGCGAGCTCACCGTCCCAGGCGCGCTCGGCGATCCAGTGCGAGTGTTCGAAGATTGAGCCATAACGGGCGACGAACTCGGCCTTGTCGAGCTGGGACGGAATGACTTCGGGGGCGACATAGGGATGTTCGCCGGCCCAGTGCTCGGCAATGGCCAGGCGGGTGGGGACCCAGACCTTGTCGAAGCCCTTGATGTAGTCGACGAACTTCTTGAGGCCCTGGTAGCGGCCGGGCTGGCCGACCAGGCGGCAGTGCAGGCCGATCGACATCATCTTGGGCGAACCGCCCTGGCCCTCGGCATAGAGGCAGTCGAAGCTGTCCTTCAGAAACTGGAAATATTCCTCGCCATTGTCGAAGCCCGAGGCGGTAACGAAGCGCATGTCGTTGGCGCTGAGCGTATAGGGGATGATGAGCTGGGGGCGCCCCAGATGCACCCGCCAATAGGGCAGGTCGTCGTCATAGGTGTCCGAGACATAGGCAAAGCCACCCTCCTCGGACACGAGATCAACCGTGTTCAGCGAGCAGCGCCCGGTATACCAGCCGCGCGGTCGTTCGCCCGTAGCGATGGTGTGGAGGCGGATGGCTTCGGCGATCTGCTGCCGTTCGACGTCCGGGGCCATGTCCTTGTGTTCGACCCATTTATAGCCGTGGCTGGCGATTTCCCAGCCGGCGTCCTGCATGGCGGCGAGCTGGGCCGGGGCGCGCATCAGCGCGGTAGCAACGCCATAGATGGTGACGGGCAGTTGCGCCTCGGTGAAGAGCTTGTGCAGCCGCCAGAAGCCGGCGCGCGCGCCGTATTCGTACATCGATTCGATGTTCCAGTGCCGCAGGCCCGGCCAGGGCGCGGCGCCGACGACGTCGGCGAGGAAGGCCTCGGAGCCGGCGTCGCCATGCAGGATATTGTTCTCGCCGCCCTCTTCGTAGTTGAGCACGAACTGCACCGCGACATGGGCGCCGCCGGGCCAGTTGGCGTGGGGCGGATTGGGGCCGTAGCCATTGAGGTCACGGGGGTAGCGCATGGGTGTGCTCTCGTGTGGTGATGCTGCGGCAGTATCAATCCTGTGCACTGGAACGAGATGCACAAAAATGGACCAGATGGTAAAAAATGAGCATTGCGCATCGAGCGCGATGCGATAGTCTCGTGCTTCGGGGACAATATACGGAGCAGCACATGGCGGGTAGTGGACGCCTTACGACGCATGTCCTGGATACCATGCACGGCACGCCGGCGCGTGGCATGCGCATCGAGCTGCTGTTCGTGCACGGCGATCACAATCACCATATCGCCGACAGCTATACCAATGCCGACGGCCGGGTGGATCAACCGCTGCTGGATGAGCAGCAGTTCCAGCATGGCGAGTTCGAGATTCACTTCCATGTCGGGCAGTATTTCGAGCGGCTCGGCGTCGAGCTCGAAACGCCGTTCCTCGACGTGGTGCCTGTTCGGTTCACGATTTCGGAAGACAAGCACTATCACGTCCCGCTGCTGGTCAGCCCGTTCGCCTATTCGACCTATCGGGGGAGTTAGGGATGACCGCGGTTTCGGGCGCCATCCGCTTCATCCTCAATGACGAAGAGGTCAGCCTCACCGATGTAAAGCCCGATACGACGCTGCTCGATTGGTTGCGGCTGGAGCGTCGCCTGCGCGGCTCCAAGGAAGGCTGCGCCGAGGGCGATTGTGGCGCCTGCACGGTGCTGGTCGGGCGGCTTGCCGGCGACGAGATCATCTATGACTCGGTTACGGCATGCATTCGTTTCGTGGGGAGCCTGCACGGCACCCATGTGGTGACCATCGAGCATCTGCGCGGCAAGGATGGTGTGCTGCATCCGGTGCAGCAGGCGATGGTCGATCACCACGGCAGCCAATGCGGCTTCTGCACCCCGGGCTTCGTGATGAGCCTTTATGGCCTGTGGATGCGCGATCCCGATCCGAGCCAGGGGGCCATCGAAAGGGCGCTGCAGGGCAATCTGTGTCGTTGCACCGGCTATGCCCCGATCATCCGCGCCGGCAAGGCAATTTCGAGCTATGGCCGACCCGAAGCCGATCCGCTCTGGGCCGAGCGCATCGCGCTCAAGGGCAAGATCAAGGCCATCAATGACGGTGCGCGGGTCGAGATCGGCGAGGGCGCCGACCGCATCATCGTGCCGGCGAGTCTCGACGATTTCGCCGATATCTATGAAGCCAACCCCACGGCCACGATCATCAACGGATCGACCGATGTGGGCCTGTGGGTCACCAAGTTCATGCGGGCGATCGGGCCGGTGATTTTCATCGGTCACCTGCAGGAACTCAAGCGCATCGCCGAGAATGACAGCGAAGTGCGTTTCTATGCCGGCGTCAGCTATTCCCAGGCCCTGCCCGTGGTGGCGAGCAATTTCCCCGACATGAGCGAGTTGTGGAACCGCATCGCCGGCGAGCAGATCCGCAACATGGGCACCATCGGCGGCAATATCGCCAACGGTTCGCCGATCGGCGATACGCCGCCCCCCTTCATCGCGCTCGGGGCCAAGCTGCATCTGCGCAAAGGCGAGCATCGGCGCGAGATCAAGCTCGAGGACTATTTCCTCGCCTATGGCAAGCAGGACCGGCAGCCCGGCGAGTTCGTCGAGAGCGTCACCATTCCACTGCTGCCGCAGGGCGAGAAATTCGCCGTCTACAAGATTTCCAAGCGGCGGGAGGAAGATATTTCGGCGCTGTGCGGGGCGTTCCGGGTGTTCGTCAACGATGGCGGCATGGTTGGCATGGCCCGCATCGCCTTTGGCGGCATGGCGGCAACGCCCAAGCGCGCCAAGGCTGTTGAGGCGGCACTGGTGGGCAAGCCGTGGACGCAGGCGACGGTGGACGCCGCGATGGCAGCGTTTGCCGAGGACTACCAGCCCATCTCGGATATGCGGGCCAGCGCGGAATATCGGCTGCTGACGGCGCAGAACCTGCTGCAGCGGTTCTTCCTCGAAACGACGGGCCAGGGGCAGCGGCTGCGGCGGGAGGTGGCATGACCAAGCACACCGCCCCCATCGCCCTCGCCTCGCTGCACACGTCGACCCGCCATGACAGCGGGCCCAAGCATGTTGCCGGCTCGGCCGAATATATCGACGACATGGTCGAGCCCGAAGGCACGATGCACGCCTATCTGGCCCTCTCGACCAAGGCGCATGCCGAGATCGTCAGCATCGACTATGCAGCGGTGAAAGCTGCGCCCGGTGTCATCGGCATTCTCACGGCGGACGACATTCCCGGCGAGAATGACGTGTCGCCCAGCCACAAGCATGACGAACCCATCTTCGCCACGGGCAAGGTGCATTTCTGGGGCCAGCCGCTGTTTGCGGTGGTGGCCGAGACGCGCGACCTGGCGCGGCGGGCGGCGCATCTGGCAAGGATCGAGTATCGCGACCTGCCGCACCTGACTGATGTGCGGTCCGCACAAGCGGCCGGCGGCAAGCTGGTGACCGAGCCGCTCAAGCTCGAGCGCGGCGATATCGCCGCGGGCCTCGCCGCAGCGCAGCACCGGATCAAGGGCAGCATCGCCATTGGCGGGCAGGACCACTTCTATCTCGAAGGCCAGATTTCCATGGCCGTGCCGGGCGAGGACGAGGATGTAACCGTCTTCGCCTCCACCCAGCATCCGAGCGAAGTGCAGTTGATGGTCGCGGCGGTGCTGGGCATCCGCCACCATGCCGTGACGGTCAATGTGCGCCGCATGGGTGGCGGCTTTGGCGGCAAGGAAACCCAGGGCAATCTGTTCGCCGCCGTGGCAGCGCTGGCGGCGAAAAAGTGGAACCGCGCCTGCAAGATCCGCCCGGACCGCGACGACGACATGACCGCGACGGGCAAGCGGCACGATTTCGTGGTCGACTACGAGGTCGGCTATGACGAGACGGGCAAAATCCACGCCGTCGATGCGGTCTATGGTGCCCGCGCGGGATTTTCCTCAGACCTGTCAGGCCCGGTGACCGACCGCGCGCTGTTCCATGCCGACAATGCCTATTGGTACCCCGCCGTGCGCGTGCGCAGCGAGCCGCTCTATACCAACACTGTCTCCAATACCGCCTTCCGGGGCTTTGGCGGTCCGCAGGGCATGATGGCGGCGGAGCGGTGGATCGAGGATATCGCCTACGCGCTGGGCAAGGATCCGCTTGAGATCCGCAAGGCCAACTTCTACGGCATCGACACCGATAATGTGACGCCATATCACCAGAGGGTGGAGGACAATATCATCCGCCGCGTGGTGGATGAACTGGAGGCCAGCGCGGACTACCAGGCGCGGCGAGCGGCAGTACTCAGCTACAATGCCGGCAGCCCGATCCTCAAGAAGGGCATTGCGCTTACGCCGGTCAAGTTCGGCATCTCGTTCACGGCCACCTGGTACAACCAGGCCGGGGCGCTGGTGCATGTCTACAAGGATGGCTCGATCCATTTGAGCCACGGCGGCACCGAGATGGGGCAGGGGCTCTATATCAAGGTGGCGCAGGTACTGGCCGATGCCTTCGGCGTCGGGCTCGACACAGTCAAGATCATGGCGACGACGACGGGCAAGGTGCCCAATACCTCGGCCACGGCGGCGTCCTCCGGCTCCGATCTCAACGGCATGGCGGCCTACGATGCCGCGCGGCAGATCAAGGAGCGGCTGACCAGGCATGCGGCCAAGCTGCATCAGGTCGCCGAGACCGATGTGACCTGGGTGCAGGGCGGCATCCAGGCCGGCGCCAAATTCGTGCCCTTCGCCGAACTGGCGGCCTCGGCCTATCTCAACCGCGTGCAGCTCTCGGCCGCTGGTTTCTATGAGACGCCCAAGATCCATTGGGACCGGGCCACCGGGCGCGGGCATCCGTTCTACTACTTCGCCTATGGCGCCTCGGTCAGCGAGGTGACCATCGATACGCTCACCGGCGAATACACGGTCGATCGGGTCGATATCCTCCACGATGTCGGCAAGTCGCTCAATCCGGCCATCGACATCGGTCAGGTCGAGGGCGGTTTCATCCAGGGCATGGGCTGGCTCACCACCGAAGAACTGGTCTGGGACGACAAGGGGCAACTGCGCACCAAGGCGCCGTCGACCTATAAGATCCCGCTCGCCTCCGACGTGCCGCCGGTTTTCAACGTCAAGCTGGCCGAATGGTCGGAAAATGCCGAGCCGACCATCGGCCGCTCCAAGGCCGTGGGCGAGCCGCCGCTGATGCTGGCGATGAGCGTGGTCGAGGCCTTGTCGATGGCGGTGGCTGCGGTGGCCGATTATCGCATCGCGCCGCAGCTCGATACACCGGTGACGCCGGAGCGGGTGCTGATGGGGGTGGAGCGATTGAAGCGGGAGGCGCGGGGGTGAGCTTGGTGGTCATCTTGACATCACCCCCACCCTCATTCCCTCCCCACAAGGGGGAGGGAAGCTCGCTCAGCGCCGTACTGCCCGATTGTGCCACAGCCGGATGCCCCATCGTCTCCCTCCCCCTTGTGGGGAGGGATCAAGGGTGGGGGTTGGTTGGGCTCGGCTCTGAGGTTGAGCTGTCATGACCTCCCGCACCGCCCAACTCAGCACCTTCCTCGCCACCAGTCCCGACGCCATCGCCTGCACGCTCACCTCTGTCCGCGGTTCATCCCCGCGCGCGCAAGGAACCTTCATGCTGGTTGGACCGAAAGCGATCTTCGGCACCATCGGCGGTGGGGCGCTCGAATATATGGTGATCGAGCATGCCCGGCGGCTCATCGCCAATGGGCTGGCCGAAGAGGCGATGGATGTGCCGCTGGGGCCTGAAATCGGCCAATGCTGCGGCGGTCGTGTCGAGGTGAAGCTCGCCTATGCTGATGCGGCGGCACGGGACCGTCTCGCGTCGCAGGTTGCCGCGGAAGACGCCGCTTTGCCGCATGTCTACGTGTTCGGCGCCGGGCATGTGGGACGGGCGCTGGCACAAATCCTGGCGCTGCTGCCCGTGCAGCTTGAAGTGATCGACACGCGCCGCGAAGAGCTGGCCGAACTGCCCGACGGCATCGCCTCGCGGGCCGTGGCCATGCCGGAGGCGGTGGTTCGGTCGGCGCCAGAGGGGTCCTCCTACGTCATCCTGACGCATGACCACGCGCTCGATTTCATGATTGCCCGCGAAGCGCTGGCGCGAAGCGATGCGCCCTATATCGGCATGGTGGGCAGCCAGACCAAGCGGGCCCGGTTCTCTAGCTGGTTCAAAGCCGAGGGCGGCGACGTCGCGGCGCTGGACAGGCTGGTGCTGCCGATCGGTCAGCAAGGCCTTGGGGATAAGCGCCCCGAAGTCATAGCGGCACTGGCGGCAGCAGAAATTATGGTCCACATTGGGCAACGGGAAGCTGAAATTGCGCGGGCACGCGCCCCCAAGCCATTGGGGGTGGTGATTGGACGCTAGTATGCCCTATCGGCTGGAATTGACCGGTATCACCAAACGCTTTCCCGGCGTCCTGGCCAATGACAACGTCACCTTTGCCGTCAAGCCAGGCGAAATCCACGCATTGCTGGGCGAGAACGGGGCGGGCAAGTCCACCCTGGTCAAGATGATCTACGGCATCATGCAGCCCGATGCCGGCGAAATCCGCTGGAACGGGGCGCCGGTTATGGTGGCCAATCCCAAGGCGGCCCGCAAGCTGGGCATCGGCATGGTGTTTCAGCACTTCTCTCTGTTCGAAGCGCTGACGGTGCTCGAAAATATCGCGCTGGGCATGGACAGCAAAATCCCCTCGCGCGAACTCGAAACGCGTATTCGCGCCGTGATGGCGCAGTATGGGCTGGCTCTCGATCCACATCGTACCGTGGCGACGCTGTCGGTGGGCGAGCGCCAGCGCATCGAGATCGTGCGCGCGCTGCTGCTCGAGCCGAAACTGCTGATCATGGACGAGCCGACTTCGGTGCTGACGCCGCAGGAGGTCGAGCAGCTGTTCGAGGTGCTGCGCAAACTGGCCGCCGAGGGCTGCTCGATCCTCTACATTTCGCACAAGCTGCATGAGATCAAGGCGCTGTGCGACACCGCCACCATCCTGCGTGGCGGCAGGCTGGTCGATACCTGCGACCCCAAGCATGAAACCAGTCGCTCGATGGCCGAGAAGATGATCGGCACCGGGCTCAAGGACATCGTGCGTGCCGAAGGGCGGCGCATGGGACAGCCCAAGCTGGTCGTCTCTCGCCTGTCCACTGTAAAGACCGGGCATTTTGAGGTGCCGGTCGACGCGGTCAGCTTTACGGTTCGGGCCGGGGAAATCCTCGGCATTGCCGGGGTGGCGGGTAATGGGCAGAACGCCCTGCTCGATGCGCTCTCAGGCGAGATCCGCAGCCAGGACAAGGATGCCGTCACGCTCGATGGCTTCCCGCTCGGCTTGCTCGATACGACCGGGCGGCGCCGGCGCGGGCTCTGTGCGGTGCCCGAGGAGCGTAACGGCCATGCCGCGGTGGGCGAGTTCACCCTGAGCGACAATTCGGTGCTGACGGCGCGGGACCGCCTGGGCATGGTGGTGATGGGGCTGATCAATTCGGGTGCGGCCAAGACCTATACCGGCAAGGTCATCGCCGACTTCGCCGTCAAGGCGCTGGGGCCGGCTTCGACCGCCGGCTCGCTGTCGGGCGGGAACCTGCAGAAATACATCATGGGACGCGAAATCCTGCAAAAGCCGAGCGTGCTGGTGGTGAGCCAGCCCACTTGGGGTGTCGATGCCGGTGCGGCCGCGGCCATCCACCAGGCGCTGGCGGATCTGGCGGCGGCCGGCTCGGCAATCGTGGTGATCAGCCAGGACCTCGATGAGTTGAGGGCACTGTCCGATACCCTGGCCGTGATCAATATGGGTCGCCTGTCGCCGACCCGGCCGACAAGCGAGATGAGTGTCGAGGAGATTGGGCTGCTGATGGGTGGTGTGCACGGAACGACGGAGGCACACGATGCAATTCCGGCTTGAGAAGCGCCCCGAACCCTCCCAGTTCATGGTCTATGCCACGCCGGTGGCGGCCGTGCTGCTGACCATGGTGATCGGCGCCATCATCTTCTCGCTGATGGGCTATGACGGCATCGGGGCGGTGCGGGAAATCTTCCTCACGCCGCTGACCAATTCCTACAAATGGCAGGATCTCGGGGTCAAAGCCGCGCCGCTGATCATCATCGGTGTCGGCCTTTCCATCGCCTATCGCGCCAATGTCTGGAATATCGGCGCCGAGGGGCAGTACATCATGGGTGGCCTCGCCGCGACCGGCGTGGCGCTCGCCACCTATAGTCTCACCGGTTGGTGGATTCTGCCGCTGATGATCGTGGCCGGCGTGGCGGGCGGCGCGCTCTATGCCTCAGTCCCGGCGCTGCTGCGCACCCGGCTTGGCGTCAACGAAATCCTGACCAGCCTGATGCTGACCTACGCGTCGGTGCAGCTGATCTACTACCTCGTGCGCGCTCCGTGGAAGGACCCGATGGGCATGGGCCAGCCGCAGACCCGCATCTTCGCCGAAGCGGCCCGGCTGCCCTTCATCATCCCCGGCACGATCGTGCATCTGGGTGTGCCGATCGCCATCGTCGTGGCGCTGGTGGCCTGGTTCATCATGTCGCGCTCGGTGTTCGGCTATCAGATGAAGGTGGTCGGGGCGGCGCCCCATGCGGCGCGCTACGGCGGTTTTTCCGAGCACAAGACGATCTGGCTGGCGCTGCTGGTCAGCGGGGCCCTGGCCGGGCTTGCCGGTGCCCTTGAAGTGGCCGGACCGTTCCAGCGCATGTCGCCGGCCTTCCCGACCAATTACGGCTTCACGGCCATTATCGTGGCCTTTCTGGGCCGGCTCAATCCGCTGGGCGTAGTGTTTGCCGGCATCGTGCTGGCCATTACCTTCGTGGGTGGCGAAGTGGCGCAGACCACCATGCGGCTGCCCAATGCCGCCACGGGCCTGTTCCAGTCGATGATGCTGTTCTTCCTCCTGGCGGGTGACATTCTCATTCGCTACCGCATCAGGCGGGTGGTGCCGGCAGCGGAGGCGCGCGCATGAGCACCGAACTGATCATCGCCATCATCATCACTGTTGTCGGCGCTTCGACGCCGATCCTCATTGCCGCGCTGGGCGAACTGGTGGTCGAAAAGGCCGGGGTGCTCAATCTGGGTGTCGAGGGCATGATGCTGGTCGGCGCCATCACGGCCTTTGTGATCGTGTTCACCACCGGCAACCACTATCTCGCAGTCCTGGTGGCCGCCGCGGCGGGCGTGGCGACGTCGCTGATCTTCGGTTTCCTGACCCTCAGCCTCTCCGCCAACCAGACCGCCACCGGGCTGGCGCTGACCATCTTCGGCACGGGCTTTTCTGCATTGGCCGGGGGTGGCTACAGCGCCAAGCCGGTGACGCTGCTCGGGCCGCTGTTTCCCGGCGGCGCGGCAGACCCGTTCTGGCGCGTGCTGTTCGGCTATTCGGCCCTGGTCTATTTCGCGCTGATCATGGTGGTCGCCGTCTGGTGGTTCCTCAAGAAGACGCGGGCCGGCCTGATCCTGCGGGCCGTCGGCGAGAACGACCTGTCCGCCCATTCCATCGGCTATTCGGTCATCGGCGTGCGGTACCTGGCGGTGATGTTCGGCGGCGCCATGGCCGGTATTGCCGGCGCCTGTTTTCCGCTGCTGCTCACGCCGCAATGGGCCGAACGCATGACGGCCGGGCGCGGCTGGATCGCCGTGGCGCTCGTGGTTTTTGCGTCGTGGCGGCCGTTCCGCCTCTTGGCCGGCGCCTATCTCTTCGGGCTCGTGATGACCATGGAGCTCTATGCCAAGGCCGGCGGCGGGCCGCTGAGCGTCATCCCATCCGAGCTCTGGGCCGCCTTGCCCTATCTCGCCACCGTCGTCGTGCTGGTGCTGATTTCCATCCGCCGCGATGCCTCCACCAATGCTCCGGCATGCCTCGGCAGGCCGTTCTTGCCATCCAATTGAGCCGGCATCAATGACCGGCTCGATCAACAACGAAACGTCAAACGGAGAAGCGAAATGACTCTTTCACGTCGTAATGTCCTCAAGGCCGGTGCGGCTGCGGCAGCCCTGCCGCTGCTTGGCACCAAGGCCTTCGCCCAGTCCGAGCCGCTCAAGGTCGGGTTCATGCTGATCGGTACGCCCAACGACAATGGCTGGAACCATGGCCACGCCGTCGGCGCCAAGTTCATGAAGGACACGCTGGGTGACCTGGTTGCCGAGCCGACCATCGTCGAGCAGGTTCCGGAAGGTCCGGACTGCGAACGCGTGCTGCGCGAGCTGGCCCAGTCCGGCCACAAGCTGATCTTCGCCACCAGCTTCGGCTATGGCGATTATGTCATCAAGGTTGCCCAGCAGTTCCCGGACGTGAAGTTCGAGCATGCCACGGGCTACCAGCGCTCGGACAATGTGGCGACCTACAATGCCCGCTTCTACGAAGGCCGCGCCGTCTGCGGCACTATTGCCGGTCACCTCAGCCAGACCGGCAAGGCCGGCTATATCGGTTCGTTCCCGATCCCTGAAGTGGTGATGGGCATCAACGCCTTCGTGCTGGCTGCCCGCAAGGTGAAGCCGGATTTCACCATCACCCCGGTCTACATCTCGACCTGGAATGATCCGGCCAAGGAAGCCGACGCGGCGCGCGCCATGATCGATCAGGGCATCGACGTCATCGCCCAGCACACCGACGGTCCGGCTGCCCTGCAGGTTGCCGAAGAGCGCGGCATTGTCGGCGGTTTCGGCCAGGGTTCGGACATGGGCGCCTTCGCTCCCAACGCCCAGCTGACCTCGATCATCGACAATTGGGGCCCGACCTACGTGAAGTCGGCCCAGGCCGTGATCGACGGCAACTGGGCCAGCGCCGATCGCTGGCCTGGCCTCAAGGAAGGCGAAGTGCAGATCGGGCCCTATGGTCCCAAGGTCACCGACGAGGTCAAGGCCGCTGCCGAAGCCGTTCGTACCGGTCAGATCGACGGCTCGCTGCATATCTTCACCGGCCCGATCAACGACCATACCGGCGCCGAGAAGGTCCCGGCCGGCGTGACGCTGACCGATGCCGAGCTGCTGAGCATGGATTGGTATGTCGAAGGCGTGAACCCGCCGGCTTGATCCAGGATCGTCGTGTGATTGCCTTCTCCCCTTGAGGGAGAAGGTGCCCGAAGGGCGGATGAGGGGTGCTGCGCCAACCAGATGCTGCGAGGCAATGGGATAGCGCAGCACCCCTCACCCTGATCATCTTGCTGGACGCAGGATGATCGTCCCTCTCCCTCAAGGGGAGAGGGTAGAAAGGACGAAAGACAATGCCCGATTACGCGATTGCCTACGAATGGCTGATGTTTGCCGTGCGCTGGCTGCATGTGATCACGGCCATCGCCTGGATCGGCTCGTCATTCTATTTCATCGCGCTGGACCTCGGCCTGCGCAAGACGCCCAGCCTGCCGCCACTGGCGCATGGCGAGGAGTGGCAGGTGCATGGCGGCGGCTTCTACCACATCCAGAAATACCTGGTGGCGCCGGAGTTTTTGCCCGAGCACCTGACCTGGTTCAAATGGGAAAGCTACTGGACCTGGTTTTCCGGCCTGATGCTGCTGGCCCTGGTCTATTATGTGGGCGCGGACATCTATCTGCTCGATCGCAACGTGCTCGACGTGCCGGCCTGGCAGGCGATCCTGCTATCGCTGGGCTCGATCGTGCTCGGCTGGGTGCTCTATGACAGCCTCTGCAAGTCGCCGATCGGGAACTCCACGACGGGGCTGATGCTGGTGTTGTTCGCGATCCTGGTCGCGATGAGCTGGGGCTATACCCACCTGTTCACTGGCCGCGCTGCCATGCTGCATATGGGCGCCTTCACGGCGACCATCATGGCAGCCAATGTGGCCATGATCATCATCCCCAACCAGAAGATCGTGGTGGGCGACCTCAAGGCGGGACGGGTGCCCGATGCCAAATATGGCAAGATCGCCAAGCAGCGGAGCCTGCATAACAACTACCTGACGCTACCAGTCATCTTCTTCATGCTGTCGAGCCACTACCCGCTGGCCTTCGCCACGCAGTGGAACTGGATCATCGCTTCGCTGATCTTCCTGGTCGGCGTGGTTGTCAGGCACTATTTCAACACGCGCCATGCGCGGAAGGGCAATCCGCACTGGACGTGGCTGGTGGCGGGGGTGCTGTTCATCATCATCGCCTGGCTGTCTACGGCGCCGAAACTGCCGGGGTCTGGTGGAGAGGAGGTGGCGTCTCGTGCGGCCGAACCCTTTCTCGCAGCAAGCCATTTCGACGCCGCCAGCTTGACCGTGCAGACGCGCTGCGGCATGTGCCACACCGCTGAACCGGCCTGGCCGGGCATCTATGAGGCGCCCAAAAACGTGATCCTCGACAATGACATTGCCGTCGCCAACCACGCCAGGGACATCGCCATGCAGGCCGGCTATGCCCATGCCATGCCCCCAGGCAATGTGAGCGAAATGACCGACGAGGAGCGAGCGTTGATCGTCGAGTGGTTCCGCGAGGGTTCCGGGCAATGAGCAGGACCATTCTGCGCGGCCGTGTGCTGAGCTTTGTCAGCGAGCCGCAGGGGCTCGACGACAAGGCGAGCTACCGCTATCTCGAAGATGGCGCCATCACTATCGCCGACGGCAAGATCGTCGCGGTGGGCGACTATGTGCCCGACGCCGATGCCGAGGTGATCGACCACCGCCCGCACCTGATCCTGCCAGGCTTCATCGACACGCACCTGCATTATGTGCAGAGCCAGATCGTCGCCTCCTATGCCGGCTCGCTGCTCGAATGGCTCAATACCTACACCTTCGTCGAGGAGCAGAAGTTCAGCCAGCAAGGCCATGCCGGTGCCGTCGCCGCAGCCTTCTACGATGAACTGATCCGCAACGGCACGACCACGGCGGTCGCCTATTGCTCCAGCCATCCGCGCTCGGTCGATGCCTATTTCGGCGAGGCCGAAAAGCGCAACATGCTCATGGTCGGCGGCAAGGTGATGATGGATCGCAACGCCCCCGACGCGCTCTGCGACACCGCGCAGTCCGGCTATGACGACACGAAAATGCTGATCGAGCACTGGCATGGGCGGGGCCGCGGGCTCTACGCCATCTCGCCGCGCTTTGCCATCACCTCGACCCCGGCACAGCTGGAAGCCTCGCAGGCGCTCGTGGCCGAACACCCCGAATGCTACGTGCAGACGCATCTGAGTGAAAACGCGGACGAGATCACCAAATCGATGGAGCTTTATCCGGCCTCGCCGGACTATACCGGCATCTACGAGGACTATGGCCTGCTCGGCCCCAAGACCCTGCTTGGCCACAGTATTCATCTCAACCATCGCGAGACTGGCGTGCTGGCCGAGACCAGCTCGGTGGCGGTGTTCTGCCCGACGTCGAACCTGTTTCTCGGCTCGGGCCTGTTCGACCGCGAGCGGCTCGCCAAGCATGGCGTGCGCATCGGCGTTGCCACCGATATCGGGGGCGGCACCAGCTATGGCATGCTCGAAACCATGGCCGAGGGCTACAAGGTGCTGCAGCTGCGTGGGCAGCGGCTGACCCCGTTCAACTCGTTCTACATGATGACGCTGGGCAATGCCCGGGCGCTGTCGCTCGAGGGAACGATCGGCGCCATCGCGCCTGGCAATGCCGCCGACCTCGTGGTGCTCAACGCCTCGGCGACGCCCGCAATGGCCCTGCGCATGGCCACTGTCTCCACGCTTGCCGAGGAATTGTTCCTGCTGCAGACGCTGGGCGACGACCGCGCCATTGCCGAAGTCTATGTGGCAGGCGCAAGGGCGAAGTCTACTTTAGGCGGGTTGGCAGCTTAGGCACGGTGTCCTAGGTTGCGCGCGGGCTTTCTTACCTCTCCCTTTGGGGGAGAGGTCGGCGCATAGCGCCGGGTGAGGGGGCCTGTTCTGGCGCAGCGCGCGGGGAAGGGGCCCGCGCCCCCCCCCCCAGCGGGGGGGCCGCCCCCCCAGGGGGCGGGGGGGGGGGGGGACCGCTGGGGGGGGGGGGGGCCCTTCCTCTCGCACTGAGCCAAGAAAAGGCCCCCTCACCCGACCCAAGAGGGTCGACCTCTCCCCCAAAGGGAGAGGTGAAG